>NC_019757.1:1348500-1703000 GCF_000317535.1 Cylindrospermum stagnale PCC 7417
GTGCAGATCGCTACAACAAACCCTACTTCATAAATAGTATATATGTTCTTCCGTACAGCGTCTCTATTTTAGAGTGTATACAATACTGGTTACTGATTATGGCAGCTTTAGCATTTTCAAACTAGGATTAAACTATTATCAAGAAAGTTTTTCATCAATTTAGGTCAAAGAATAAATCTCTGTAAGTCTTTGTACTTATCTAACTAATTAAATACTACACATTCATCTACATCAGGAGAAGAAAGTGACGCTCTTAAATGAGGCTCAGGAAAAGCAGCTAAAGGAAATAAGCACACATTTACGACAAGTAAGACAAGCAAAATCTCTTAGTATAGAAGACATAGCTGCTCAAACACTTATTCGACTAGTGTTTTTGCAAGCTTTAGAAGAATGGCGATTTGTAGAATTACCTGAACCTGTGTATATTCAAGGTTTTATCCGCCGTTACGCAGATGCGTTAGGACTTGATGGCAATGCGTTGGCAAATAGCTTGGTGATTAATTTTATCCCTATAGACTGCAATAATCATAGTTATAGTTTAGACCATAAACTCAATATCCAGATACCACTCATTATCGTCTACATTCTATTATTAGTAGCTGCCTCAGCCGGACTCTTTTATAGACTTAATCCAAAACTGACAGCCGAATTTCTACTAGTTCAGAGACAAAACCCGCTACCACAGGGCAAACAAAAAATATTACTATCACCGTTAAATTCATTAGCCGTACCATCCCCCAGTAGTACGGACATTTCAACAGTTAAAGTTACCTTAGAACTTCAAGGCAGATCACAGTTGCAAGTAAAAGCTGATGGCAAGACTGAATTTGAGGGAATCTTAACCAAGGGAGAACGCAAAAGCTGGACAGCAAAAAGACATTTGACCGTAAGCTCTGGTAATGCCGGTGCTGTATTGGTTTCTGTCAATCAGCAACAACTAAAACCTTTAGGGGGCGAGGGTGAGGTTAAGGTAGTTACATACACTCCAGAAATCATTAGTCGTTAGTCATTGAGGATCGGGATGAGTTTTTAGGCGATGTTGGGTTTATGCAGATGCCAAGTAGTAGATTGCTCGTAAGCATAAGCTACTTGAAACAGTTGGTCTTCTCGCAGCACTTTGCCAATTAGTTGCAATCCTATTGGTAGCCCTTTGTGATCAAAACCACAGGGTAGGCTTAAACCCGGTAAACCAGCAAGATTCACGGGAATAGTCATCAAGTCGGTTAAATACATACTCAAGGGATCAGTAGTTTTTTCCCCTGCTTGGAATGCTGTGGTGGGAGAAGTCGGACAAACTAAAATATCAACGAGTTCAAAAGCTTTTTCAAAATCTTCTTTAATCAGGGTGCGAACCTTTTGCGCTTTCAGATAGTAGGCGTCGTAATAGCCAGCAGAAAGAGCATAGGTGCCAATCATAATCCGGCGCTTGACTTCTGCACCAAAACCAGCAGCACGGGTACGATTGTACATTGACAGCAGATTGTCAGCATCAGGCGATCGCAAGCCGTACTTGACGCCATCGTAACGAGCTAGGTTGGCTGATGCTTCTGATGGGGCGATGATATAGTAGCTTGGGACGCCATAGCGGAACCGGGGACAGGAAACTATATGAATTTCTGCTCCCAAACTTTGTAGTTGGTCGATGGCTGCGGTAACAGCTTTTTCTACTTCAGAGTCTAACCCTTCACCAAAAGTTTCTTTAATTACACCGATTCTGAGTTTTTTTCTGGCTTTGAGGTCTGGTCTTAAGCTGGCAGAGTAGTCGGGAACTTGAACTTTCAAGCTAGTCGAGTCTTTGGGGTCGTGACCTGCGATCGCATTTAATAAGATCGTCGCATCTTCGACTGTGCGTGCAAATGGCCCAATTTGGTCTAAAGATGAAGCGTAAGCTACTAAACCGTAACGAGAAACCAATCCATAAGTCGGTTTCATCCCTACCACACCGCAAAAAGATGCAGGTTGGCGAATCGAACCACCAGTATCAGAACCGAGGGAGACAACACATTCATCTGCCGCCACAGCCGCTGCTGAACCCCCAGAAGAACCACCCGGAACCCGTGATAAATCCCAAGGATTAGCGGTGACTTGGTAGGCAGAGTTTTCTGTGGAACTGCCCATAGCAAACTCATCTAAATTGGTTTTGCCCACCATTACTGCCCCAGCAAGAGCTAGTTTTTGGGTTACTGTGGACTCATAAGGCGGGATAAAATTTTCTAAAATCCGTGAGCCGCAAGTGGTGCGAATACCCTTGGTACACATATTGTCTTTGATGCCAATGGGAATCCCTGCTAGAATGCCAATCTCTTCTCCAGCAGCGATTTTGGCATCCACAGCACGAGCCTGGTCTAACGCCTGTTGTGCCGTCACACTTAAGAAACTGTGCAATTTCGGCTCTAATGCTTGAATACGGTCTAAAGCTTCTTGGGTAATTTCAACGGCAGAACGTTCTTTTTTAATAAGCTGTTCGTGCAACTCGCGGATGGATGCCATGATTGCTCTCTTTGTGACTCAAGTCATTGATTTTAGTACATTTTGGCAATTTCTGCCCAGTTGCTTTAGCCCGCCTAAATAGTATTTTATTTTTCACAGATTTTATTTTGGGAGTTAAAAAAAATGGTTAAAATCATCATGCGTAGTTATGTAGGCAGAGAAAATGTCTATGACATTGGGGTGGAGCGCGACCATAATTTTGTCGCTAAAAATGGTTTGATAGCTGCTAATTGCTTCAATAAATCCCATTCCACGGCTTATGGATATGTAACTTATCAAACTGCATATTTAAAAGCTAATTACCCATTAGAATATATGGCGGCGCTGTTGACGGCTAACAGTGGCGACACTGACAAGGTAAGAAAATATCTTGACAACTGCGTGAGTATGGGGATTCCGATAGATCCGCCAGATATTAATCGCTCTGGTCTGGACTTTACGCCAGCCGCAGGTAAGATTGTGTTTGGATTTTCAGCAGTTCGGAACGTGGGTCAAAATGCGATCGCCTGTATTTTAGAAGCGAGAGAGGAGAAAGGGGAGTTTAAAGACCTCGGCGATTTTTGCGATCGCATCGATTTACGCGCCCTCAACCGCCGGACTGTAGAGTCACTGATTCATTGTGGCGCCTTTGACAGAATTCAACCCAACCGCAACCAATTAATTCACGACTTAGAATTAGTCTATGATTGGGCACAATCCCGCGCTAAAGATAGAGCCAGTGGTCAAGGAAATCTCTTTGATTTATTGGGTGGATTTGCTGCCACTAATAGTAAAAAAGCTAATAACGCCTTTGAGTCTGCTCCCAAAGCTCCAGATGTTAAGGATTTTCCCCCACAAGAAAAGTTGCGGTTAGAAAAAGAACTATTGGGTTTTTATGTATCTGACCATCCTCTAAAATCGATCCAGCAATCATCCTCGGTTCTGACTCCGATTAACTTGTCGCAACTTGGCGCACAAAAGAATGACACCATGCTGTGCGCGGTTGTCATGCTGAATAATGTTAAAAAAGTAGTCACCAAAAAAGGCGACCCGATGGCGATTTTGCAAATAGAAGATTTAACTACACAATCAGAAGCAGTCGTCTTTCCCAAAACCTATGAACGCATTAGTTCTCTACTTGAAGTTGATGCCAGATTGATTATTTGGGGCAAAGTAGACCGACGAGATGACCAAACTCAATTTATTGTTGAAGATGCCGAACAAGTAGAAACAGTCAAAATGGTGATGGTAGAACTAAATCCTCAACAAGCATCTGACGATCAAGAAAATCATCGCCTGAGAACTATTTTGCAAGAACAGTCGGGGGACAAAGAAAAAGCCAAAATCCCAGTGATTGGCGTTGTACAAGCCGGAGAGGATCGTTATCTTGTACGTTTTGGCAGGCAATTTTGGGTACAAGATTCCAGCACAGCTGCTCAGGCTCTACAAAATGCTAGATTTCCGGCTCATGTAAAACGATTAATTGGTGGATAAATTATTTATAGTATTTATGTACTATCTTGGTGCTAAAATGCCTTACAAGTCGGGTAGCCTTGCTAGAGGAAGCATGAAAAAAAACCAAGACAGCTACAACTCACCTATCTCGTTTCCAGTTTTGCGCTCGGTGCGATTACCTACAGCGCACAAAACCGCGCGATCGCATCGGACAACTGTAAAGATCGCGATTACACCACTACAACCCCAAGAAGAAAAAATCATCTGTGAGTGGGAACGTTTAGCAGCGCAGGCGCAACGCATCAACCAAATAGCTAGGGAGTTAGAAGCGGCAATATTGGAGTTGAGAGCAATGGCCAGCACTTTCAATAGTCAAAGACGTTACTCACTTCCTCTGGAGAAGACATACAAAAAGATTTGTCACTATTTTACAGTTAGCGTTCCTTGGGTGAAACAAAAGCCAGACAAGTCATTTATCCTGACGACGCGAAAAGTTGATTTATTTCGGGCAGAAAAAGAAGCAGCGCTGCTAGCACAGCAACTCCGTCAGCAAACTAAAAAATAAAGATTGACAGCACAGCAGCACAATCACAAGGCACTTACTTCTCTCTTCACTGATCAACAAATCTTAAAATTAGGAAAATTCAATCACAGCCCACCTTCTAGGCTGTAACAGTTATGCTGATTGAAGTGGCAGCAAGTATGACTATTACAGAATTACCTGATGCCAAACTGCCACTGCCCTAAAAGTTGCGCTTCTGTGAAAACTAGAGTGCATAATCAGGGCTGATCAATCAGCGCACAAAAGAGGTAAAGACAAGGTGTTCAAAACACTTTTGGTGATTACCATTGGTTTATTACCGTCCCTGATTTCGCTGTGGGTGCTCCGTCAAACCCATATGCGAGAACGTAGAAGGTTGCAGCAAGTATCTATAAACGTTTCTGGGAGGCGGTTACGGCAAAATATTAGATCGGTTGAAGGCGATCGCTACTATTTAGAAGGGGTAGGCTACTTGGTTGGTGACATCAGCTGCAAATTTAACGCCCGGTCTGGTTATGTACGTTGTGCTGTCAATCCCAGCGGCCCGTGTCACGATTGCCGTCACTATGAACCTAGGGAATTAGCAAGCAGCGAACAGCCAGCTTAAAAAATACCTAATTCAAAGATTAGCAGGTATCTAGCTGGCAAATTCAATAGATCAGTCCTAAAAACTTGATATTCACGAGTAAAAGCGATTTTTACTATATTTCTTCGGAGATATTTGGGTAAAAGGGTTTGGCAAATTTGGTGGTTTATTATTGATCTGGGCAGAGTTTTTAGGGTGATAAAATCAATGACAATTTATTTTTACAGCACTCGTGAACAATATGGCTGTTTTTCTAACTTTTCGCCCCACGGTTTTGAGTTAGATGGGTTGTATTGGCATACCAGCGAACATTATTTTCAAGCCCAAAAATTTGTTGGTACAACCCATGCAGAACAAATTCGCCTAGTCAAAACCCCGAAGGATGCTGCAAAAATGGGGCGAGAAAGAACTCGTCCCCTGCGTCAAGATTGGGAGCAAGTCAAAGATAACATCATGCGGTCAGCGGTTCTCCGCAAATTTACAACCCATGCAGATATCAAAGAAATTCTACTTGACACAGGCAATCAAGCAATCGTCGAAAACTCGCCTATCGATTTCTATTGGGGTTGTGGTTCTGATGGTAGTGGCAAAAATATGTTGGGAATTATTTTAATGGAAGTTCGAGAAATACTACGACATAGCTAATACATACAACACAAAAGTTAGCAATTTTACTGTAAAATAATAGTGTACTTGTGAAAGCTTGCCCTATCTGACGCCTAAAATAAGTATTCAGGCGCAGGCAATCTCAAGGACTAAAACTAATCTTCGTAAATTCCAACTTTTGGTAGCACCTGATCCTGCAAGAGTATTTGTCTAAAATCTACTTTGAAAGGCATACTCTCGTAGATTAGTTTTAGTGTCGCAATTTCTAATTAGGAGTAAGGATATTATGTCTCTATTACGAAAAGTAAAGAAATATTACAAATGGTTCTGGGATGAAGCCTTTGGAGGTGACTACGATGCTTGGGGTACAAGTACCTACTTTATGGAAATTGGTATTGATTTATATGCCAACAGACAATTAGAAGTTTACGAAAACGGCAACGTATTATCTTACGATGGCAGCCACCACGCGGATAATTTTGGCAGGCTATGCGATCAAAGATTAGGTGATGGGGATATCCAAGAATTTGAAATTTCCAAAGCGGAATTTGAACAAGTTTGGCAAACCAAAATCCCCATAAATAGAGCAATTATCTAGCTGAGGTAGGTAGAAAAATCAGCCTGCAAAATTTCTAATGCTCCGGTAATTTAGGCAGTTAATTTGGGCAAATTGCCTACCGGCTAAACACAAACTGTGCTTACTTTCTCCAAAATTTACACTTGAATATTTGATATTAGTCAAAAAAGCCATAACCTGGTTTATAGTATATGGGTTTACTTAAAACTATGTATTAAAACCCTTGGTTACTCCCGCGAATACAGCAGATTTTGGCTTTCGGATAGACTTTGCACAAGATACAGAAGATCCTGGCAGAATTTTTCGGGCTTTTTCCGGACTTATAGATTTTTGTCAAGTAACAGATAAAATTTTAATTAAATCCCTTGATTTAGATATCGAACCAGCTTTGTTATTAAGCGATATACAGCAAGGTTCGATTACTGTTTGGCTCAAAAATGTCTTGAATTATTCCCCGGATAAAAATTCAAAACATTTAGATTTAAAACGTATTATTGATTATTTAGTTCAAGTAAAGTCTCATATCTTCGTAGATTTTATAAAAGCAAGAAAAACAATCCAAAATAAAGAAGAAATTTTAGATTTACAAAATACATTCATAGCTTTAGCAAAAAATGCCAACACGAATGAGCTTTATATTTATACACCTCCAAGTGATAAAGATTTATTGTACAGTATAGATAAGTTGCAATTACCTTTATCTGAACTTCAGGCAGCGGATAAACTATATTACTTAACTCCAAAATCAAATTTTTTGATTAATCAAGATTTTAGTATTTCTCAAGAAGCTAGAGATAATCTATTAGTTGAAAAAACAATAGAATCTGAATCAGAAATGATTTTAAAAGTTAAGAAACCAGATTATCTTGGTGAATCTAAATGGGAATTTAAAGATAACAGAAGAAAAGTTGAAGCAAAAATTAGTGATTTGGACTGGTTAAACCGATTTAAACAAAGGGAAGTTGCTATTTATCCGGGTGATGCTGTCAAAGCTAAAGTCAAAACTGTATCAAAATATGATTCTCAAGGTGAGTTAATATCTATTAATTATACTATTGAAAAAGTAATTGAAGTTATACCTGAACCTCCTAAAAACCAACTTTCAATATTTCCCGAAAAAGATTTGGATAATAATAAATAATGGTTGAATTTAGTTTAAACTAATGTAACGGTACTCAATATCGATGTATATAAATTATATTTTAATATTCTTCCATTCTTTAGCATTCTCTTTAGCAAATATTTTTAAATGCCTTAAATTCTTGGTAGCGATAAAAACACCACGGCCGGGAAATTCCTCACTGAGAAGACTCCACTGCGCTGTAATAATCATATCAGCATCAATGTTTTTATCATCTGCTGTTTTGATGTGATTTTGGCGTGTATCAGCCCAAAGTTCAGCAGCTTTTTTAAGTACATCTGTAGTCACTGGTAGAAAGTATATCCTCTCTCTTAAACTATCAAGTTTTGGTAGTCCCTCGCTTTTTATACGAATAAATTCTCTTCTCACTTCATAATCAGAAATTTCTGAAGTAACTACTAAAACCCCTTTTGCAAGTAGGGTGTCAAACCATTTTGTACATTGAGATATTTCATCATCTTGTAGTTGAGATGCATCCTGAATAGGACTAGCGAGTAAGTCAAGTACTCCAGAGTCTAAAATAACAATCACGTTATAAATTCTTTCCGTTGCGTTTATTTTCTATTTCTTCAAGTCTGGACTTAGCCCAAGCTCTAGCAGGTTTATTTTTTTCTATTTGCTCCTCTGGGCTACGTCCTAAATATTTTGATGGTATTGGTAGTAACTTTGGTAACTCTATATTTTTGGCACGTTTTAATATAGATTGTGCCGTTTGCTGTAATTGAGATGTAGATTTTCCTTGCCTGATATCTACTGCTCTCTTGACAGCTTTTGGTATTAACAAAAAAGCATCTTTGTATTTTCTATACAAGTTTTGTTTTTGTTGAATAGATGGTAAAAATAACTTGGCTCTAATTAATAAGCTTTTCCATCCTTGAAATTTTTCATAAGATAAACAAAAATCCTTTGCTAAATTAATAAAAGATTGTTTGCTTTCTTCTGAAAAAATATCCCAGCAAAATTCTATACCTTCCGAGAGTTTTTGCAACTTCTCAGCGAAAGTATTTATATCAACTGGTAGATCATTTTTTAATTCAATGGGTGTATTAACTGCTTCAATGTATTTTCTGGTTCCGGCAATCATTTCTTGTAACGTGTCATCAACACTTTGACCCTTGAGGGCTGCTACTTCTCTAAAAAACTCTGATACCTCATCTTCTAATGAGTTAGAGCTATGATAGCTGTCAAAAATTCGCTGTATGCTAGTAACATCATCGGTAGCCAAGCGAATTTGTTTGGTTTGAAGATCTTGATGAATTCCGTTAAGCATTTACTGCGCCTCCCCTACAGAAGCTTTCATTATAATTGTATATCTCTTTTGTACTAAATTTTGTAACCTTCATGATGCCAATAGAGTTAGGTCTATTGTAAAGTCCCCTCCTGAGAAAAACTCCGAGGGGAAAACAATTAACGAAATTAGTATTATTTATTTCGAGGTGTGCTAGTTAAGCCTGTTGGATTGCCAAAATTTCAGACCAGCGCTAGTTTTGGCAACACAACCCAAAAACTTATTTTGGCTTTTGACCAGTAACAATACTCCAATAGCCAAAAGTTGCTTTAACTTGAATATCAACAAAACCAACCTCTGCCAGCATAGTAGATAATTCTAAACCAGAATATTGCTGCCCTCCAGCACACCAAAGGAGCATCATCAGGTTATATGCTGCTGTCGAAAGTGGTTCTGTCCGCTCATTATTAAACAGCCATTCATGAATAATCAAGCGACCACCAGGCTCTAAACTGTCAAAGCTTTTTTTTGTTAGAAAGCGGCATTGCTCTGGTGTCCAATCATGGTATATCAGGGAATAAAAATGTAAATCAACTGAAGGGAAGGGGTCGTTCCACATATTGCCAACATGAGTACTAATACGACCTTGCAATCCATGTTTATTAATAAATTCTTGTGCTATTTGGCAGATAGGTGCTAAGTCAAAAACAATAGCTTTTAAACTGGGACACTTTAAAGTTGCACCAATACAATGAGCACCAGAACCACCAGCAACGTCCAGCATCTCTCTATAGCCAGAAAGGTTTATAGTTTCAGGCCAAGCAAGGGAAGCGGAAATACTAGCAGAATGCATTGCGCGTGTAAAAGTCCGTGCTATTTCATCTTTTTGTTCATGAACTTCAAAGACATCTTCGCCATTATAAACCTGTGTTGCGTCTGTCAAAATTGACTTTTTTATTCCCGCATAAGAGTATGAATCTGCATTAGCAATCATCAAATTGAAATACCCACAAAAAGAGGTGGGGCTGGTTTCCAGCAAGTACTCGCGAGCTACAGTGGTGAGAGCATAATAGTTTTCTTTAAATTGAACCAAGCCCAAGGACGTACATATAGATAAAACTGCACTAATTGCCCGAATTTGCAGGTTGAGGCTTTGACAAATATCCTCTATAGTCCGGGGATTCTCAGCTAGAAGCGGAAACAGTTTTAGCTCATGAGCAACTAGGATTGTTGGATAAGCATGTAAACCAATGATTACATCCCAAACTTGTTTGCCATCTGTTTGTGGTTGCTGAATAACGTCAAATAGAGATTTATTGATTTGTTGAGTCATTTTATTTCTCTCAATTTTGTTTAGAGGTAATTGAGCAAGTAAATATTAAGAGGCAATGCGATGAAATATAAATCAAATCATCCACCAGGTTTTGCTGGTAAAATCAATGATTCAACAACATGCCTTTAAATTAACTTAATCAACCAGAAGTTAAGCGAAACTAAGCACGAACACCTTCAATCACACTCACCAAAGCTTGTGTGCCAAAAATCTGTGTTAGCTTAAAACCAGCTTGGGCGAATAGGTTTTGATATTCATCGGCAGTACGTTCTTTTCCCGAATATCCAACTAGCATTTCGATATCAAGAAATTTGCCATAAAAAGGCGTATTTCCAGAAGGAATCACCATCTCAACGACTAGCAGCTTGCTATCCCCAGACATAGCTTCATAGCAATTTTTTAGAATTTTAACCGATCTTTCATCATCCCAATCATGAATAATATGCTTGAGGATGTAAGCGTCTCCTCCTTTGGAGACTGAAGCGAAGAAATCACCTGCAACCAGTTCGCATCTACTGTAGACACCTTTATCTTCCAAGAGTGCAGCAGCTTGATCAATCACTGATTTTTGGTCGAAAAGTACCCCTAGCATTTCTGGGTTTGCCTGGAGTATTCCACTGAGTAAACTGCCATGTCCACCACCAATATCAACAAGTTTTTGAATTGATGAAAAATCATAGCTAGCCAGGATTTGGGAATTAACAATTTGGGTAAGACCACCTAAAGCTTCCTGGAAAATCTGACCTGCTGCCGGCTTCTGCTTATAGTACTCAAACGGTCCCATACCAAAGACGTGGTCAAATGCAGGTTTACCCGTTTGTACGCTGTGCAGTAAGTGTCCCCAGGGTTGCCAATGATGCTCTCCACCTACCATAATCGCCCAAGCACGCATCGAACCAGGAACATCGCTGCGTAGCGATTCACCTAAAGCTGTTAGCTCGAATAAATCATGTTCAACTTCTTGAAAAACTCCAATACTGGCAAGGGCCCGGAGAAGTCGGTAGAGAGCAGAAGCATCGGTTGCGGTGTCATCAGCTAATTCTTGACTTCGCTTTGGCCCATCTTTGAGTAAATCGGCTATTCCCAGCTTGGCAGCAACATGAATTGTTTGCGTTACTCGATAGCTAGTGATTAAATTCAGCATATCCAAAGAAGCCAGCTTGACAGGAAGAGATGTTGGTCTATCTTCTGAGGCAACCATAGCAATGTAAGTAGTAAAGGACTTTTCTGGATGTGTACGGATATTGGTGATTATCTCAGCCGTTCTTTTAAATGGTTTCCAACACGCAGTGCATTTGCAATGATAGTTAGTGCCGGATTAACTGCCGCGCTGGAGACAAAAAAACTGCCGTCAACCACATAAAGATTATCTAGCTCATGTGCTTTGCAGTTAATATCCAGCGATGAATTTTGGGGATCTTCCCCAAAACGGATTGTGCCGCATTGATGGTTGATACCAGCAATAGAAACATTGTTACCAACATACAATGAAGAAGGCAGTAAATAATCTGCACAACCAAGTTGGCTTAACATCTCCTCGAACTTGTTAATTAGATGTTTATGTGCAGATAAATTGTTGCTAGTATATCTCAGAGTTATCTCACCTTTGCTATTTAAAGTTACCCGATTATCTGGGTCTGGTAAATCTTCTGAGATCAGGCAGAAATCAATGCCATTTTTGGCAATCGTATCTTTAGTAATTTCTGGCGCTGAAGGTAATAATTCAGCGGCAAGCAACTCTGGAGTTGACTTACCAAGCAACTGAATATTTCCCATCGGGTATTTCCAATCTTCAGTTCCAAAGTAAAAGTCATTTAACCCAAAGGTTTTTTGAAACACTGTGGGATTGGGTTCTAGAGAAATGGCAATAAAAGAAGAATTTGTGTGCCGCATATAGTGCCGACCGACGACACCCGAACCGTTAGCTAAACCGTGAGGATGTTTATCGTTTAGCGATCGCAACAACAATGCAGCTGAGTTGATAGCACCACAAGCAACCACTATAATATCAGCTGAGTATTCCTCCAAAATGCCGTTGCGTTCAACACAAATTTTGCTCACTTCGCGACCAGAAGCACTGGTTTCTAACCGCTGTACCCGTGCATGAGTAATAAGTTTAACATTAGGATTCTTAAGTGCTGGTCGTATGCAAACAGTATGAGCATCAGCTTTAGCTTCTAATAAACAGGGAAATCCACCACATGTATTGCAGCGAATACAATTGCTGTTTTGTAAATCTGCTTCGTCAAGCATTATTCCCAATGGTAAAGGGAATGGTTGATAGCCTAGCTGGCAAAAATCATCAAAAAGTTGCTGAATACGAGGTTCGTGATTCACCATCGGGTAACGATAAGGTGCAGTTGCAGGTGGTTCTGTAGGATCAATACCACGCTGCCCATGTACGTGATAGAGATACTCGGCTTCGGTATAGTAAGGTTCAAAGTCTGCATAACTAAGCGGCCAAGCTGGGGAAATACCGTCGTAATGTATATTTTTTCCAAAATCTGCGGTACGAAAGCGCATTAAGGTTGAACCGTAAAACTTAGTGTTGCCACCAACGCAATAGTTAGTAGGTGAACGATGGGACTTCCCTGTCTCGTCATACCAAGTTTCTTGAGACTTGTATTTCTTTTCAAGAAAAACAGCATGGGTATCCCAATTATCTTTTTCTCGTGGTAAGTATCCACCTTGCTCTAGCAGTAGTATACGCTTACCCAAAGGAGCCAATGTATAAGCAAGTGTCCCACCGCCAGCACCTGTACCAATGATAATTACGTCAAAATGATTTACTTGTGGCATGAGGTTTTATGGTGCAAAGTTGCAGTAAATTTGTCAATTAAATTCGCTGAGAGATAAGTATGTAAGTTAAATCTGTGAGTAGTTACCAGACATTTTGTAGAGCTTACGCCTCAGACCTAAGCCAATATGTTTTACTTAGGCTTAACTGGCAATAAGGGATTTAGAAAAACTCATTTTGTAAGTTAAATTGTGCAATATTTCCACGACTTTAATCCCCTTCTCAATTGGGTAAGGATTCTCGGCTTCCCCTTGTTGAAAATATCTTAATACTTTCTGAAAATGGAGGATCATCGTGTCATCGCAAAGAGGAGCGATTATTTTTTCTATTTTATTATTTTTGGCCACATAAATTGCCCCATAACAGCGATTGAAAAAGTGTATTGGCTCTAAAAAACCCACAATACAATATTGATCATTGTGAGAGTCAACACCATATAAAGCGAGAAGTCTGTATTTACTATCTTGGTCTTCATACTGAATATCCTTTATCGAAAATAAAGGATAGCTGTATTTTATTTTGCCCATCATCGAAGTATATAGTTCTATTTCTACTCCAGAAGGTGTTTTATACTGAATATAAGCGCTGCCTTGATTATCTAAACACTGCTGAGAAGATCTGAATATAAAATCGCTAAAAGTGGTTTGTAAAATGTTATGGGGGATAAATTCTTCAAGCAGTTCAGAGATCAGCGTTACCATATGAGAACCTTCATAGCCTAGTGCTCCTAGTTCGTTGTCGATGAATCGACCTCTAGTAAAATCTAACTCTCGATTTTTGGTAAATTCTACAACTATTTTTTGGGGATGAATTTGCAAATCTTTAAAGGCAATTTTTTCCACCATATCTTTGATGGTTGAAGATGCATAATTCTCATTTACCGTGATTTTCCCCGGAAAATTTGCCAAAATTTTGATTAATCTGGGAATTTGCGAAAATAAGCAGATAGGCTTTTCTACGAGAATATTTGCTTGTGGTGCGAATTTTATGATGTTTTGAATGATTTTAAAGTGTTGATCAGTGCTAACACAAACATCCCAAAAAGTCGGGTTAAATTTTGCGGCTTCTAAGCAGGAATTAAAAACTGTAAATCCGTTGTTTTTTGCCTGCAATGCTTTTTGCTCATTGGTTTCAACAATTGCAACAGTTTTCACACCGCACTCTTGCATCTTTCTTTCGTGTATTTGAGCAACGCTTCCATATCCTACTCTGACACATGTAATTTCTGGCATACTTGATGATCTGATTCTTACAAAGGTTCACAAAATTGAACAAATAATGCTCTGAAAAGTAGTAGTCAAGACAATAAGTGGGCATTCACAATATAGAATTCCCCTAAATCACACGGGTATCTGCACTTTTGTCATCGCGCAACAAAAGTACTATATTTTACGTTGGTAATCTTTGCATTGGAACACAGCACAACAACACATTCCGATGCAATTTCAGAGCAAAGAACTGAAAAACCTGATTAGTAGTGGCTATGATCTAAGTACTTAAGATACTTAACCTTATAAATATTAACTTCATTATACTCACACATAATTTTCATATAAGTCAACAGAATTTTCACTACTTTTTAGTAGTAGCTGTGATGGCAGGTTAAAAGCACTGGCAGTGAAGTGAGCAATATAAAATTCTGGCAACAGAAAAATACTTGTGTTGCAAAAACTATTTGAGGAGCAAATATTTCCTTTATAGATAAGTGTTTAAGGCTAATAAATTGACATTTATACTAAAAAGTGGTAGAGCAATTATTTGTTATTGGGAATACATTTTATCTTGGCTGGGAAAGCAATGGTTGACACCTCAACTTCCCAATGAAAAGAGGTCTTTAACTGAAGAGAATTGTTGCTAAACCTTTTACAGCTAAGTATAATACTGAGATTTACGGCTGATTTGTGCAGTGCAAACTTAGAACATAGGAATCCGTCTGGAAACTTACTTAAGTATACTGAGGTTTTAAGCTCCGTTATGCAAGTTTTCAACTACCCTAATTTTTCCGAAATAAAATCAGATTCCTAAGAGGTTGTTTTAAAAGTCATGGAAGGTATAATTTTGCAGTTCTGAATTGGGTCAACAGCAATGAAAAATCAAGGTTTCAGCCAGGTACTGAGATACTTTGCTGTGTTCACAATGAGAGCAAAATACCCTTTTAAAACATCCTCTAACTGCCGAAGTTTCGCTCAATATTAAGACGAAAGAGGGAAACTCTACAGAGGAAAAAAAATTAATTTCTTTGATGGACTGATAAATGGGTTAAAAATACTAAATATTTGTCATGATGAAAAATAAAATGAGCAGCAAAAAGCCGAGTTTGCCGCTGTTTGCTCTGTCACGAAACTTCTTTGATTAGCCGACCATCTTCCATATGAATTATGCGATCTGCAATATCTAAAATTCGGTTGTCATGAGTGACTATTAAGATAGCGCAATTCTGCTCTTTAGTTAGTTGTTGCATGAGATTAACAACATCTCGACCTGACTTACTATCTAAGGCTGCGGTAGGTTCATCAGCTAAGACCAATTTGGGATGGCTAACTAAAGCACGGGCGATGGCTACTCGTTGTTTTTGACCTCCTGAGAGATCAGATGGGTAGTAATTAACTCGATTACCCAATTTAACAGCCTGGAGTATAGCTTCTGATTGAATACGAGCTTCTCGTTCAGGAATATCTTTGTGTAGTTCCAGCGACATTTGAACATTTTGTCTAGCTGTTAAAAAATCTAGCAAGTTATGAGCTTGAAAAATATAGCCTATCTGGCGACGTACTTTGACTAATTTCTCATTACTAGCTCCACAAAGCTCTTGTCCTAGAAATTTAAGACTGCCTTCTTGGACAGAACGTAAACCACCAATCAGAGTTAGTAAAGTTGTTTTTCCTGAACCTGAAGGTCCAGTCATAATCATAATTTCTCCAGACTTAATAGCCAAATTAATGTCAAATAATGTCTGGGTACGTAAGGCTGTTTTACCAAAGTATTGATTGAGATTTTTAACATCTACAATAAAATTGGTTTGACTCATTTTCCTTAATTTGGTATGCAATAATTAGAAAATTTCTGCTGGGTCTACATTTCGCAATTTATTTGTTGATAAAAACCCAGAGATCAAACACATCAATATTGCAGAAAATAATACGATTAATGCTTTGTTTATATCCATGACAACTGGTAATTTAGTAGCATTTTTTGCTATGTCATACAGTCCGAGAGCTATAGCAAAACCTGGAATATAACCTAAAGCTGCTAAGATTAGAGCTTGTTGAAAAACTATACCTAAGAGGTATTTATTTTTAAAGCCCATTGCTTTTAGGGTTGCATATTCAGCTAAGTGAGAAGAAATATTACTATAAAGAATTTGATAGACAACAATTACACCAACAACAAATCCCATAATTACCATCAGGTTAAACACAAATCCAATAGGTGTCCTGAGAGTCCAATAGCTTTTTTCAAACTCAATAAAGCTTTGGCGGTTCATAACTATTACATCTTTAGGTAACTTGGCTGACAAATTTGCTAATACTTTTTGGGGATCGGCACCTGATTTGAGGTTAATTAAACCTATATCAATTTTTTGTGGCTGACGATCTTGGAATATCCGCAGAAAAGTTGACGAACTAACAATTAAATTTCCATCAACCCCAAAGGAAGGTCCAAGACTAAATAAGCCGCTAATTTTAACTTTGTAGCCTACTAAGCCAGAATAGCTAAATATTTCCAAGCTCACAGGTTTATTTTGCTTAAAATCTTGAGCAATTGGTCCAAACTCTGGTCGAGAAGCACTGTCAAATAAAACTTGGTTGGGAATTTGCAGCAGCTTAAAGTCTTGCTGAATTTCTGGCATTAAAAAAATTGATTTAACTGGGGCGAAACCAAGTATATATATGGGATATTTATGACCATTAATCATATTTTTCAGCTTGGCAAATTGTACATATAAAGGGCTGATTGATTCTACTCCATCAAAACCTAATGTTTGATATAAACGACTACGAGAAAAACTTTGATTTGAGGTCAAAGATTGATATTGAGCACTAATTATAAATAAGTCTCCTTGGAGATTTTTATGCAATTGTGTAGCACTGGCATAAAGGGCTTCTTGAAAGCCGATTTGCATAAACATCAGCACGGCAACAAAAGCAATCCCAGCCAAAGCGACTAAAAAGCGAATTTTTTGTCTAGCTAGTTGTAGCCAAGCTAGAGGTATATTGCGAAACATTTGTAAAACCTTTGTGAATCGAATCTATATTAGAATTGTCTTAAAAGTGCTGGTTGCTAAGTAATAAGTGCAATCAAAGAGACTTTAGCCTAAAATCTTAATAATAGTTAATGAGCATCTCTTGCCCAAGTATTGATATGTTTCAATTTTTTTTTGCCTGATTTTTATTATCCAGGGGATTTATATCTGAATGAGTACCTGTACTTGTAAGTCAGTCAGCCCTGAAATTCGTTGGTTATCTGATAAGTTATCGATGCGAATTTTGACATCGATAATTTTATTATCCGTATCTGCTCCTGGATTAGTAGTAAAGATATTCTGTTTGCCAACTCGCAAACCAATATCTGTGACGGTTCCCCGTATTTCCCCTGAAAAAGCATCGCCAGTAATCTTAGCCGACTGACCTAAACGCACTTTTTTGATGTCAGTTTCATAGACTTCTGCTACTACAAACATCTGCTGTGTGCGACCTAATTCAGCTATTCCCTGGCTACCGATCATTTCTCCGGGCCAAGCATTAATTTTCAGGACTTGGCCATTTATCGGAGAACGGACAGAACTTAAATCTAGGTCAGCCTCAGCCTGTTTAACTGAAGCTTTTGCACTCTCGACATCGGCTTGTGCTGCTTGCACATCGGTAGGGCGGACTTCAGCTATACTCACAAGCCTAGCTTTAGCCTCATTTAACCGCTTTTGTAAAGTTTCGACTGTTCGGGTGAGTGAAGCTTTAGCTTCCCTCATTTGCTGTTGAACAGTATCCACGCGCAAACGTTTAGTATCTGCATCGGAAGCGGAAACGGCACCATCTCGGTATAACTTTTGATATCTTCGATTCTCGGTTTCGGCATTACGCCACTCTGCATCTATACGAGCAATTGTCGCCTCTTGTGAGTAAATTTGCCCACGTAACTCTGCTTCTAGATTAGCAATTGTCGCTTCTTGTGCATAGATGTCACCGTCTTTAGCTCCTGCTTCTACCTTATAGAGACTAGCTTGGGCGACTTGGACTTGCCTATGGGCTTTTTCTAAGGCTGCAAAACGGGAATCGTAACTGTCAAGAATTGCTATCACTTGCCCCCGTTGCACTTTTTCGCCTTTGTTGATTAGGAGTTTGGCAACTCGAACACCCCCTCCTTGGGAATCGGGAGCAGACAGACGAATAACTTCCCCTTGAGGTTCTAAACGTCCTAAGGCTGCAACAGCAGTCATGGTAGGAGAATTACTTGGGGTAATTTCAGGTTGTACGCTATTCGTTAAACGAAATCGTGAAAGGCTGTAGAGTGATATTGCACCAGTAGCTACAGCCGTAGAAATTGCCAAAATTATCGACCACCAACCTACAGGTTTTGTGAATGACTGCTTTTCTTTATATACCATAATCATGTCTTCTCAGTTAGCGATCTCTGACGACAAGCCACTCTGCGTCTACGCAACTCTTGCATTTAACTGGTATGCAGTAAGCAGCTAGAATACTTGTCACCATTTGGCAAAGGTAAAGCTGGGAGGATGGATGGCGCGATCGCACACTCATTAGTTACCAATCGGTTAGCCGCATCAGATGTCAGTAAAGCGATTGGTGATTGTATGCATCTAAAAAGGGACATCTTTACTTGTTTAGCACTACCTCTTTTTTCTTTTTGACGATCGCTAAGTATTCGCTACGTGTGCCATCTACTCGGTAGTGGTCACAAATTTGGCAGAGTTTGAGGATGTCCAATCGGCTAAACACTTTTTGATGCTCAATTCCGTTATCATTTCGCCACCGCCAGAAAGTCGTCCGGTCAATGCGACGATTACTCTCAGGCCATCTTCGCCGCGATAGAAAATCTACCAGTTCTTCCTCATAAAAAGAGTAGCCTTTTGGTAACTTGAGCAGTTCTTCTCTTAACTCAGTTAGCGGGATGAGTGGATCTAACTCAGATAGTCTCATGCCAGCAAGCCCTTTTGTAGTTTCGTGTAAGTCCAATCATGCAGAAAGCTACACGCAATACGGTTTAATTGCACTAATTTGCATTGTCATACTGTACGCTTAACAGCAGATAGAGTGATGAGATAACAAGGTAAATTTATCTATTTCCTCTCCTACTTGACTAAACGAACAGTATATAGTGACGTCATTCAATCACACACAATAAACTGATTAAAACTCAATTGCAACCTATATGCAACATATTTACTAATAAATAATTTTTGATCTAGCTATATAAATATTGCTTGTAGGTTGCGAGAATTGACAGTTTTTTAATTGGGTTGATTTCCCGATGTTATTTATGATGTCTAAATCAGTAATTTAGTGCCTGGGCGAGCACTTTTTTCATCCTTTAGACATATTTACTAGTTACCAAAATTACACTCTTTTTAAAACCATTCTTTTGAGAGAGGAAATTTTTGTAAGCAATTGACTAATTGATATATGTAAAGGATAGTTGCTAAAAATATCAACTTTTGGATAGATCTAGAATAGATGAAAAAACTGATTGTTAGTACGGATACTTCACTAAAGCTATTTTCACTGGTATTTATCCCACTAGGATGTCAGAGTAGATTTAATGAGTCTGATCAACTTAGTTTCTCGCACACTTCTATTTGGATGTGACAGCCCACTAGTCTTAATAAATACCTAAGCTCATGAAGATCATCTACTTATAGCTAAAGCCTATCCGAGCAAAAAGAGAAATTGTTTAGTTTGATTTTCAGTAACTTGGAAAATGAACTGAAGTTATAAGTTTTCGTGGTTGTATTCCAGAACCCATAAAATTTATATGCGACTTTACCAAGTTTTATTTTGCTGAATGAGATACTTATTATCGGAGGCCATATCGTTGCATATAAGTTGCATATCTGTTGCCATCGAGAGGCACTTATTCTAATATCAACGCAAGTGGCGATTTGATTTAATGATCAAAAGTAGGATAAAGTTTCTGCATATAAGCATCTATCTGAATTAAGCCAACCAACGATTTATATTGCTGCCCACAAGCTAGCAATTTCTAAATTATCGGATTTCTGAAAAATTGTTCTTTCAAAAATGGATTTTCAGTTTCCTAGGTTGGAGAGAAAATCAATATCTCCACATTTCCAATTTGCCCGAGCATGATAGTGAATATATAGTGATGGCTGCTTCTAGGATTGAAGCTGTCTTGGCACAATTGCAAAACGAAACGAGCGATTGTGAAAAGGCTCTGCTCAAGCTTATAAAGTCGAAAAAAGATATGTCTCAAACCTCCATGCTAACCAGCAAAATAAATACACAATTGCAACAAACTAATGTTGCTATTATCGGGATGGCTTCTATATTCCCACAATCCAAAAATTTACAGGAATACTGGGAAAAAATTATTCAGAAAGTTGATTGTATTACTGATGTTCCTCCTTCCCGGTGGAGTATAGAAGATTACTATGATCCTAATCCTAAAGCACCTGATAAAACCTACTGCAAACGGGGTGGATTTATCCCAGACATCGATTTTAATCCGATGGAATTTGGGCTACCTCCCAATCTCTTAGAAGTCACAGATATTTCCCAGCTACTAGGTTTGGTTGTGGCTAAATCAGCGATGGAAGATGCTGGTTACGGAGAATCCCGACATTTTAATCACCAAAGTACTGGAGTAGTTTTAGGGGTAGCAATTGGCAGGCAGTTGGCAGTTCCCCTAGGTACCCGATTACAGTATCCGGTTTGGGAAAAAGTTCTCAGAGGTAGTGGCGTATCTGCTGAGGATACGCAAAAAATTATCGAGAAACTCAAAAATTCATATGTGCAGTGGGACGAGAACGCCTTCCCCGGTATGCTCGCTAATGTGATTTCGGGACGCATTGCCAATCGTCTGGATTTCGGGGGAATGAACTGTGTAGTGGATGCTGCCTGTGCCAGTTCATTGGGTGCTTTGAGAATGGCAATTAGTGAGTTAGTTGAGCATCGAGCTGACATGATGCTGACCGGTGGAGTTGACACCGACAACTCGATTCTTGCCTATATGTGTTTCAGCAAAACCCCTGCTGTTTCCCAAAACGAGAATGTCAAACCTTTTGATGTGGATTCCGATGGGATGATGCTCGGTGAAGGTGTGGGCATGTTGGTACTCAAGCGCCTGGAAGATGCCCAACGAGACAATGACAGAATTTATGCTGTTATTAAAGGTATTGGCACTTCTAGTGATGGTCGCTATAAAAGCATCTATGCGCCACGCCCTGAAGGTCAAGTCAGAGCGCTGCGTCGTGCTTATGAAGATGCGGGCTTTTCGCCTGCCAGTGTTGGTTTGATTGAAGCCCACGGTACTGGCACGATGGTGGGAGATCCAGCAGAATTCGCATCGATTAACGAAGTCTTTGGCGAAAATAATCCCAGAAAGCAATATATTGCTCTGGGTACTGTCAAATCCCAAATCGGACACACAAAAGCGGCTGCGGGTGCGGCGAGTTTGATTAAAGCTGCTTTGTCTCTGCATCACAAAGTATTGCCACCGACGATTAACATCACCAAACCGCATCCCAAACTCAAAATTGAAACTTCCCCATTTTATTTAAATACAGAAACTAGACCTTGGATTCGCCCCAATCACCAGCCAAGACGTGCGGGGGTGAGTTCCTTTGGCTTTGGTGGCACAAATTATCACGTTGTTCTAGAAGAATACGAAAACGAACACAGTCGCCCCTATCGTTTACACGCTAGTCCCCAACAGGTGTTACTATTTGCGGCTACGCCGGGGCAGTTGTTGTCGCGTTGTCAAGAGATACAACGGCAATGGCAATCTGATGCGGGAGAGCGGCATTACACAGAACTGATTGCGGCTTGTCAATCTCTAGAAATTCCGGTGACAAATGCCAGATTGGGGTTTGTCGCTGATTCTCTGAGTCAGGCTAGTGAATTTTTGCAAATCAGCATTGACTGGTTGACAAAGAAGCCACAAGTAGAATCTTGGGAACATCCCCAAAAAATTTATTATCGCCAAAGGGGGATGGCAACTCAGGCTAAAGTGGTGGCTCTATTTTCTGGGCAAGGCTCTCAATACCTAGAAATGGGTCGGGAACTGGTGATGAACTTTCCTGACTTGCGGCAGAACTTTGCACAAATGGATAGCCTGTTGTCTGAAGATAATTTGCAGCCTATCTCTGAGGTGGTTTTCCCGCCTCCTGTGTTTGATTCGGTGGCGAAGACTGCCCAGACAGAAGCTTTGCAACTGACGGAATATGCACAACCAGCAATTGGGGCTTTAAGTGCTGGTTTGTACAAGATATTGCAACAGGCTGGCTTGAAGCCGGATTTTGTTGCCGGTCATAGCTTTGGCGAACTGACAGCTTTGTGGGCTGGTGGTGTTTTGAGTGAGGCTGATTACTTTTTCTTGGTGAAAGCCAGGGGACAAGCTATGGCTACGCCAAAAGATCCTCAGTTTGATGCGGGTGCAATGTTGGCGGTGAGTGGGGACGTCTTGCAAGTGGTAGAACTGATCAAGAATTTCCCCAAAGTCACTGTTGCTAACTGGAATTCTCAGCATCAGGTGGTACTGGCTGGGACGAGTGAGTCCATCTCCCAAGTGCAGGAGGTTCTAAAAACTCAAGGGTTCTCTGCTGTTCGGTTAGGAGTTTCAGCGGCTTTTCACACTCCACTGGTGGCTCATGCTCAGAAACCCTTTGCCCAAGCTATTGAAAAAGTTACTTTCAATCCGGCTAAAGTTCCGGTTTACACCAATGTCACTGGCGGGAGTTACCCGACTGAGCCGCTAGCGATGCAAAAAATCCTCAAAGAACATTTGCAAAATCAGGTGTTGTTTCGGCAGGAAATCGAAAATATTTATGCTGAAGGTGGTTATTGCTTTATTGAATTTGGCCCAAAGAATATTCTCACCAATTTGGTTAAGGATATCCTCAAAGATAAACCGCATTTAGCTGTGGCCTTGAATGGCAATCCTACCAAAAATAGCGATGGGCTACGCCCCGCCCGAAGCGATCGCCAACCGCGCGTCGGGGACGACCGCACTCTGCGAGAAGCAGTTGTGCAGTTGCGCGTTGCTGGTATACCTTTAAGCAACTTAGACCCTTACCAAGTTGAGCACAAAATCCCCGAAGTTCCCAAACATAAACTGTTGAATGTGCGGTTGAACAGCACCAACTATGTTTCTGAGAAAACAAAACAGTCTTTTGAAAAAGCTCTCAACAATGGAATAAGAGTGGATTTGAAATCAGCACCACTGAACCATTCTATCCCCAAGGAAGCGCCGAAATCTCCCCGCCAGCCGGAAAAAGTACTCAACGGTACTGCTAAATCACCACAAAATGGGTATCAAGTGGACTTGCAACTAACACCAATCAACCACTCCATCCCCGATTACCCGCCACCATCTCCCCGTCAACCGGAGAAAGCAGCCAACGGTAACATCAAGTCTTTGCAAAATGGGAAATCAGACAAAATTGAGATCCAGGCGTTGGGTTACGAACGAGTTATAGACAGCTTAGAGTTGTCCTTAACTGAGTTCAGTCGCCAACAACGCGACATCTTAAATGTCCATGAACAATCTTTGCAGCATCAGACGGAATATACCAAAACTTTTCTCCAATTGATGCAGCAGCAGCATTCATTTTTGGGAAATGGTCAAATCACTGAACAACAGGCGCAAACTCAGCAACTGGCAATTTCCAGTTCTGAGCGTAGCATCATGCGGTTTCATGATCATCAAGCTGACACTCTCCGCATCCATGAGCGATATCTCAACTATCAGCACGACTACACGAATAACTACTTCCAATTAATCCAGCAACATTATCACCTGTTGCGTCCCGCAGATGTGGCTCAACACCATGTCCTACCGGTTGTCAACCATCAAGATAGTCCGGTTCTGGTGACAAGCTCCACCGCTGCTGTGATTCCCCCACGCTCACAGGTGGTTAATTTTGCAGATAGTCCGGTTTTGGTACCGACGCCAACCTTGACTGTGAGCAACTTTGAGCCACCAGTCACAATTAATGGTGTAAATCATCTCCAAGATCTGATTTTGCCTAAGGAGAATCGCACTGCAACCATCACGGTAACTCCTACAATCCCAATAACTATTGATCAAGCTACCCTAAGTCAAACTCTGCTCACTGTCGTGAGTGATAAGACTGGCTACCCAACAGAGATGCTAGATCTGTCGATGGATATTGAGGCAGATTTGGGGATTGATTCGATTAAGCGGGTGGAAATTTTGGGAGGTTTGCTAGAAATATACCCCGATTTACCCAGACCGAATCCAGAAGAACTGGCTCAACTGCGTACCCTCGGACAAATTGTTGAGTATATGCAGACTCTGGTTCCAGAAAACTCACCTGTACCAACAAACTCAGCACTCAAGACTCAGAACTCAGAACTCAGCACTCAGGACTCAGAACTCGGCACTCAGGACTCAGGACTCAGGACTCAGGACTCAGGACTCAGGACTCAGGACTCAGAACTCGGCACTCAGGACTCAGTACACATTACTCAAGCTATCCCCAGTGACCTCAGTCAAGTCTTGCTCACTGTTGTCAGTGATAAGACTGGCTACCCAACAGAGATGCTAGATCTGTCGATGGATATTGAAGCAGATTTGGGGATTGATTCGATTAAGCGGGTGGAAATTCTGGGGGGGTTGCTGGAGCTATACCCCAATTTACCCAAGCCGAATCCAGAAGAATTAGCTCAACTGCGTACTCTCGGCCAAATTGTTGATTATATGCAACAGCAGGCAGAGGTGGGTGAAAAAAAAATCCAAATTACAGTAGAGACGCCGGATTTTACCTTTCTTCCCAACCAGGAATTTGAGAGCAATCACCAGATTCGCCGCAGTCCGGTGAGACTGAAAGCGCTGCCGGAACCGGATATTTTGGATTTCACTTTACCTGAGCAGCATATTGCTTTAGTGACTGATGATGGTACCCCCACCACTGGGGAATTAGCAGCAGCTTTAACAGCAAGGGGTTGGAAAACTGTTGTTTTAAGCTTTCCTCTCTCGGTGATTAGACAACAGTTACCTTTAGCTGAGGGAATCAGTCGGGTGGTGCTGGCGAATTTGAGCGAGGAGCATTTACAACAACAGTTAGAAGCGATTGCCTCCGGCACGTCTTCGACGAACGCTAAAAACCACGGGGCGATCGCATCGGGCGGGGCGCAGCCCATCGCTGCATTCATTCATCTAAATCCCCGAAGTCAGGATCATGCAAGTCCTGGTGTCCGCTATCTGGAAACAGAAAAAACTATCCTGCGCCATGTCTTTTTAATCGCTAAATATCTCAAAGAACCGCTGAATCAAGCAGCTACCCAAGGACGCAGTTGTTTCCTGACTGTTGCTCGTCTGGATGGTCAGTTTGGACTAAGTCGCACAACCAACTTTGGGGCAATTAGCGCCGGACTGTTCGGACTCACCAAAAGTTTAAACTTGGAATGGGAAGATGTATTTTGCCGATCGCTTGATTTAAGCCCAGATTTAGAGCCTCAAGCGGCAGTAAAGTCTATCCTCGCTGAACTTTACGACCCCAATCGCTTGGTTACAGAAGTGGGATACAGTTCACGAGGACGTGTCACCTTGGTGGCGGAAACGCTTTCTTCTTCGCCAAAAACCTATCCTCAATCACCCATCAGTAATCCTCAATCCCAAGTATTTCTTGTCAGTGGCGGTGGCAAAGGAATTACCGCTCAGTGCGTGATCAAATTAGCGCAGCAATATCGATCTAAATTTATTCTGCTGGGTCGTTCTAGTACAGAGCCAGAACCTGTATGGGCTGAGGGTTGGCAAACTGAAGCCCAATTAAAACAGCGGATTATGGAGGATTACCTGGCTAAAGGCGAAAAGCCTACACCTGTAATGGTGCAGAAAAAGTTTCAGGCTATTTCCTCCCAACGGGAAATCCAAAACACTATCCAGGCGATTCAGCAAGCGGGTGGACAAGCGGAATATGTGAGTGTGGATGTTAGCGATGCGATCGCTCTCCAAGAGAAACTAGCCGATGTAGTTAAGCGCACTGGAGCAGTCACAGGAATCATTCACGGCGCTGGGAATCTCGCCGATAAGCGGATTGAGAAAAAATCAGTCCAGGATTTTGAAACAGTTTATGCCGCCAAAGTCAAAGGTTTAGAAAACCTGCTGCACTGTGTCCCCCCCAGCCAACTGCAATATTTAGTCTTGTTTTCCTCTGTGGTTGGGTTTTACGGCAACGTGGGACAATCTGATTATGCGATCGCCAACGAAATACTCAACAAATCAGCCCATCTCATCAAGCTCAACCATCCAGATTGTCATGTAGTGGCAATTAATTGGGGCCCTTGGGACAGTGGCATGGTATCACCAGAATTAAAGAAAGCTTTTGCCGAGCGCAATATCGAAACAATCCCCATTGAAGTGGGAACACAAATGTTAGTTAATGAACTAGCTCACGGCAATCAAGAAATCGTGCAATTAGTGATTGGTAGTCCTCTGTTATACACACCACAAGTATTAGCCAATCAGTTTAAAACCTTTCGGATTCAGCGGCGATTAACATCCTTCTCCAATCCATTTTTACAAGACCATGTAATTGCTGGTAATGCCGTTCTTCCCGCAACTTGTGCCCTGACATGGATTGCTAACACCTGTGAACAACTCTATCCTGGTTATACATTTTTTTCTTGTCCAAACTACAAGGTTTTAAAAGGAATCGTTTTTGATGAAAATCTGGCAAATGAATACAGTTTAGACTTGCAAGAAATTACTAAAACTGAAGGCGAAGAAATAGAGTTTGAAGCCAAAATTTGGAGTAAAAATTCAGCAGAAAAGACCCGATACCATTTTAGTGCCCAGGTGAAGCTGAAACGAAATCTTCCTAGCACCCCTACTTATGAACAACTGAATTTAAATCAAGATCAGAACCTCCTCGCCATAACATCGCTTTATCAAAGTGGGGCAGGAACCTTGTTTCATGGAGTGACTTTCCAAGGCGTCAAATCTCTCTTAAACGCTAGTCCAGGAAAATTGACAATGGAATGTTTATTGCCAAATCCAGGAGAAAAGCAACAAGGACAATTCCCAGCTCAAACATTCAATCCATATATTGCAGATGTTCAGGTTCATTCACTATGGATTTGGACGCAACATTTTTATCAACAAGTTTGTTTACCTTCAGAAATTAAAGTTTTTGAACAGTTTGCTCCTATCCCCTTTGGTGAAACCTTTTACGTCTCTTGCGAAGTCAAGTCAAAAACAGAATCAGCCGTAGTTGCTGATGTTATTGCACACGATCAACAAGGGAAAATATATAACCGCATGATTGGAGCCAAGGGAACAATTTTACCTAAGCAAGTCTGAAAAAATTAGACACAAACTCAACACAGTTGAAATAAAATCCCCCACTTTTTCAGTAGCGACAATCAAAATTTAACCCCCTGGAAAAGGGGGTTGGGGGATTTCCTAGAATTAAACTCAATTTAGTCTAGATAAAAAATCCCTCTAGGTCGCGGCTCTTCGCTGAGAACCACCAACTAAACTGCATTGATGAGAAAACTGTAAAGGCAAAATTTATACATCATTTTCAGGAGATAAATAATGGAAAAATCTTCCCCAAATAAAAATCCTAAAATGGCAATTATTGGGATGGATTGCTTTGTCGGTGGCTGTCAGGGATTAGATGCTTTTGAACGCAGTATTTATGAAGGTACTCAGCACTTTATTCCCCTGCCTCGTCACCGCTCACAAGCCATAGAAATGCCGGAGCAATTGCTGATAAATCCTGAATTTGCCAATAAGATAACACCATTAGGAGCATACATCAAAGATTTTGAAATTGATGTTTTGAGATTACTAATACCGCCAGAAAAAGTAGATAAATTCAAGCCTGAAGAATTGTTGATGCTGAAGGTAGCAGATAATGCGCTGAAAGATGCCGGACTCCATCAACAGACAAAGATAGCAGTTGTAATTGTCACAGCAGCAGAATTATCTCTGGGGCAAATACCCGACAGTGAAAACCTAGGTCAAAATCCAAATAAATTAGCTAGTTATATTTCCCGTCTCTGGGATTCTGCTAGTCCAGCATTTGCATTAACTGCCGAACAAAATTCTGTTTTTCAAGCCTTGATGTTGGCTCAAAAACTACTAGCGAATAAACAAGTAGATGCTATTCTAGTTGGTGCAGTTGATTTGTCTGGAGTAGAAAATCATCAGACAAATGTCAACACAGGTGTAAATACCCTCAGTTACGACCAAAACGTTAATGGTTCTGTCGTTGGGGAGGGTGCAGCCGCTGTAGTTTTGAAACTCCATGACACAGCAAAACAAGATCATCATCGCATATATGCAGTGATTGATGCTCTTGGACTGGTGGAAAATTCCCAACTCCACCCGGAAGCAGTCACCCAAGCTTGTAAGGTGGCTTTTAACTTAGCAGATATCAAACCAACAGATATTGGCTATTTGGAAGTTTTTGCAAGTGGAGTTCAACAGCAAGATCAGGCAGAGATTCAGGGTTTAATCCAGGCTTATCGCACTACTGAACCACATCTAAGTTGTGCAATTGGCAGTGTAAAGGCTAACATTGGGCACACTTATGCAGCATCAGGAATAGTTAGTCTCATAAAAACAGCACTCTGCCTCTATCACCGCTACATTCCCGCAGTTCCCCAGTGGTCTAACCCCAAAATGCCAGAAGACTGGCTTTTGAGTCCCTTTTATGTTGCTCCTCAATCAAAACCTTGGTTTTTAGAAGCAGAAGCCACTAGAAGAATCGCTGCCGTTAACAGTATGGATCTAGATGGCAGCTACGCACACTTAATTTTGTCAGAGGAACCAAGTCAGAAAAATTACAGCAGTAGATATTTAGAGCAAATGCCTTTTTATCTATTTGCGATCGCAGCTGATGATCAATCAAGCTTATTAGAGCAGCTTTCCACCCTCCAACAAAATATCACAGATTGCCCTTCCCTATCTGCTGCCACTAGCCTGAACTTTACAGCCTTTCAAAAGCATCAAAAAGCAACTTACGCCTTAGCAATTCTCGGACGCAACGTTGATGAATTAACACGAGAAATAGAGCGGGCAATCCAGGGCGTTCCTACTGCATTTAATACAGGGGAACCCTGGCAAACTCCCATAGGGAGCTACTTTACGCCCAAACCACTTGGAGCACAAGGTAAAGTAGCTTTTGTTTACCCCGGTTCCTTCAGTTCTTATATTGGACTAGCCCAAAATCTCTTCCGCTTATTTCCCCAAATTCACGATGACCCGGTAATCAAGAACGTTTACAAACGTGTCGCCAATATAGAGAAACTTCTCTATCCCAGAAGCTTGAAAAAATTACCTAAAAAGCAACTGGAAATTCTCGAACAACAATTGATAAATGATCCAGTAACAATGCTCGAATCTGAAAGCGGCTTTGCTGGAATCATGACGGCAATACTCAAAAATTATTTCCAAATCCAGTCCCAATGTGCATTTGGATATAGCCTCGGCGAAACTAGCGCTATGCTGGCTCAGGGTGTCTGGACAAGCTTTAAAGATACCAGCGATTACTTGAACTCATCCCCTCTCTTTAAAACCCGCTTATCTGGTACTAAAAACGCAGTGCGCGAATATTGGGGATTACCCCAAGAGCAAGATAGTCAAGGGCAGGACTTTTGGAGCAACTATGTTCTCATGTGTCCAGTATCTCGCGTTAGAGAAGCTCTCAAACAAGAGAACCGCGTCTATTTATCTCTGATTAATACACCAGAAGAAGTTGTAATTTCTGGTGAAACGCAAGCCTGTCAGCGGGTGATTCAAAACCTAAATTGTGATGCTTTCCCTACCCAAATAAAACACGTAATCCATTGCCAGCCAATGCAATCGGAGTACGGTGAGCTAGTGAAAATAAACACCTTACCTATTCAAAACATACCAGAAACTGTTTTTTATTCCGCAGCCGCTTATGAACCCATTACCCTCGACAGTCATTCTATTGGTAACAACATAGCCAAATGCCTCTGTCAAGAGCTTGATTTCCCTCGATTAATTAACCGCGTCTACGACGATGGCTATAAAATATTTATCGAAGTAGGCGTTGGTAGTAACTGCTCAAGATGGATTGGACAAACCCTACAGCAAAAAGAACACGTCACCATATCTGTTAATAGAAGAGGTGTAGACGATCATATTTCTATTGTTAAAGCTTTAGCAAAACTCCTCAGTCATCGGGTTAATTTAGACTTATCTCCACTGTTTTCTCCCTCACCAGTCGATTCAAGCCAAAACCAGTCAATCGTCAGAACTGTCAAGTTAGATAGTAGTGAAATTAGTGCCTATTATTTGGGTAAAAAAAACCAAAAATTTATCAAGGATACATCTTTGCACTCTCTAGTAAATACAGATGATAAACAGCAGTATGCACCAGTAAAATCCAGTTATAGCTTAGTTGAAGAAAAACATCTGCCCAATTTACGCAACCCTCACTATCAAAAACTAAGTGACAACAATGCCCGCGTCACCAAAACTCACGCTGTTTTATTGCAGGCTCGGCAGGAATCACTAGAACAAATAAGTGTCATGCTTCAGCAGCAACTAACTCTTTACCAAAAGCTAGTTGAACAAGTAAGCAAACTAAAATAAGCCAAAATTCAAAAATATACCATGACTAAGCTATTTGTGAGATTTGTGTTTTTTATTACTTAATAACACATTGAAAACAGTCTCACAAGTAAAAGTAATCTGGCACAGACTAATAAATTTTTCTAGCTATTAGAGAAATTTATTAAAATAAGTTTCTCGTCAAACGTCTCCTGAAATTAGAGGTTGGATAACGTGATTGGCACAGATAATATCCTGAATAAACAAAACAATTACCTAAGATTTTCTAGCTCCAGGTTTTTTGGCAACTACAATCAAGTTTGGCAAGGTTATTTAGATACTGTATCTTTTGAGCAAGAGGGCATCAAATCTAAACTGCGGAATTTAGATAAACCTTGTTACATTATCAATAATAAAGGGCAAATAGGCGTTACCAATGAAGGTGACTGGGGTAATGCCAACAATGGCAAAACAGAACAAATGGAAATGCTAATTGCAGTTCCACCCCTGACAATTCAACAGTTAGGTGATCCAACTTTTCTAGATTTTCATGGTGTAAAATATGCCTATTTTACTGGGGCAATGGCTCATGGTATTGCTTCTGAAGAATTAGTAATTGCACTAGGAAAAGAGAAAATTCTGAGTTCATTTGGTGCAGGCGGTTTAGCTCCTTCCCGCATTGAAGCAGCTATTAACCGTATTCAACAAGCCCTGAAACAAGAACCTTACGCTTTTAACTTACTCCACAGTCCTAGCGAACCTGCTATTGAACGCCGTACCGTTGATTTATATCTCCAATATCAGGTGAGAACAATAGAAGCTTCTGCTTTTTTAGATTTAACTGACAACATCGTCTATTATCGAGCTGCGGGACTGAGTTTAAATGCAGCCAATCAAATTGAAATTAAAAATAAAGTCATCGCTAAAATTTCTCGCAGAGAAGTTGCCACAAAATTCCTTCAACCTGCTCCCATTAAAATTCTCAAACAATTAGTTGAGCAGGGTTTCATCAGTGAATTACAAGCAACTCTTGCTGAAAAAATTCCTATGGCTGATGATATCACCGTAGAAGCTGATTCAGGCGGTCATACAGATAACCGTCCGCTGATTTGTTTGTTACCTTCCATCCTGGAATTGAGAGATCAAATTCAAAGCAAATTTTGTTATCAAAAACCAGTCAGAATTGGAGTAGCAGGTGGAATAGCCACCCCACAATCAGCATTAGCTGCCTTTATGATGGGTGCTGCTTATGTTGTCACTGGCTCCATCAATCAATCCTGCATTGAAGCTGGAACTTCTCAATACACCAAAGATCTACTAGCTCAAGCCGAGATGGCTGATGTGATGATGGCTCCGGCAGCCGATATGTTTGAAATGGGGGTAAAGCTGCAAGTTCTCAAGCGCGGAACTCTCTTTCCTCTCCGGGCACAAAAACTGTTTGACTTATATAAAAACTATGACTCAATTGACGACATTCCCCAAGTGGATAGAGACAAATTAGAAAAACAAATCTTGCGAAAAAGTCTCCAAGCAGTTTGGCAAGAAACAGCTACTTATTTAGCTCAACGAAATCCCGATAAATTAAGCAAAGCAGCTAATAACCCCAAACTCAAAATGGCATTAATTTTTCGCTGGTATCTGGGACTATCTTCCCGTTGGTCAAACTCAGGTGAAAAAGGTCGAGAAATTGATTATCAAATCTGGTGTGGACCAGCAATGGGCAGCTTTAATGATTGGGTGAGAACATCTTACTTAGCTGAACCTCATAATCGGAAAGTAGTTGATATTGCTTACCACATTATGACAGGAGCCGCCTTTTTATATCGAATACAAAGTTTAAAGATTCAAGGTCTGTACATCCCAGATACTTACAGTCAATATCGTCCAGTTAGGTTTACTAAAATTTGAGTCTTTTAGATTAATCTAAAAAGCTAATTCAATTAAAAACCTGGCTAAATAGAACTCAGCTATTTACCCTGATCAAGCAGCGGCATCTTAGAAAATAACGGCTTGCATATTAGTTAGGCATCCAAAAAAATATTTTTGTCAGGATATATTTTTTTTATTGTTGCTGCGAAATAGCTAGCTTTCGCAGAAATAAATATAAATTTATCCGGTTAGAAAAGAATAGTTAAAGAATATCTGAATAGATTTAACTATCTATTCAGATAATAGCAAATATGTCTGACAACAGAAATTTGGGACATCTTGAACAAGTCATGGAAGTTCTCAATGCCAGTGCCAAAACCTGGAATTTAATAACTGTTAGTCGCCTCAATAAACCTCTAAATAAAGATATTTTGAGACAGGCTATAGATATTATTCAGTATCGTCATCCTCGTCTAAACTCTCGGATTATTAATTCTCAGGAGAGTCTAATTTTTCAAACAGAAGGGACACCCAAAATTCCTTTGCACGTTGTGAAAAAAATAAACAGTGAGCAGTGGCAAGAAGTGGTTAATGAAGAGATGAACAGGAAAATTGATAGTAGCCAAAATCTACTACGAGTGGTGCTTGTTTATGTCCTGAACAATAACCATATTAGTTACCTAATTACAACAGCACATCATGCGATTACAGACGGATTATCCAGCATTCAACTACACTCAGAGATCTTAAATCATTGCCAAAAGATTGCATCTGGTAGTCTACTTAACCCAGTTAATAGCTTGTCCCCACTGCCACCTATAGAAGAACTACTACCCCAATGGACAAAAGGTTTTAGAGGCAGGATAAGTAGCATTTTATTATTGTTACAACTGGCACTTCAAAAAATTTGGCATCGACCAGAAACATTAGGCTTTGAAGAGTACGTACCCATAGCCAATCGTCATTGCAATATTATTCACAGACAGCTTGACCCGGAGTTGACTCAACGGCTTGTAAATCGTTGCCGACAAGAAAATACAACAGTAGATAGTGCTTTATGTGCCGCACTGATGTTTACAGTAGGGAGAAAAATTATTAAAGGTAATAGAAAACAAGTGCGAGTGAACTGCCTATCATATCTAGATTTGAGAAGACGTCTGGAACCTAAAATTGGTGAGGAGCATATGGCTGTGTTGGCAGCATCTATCATGGGATTTTATACCATCCAAACCAACACATCTTTCTGGGAATTAGCTCGGCAGGTAAAACAAAAGCTGGAAGTTGGGATTAAGCAAGGTGTTATCTTTAATATGATCTTGATTGCCAAACAACTCATAGATTTTTGTTTTATCTACCCCAATCAAGTAGCTGCCACGGTATCTATTTCTAATATTGGCAAAGTAAACATCCCCAATATTTATGGTGATCTGGAACTAGAAGAAATCAGTTTTGCTGCTTCACATGCTTTGTATGCAGGTCTTTTCGTAATCCATGCATCAACTTTTCAGGAAAAAATGCTGTTAAATTTTGTGTTTTCTCAGCCCTCAATTAGTCGGCATCGGATGGAGGAACTTGTAAATAAAGTCATTCACTGCATTCTTGATGTTTGCGTCTTAAATTTAGATCCGTCTTTTCTATCCCAGATGGAAAGTTAAAGTATCCGGGGAAGACAAATACTATTTCACTGCTGTCCATGAACTTTTACTTTAGAGGTGTGTCAATGAGCGAGAATATTCCTAATTTCCGGGTCAAGAATGCCTACACTACTGTGGAGATTCAAGAGTGGCTAATTACTAACATTTCTTATGTACTAGGAGTCGAACCAGATCAGATAGATATCCATGAACCGTTGGAAAACTATGGTTTAGATTCAGGACAAGCGATGATTTTAGCCAGTAAAGCTGAAAAGTTTCTGGGGTTTAAGTTGTCTCTTATCCATTTATGGTACTACCCCACTATTGAAGAGCTTGCTCAACGTTTAGCCGAAGAAGTGGAAGATTCTAAGTCAGAAATTTTTCAGATTTAAAACCATAAATCTTGTTGAATATCTGACAATTTTTTTGGTATTGACTCCTTGGTAATGGACACTTCACTAAGATATAAAACTCCTTTAGTGAGGTGTCTTCTTCTCTGAGTTATTGATTGTTAGTTTAACAGCTAAACAAATTTATTCTTGTATATCTAAGTTTTAGTTTTGGTCAAGGGAGATTTGAAAAATATGAACGCATCAGAACTTTTGGAAAAACTGAATCAACAGGGTGTTCAATTATGGGTAGATAACAACAAACTAAATATTCGCTCTCCCAAAGGAATCATTACACCAGAAATACAAATAGAACTAGCTACCCGTAAAGCAGAAATTTTGGCACTCCTTCAGGCAACGGATATTGCTACTAAATCTGCATCTGTCCCGCTAAGTCAGGGGCTAAGTTTGCAAACCATTGGACGGTTAATTAGTGGATTTATTGGAGAATCACCTGCGGGATATCAGCCACCAATTATTAATCCTAAAGTGATGGCGCAAAACCTCAGTGTAACTTTTAGACCTTTACCTCATGGCTATAAAAATGAAGCAATTATTAAATTCCGACAAGAATTAGTAAATAAACTAAAAGTTTACGGGGTAAAGGTTCTCACTTGGGAGGAAGCAACGACTGAATTTCGCTATAACATCACGCTGCCAATAATTAACTGGAATCAAAGCTTAAAAATGAAGGGTGTTAGAGCCGAAGTTGATGCAGTCATTGATATAGAAAGACCTAATTCTTTACTAGGAAAATTAGGAATATTTATTGCAGAAACTTTGTATACAATTTATCATAAGTGGCTGTTAAAAAATCGTGAAATGTCTGTGGTAAAAATTGCTAAACTGAGCAGTTGGGCTGAAGACCATGCAGCTAAGTATGTTGAAGATCCAACCAATACTCAGGTAATTATAATCACCGAATTAGATGAAAAATTTGTTAACCCCCTACTGCCGTATCAAGAAAAAATAAATATTGGAATAAACACCTTAGTCAGAACATTTTCTGAAATTGTCATTGGTGTATCGGCTGACAAAATTTCTATTTTAAATATGAATCTTTCCGATTCTATTTTTGGGCAAAATGAAATAGAAAATTTTGTCTTAAAGTCACTTATTCCTAAAGTCTTTGTTCCCATTGCTCCCCTCTTACTGAGCCGATTTGAGGTGGGACAGTTTAACCCTCATGAATCTAATTATGCGGCAAAATTGGTTAAATTAGGTCAAGAACTGGCTTCAACAGGTCTATTTCCACCTGGTTTTAAGCTTTCTGAGGTTATTAAAAGACAGTCTCATAGAGATATTGTCAATGTCATCGTTAACGGCAGGACGGGTGTCTCTTATGGTTTTGTTGCTTATGCAGAACCTCCGCGCTATGTAGGACCACTAGAAATAACTGCCAATGAGTGGGAAACTCTTTTATCTGTTGAGGGATTTAGTAGTAATGAACTTCGTCAAAATCAACAAGGTAGACGTTATATAAAAACCATAATTGCTGAAGAAACTGTATTTAAGCAAATCCCCGATATTTGGCTAGTCAGTTCTCGTTCAGGTTCAAACAAAACAGACTTGTATCTTGAAAGTGATGTTATCCGTATTGGTTTGCAAGACAAGTTATATCTCCAATTACCAGCAGGGGTTCAGCCTCAAATGGCAGATATCAAACCTTCTTATGATATCTATGTCATGCTTGCCATTAGTCTAGCCGCTGCTTTGTATACTCCAGAATTAATTAAAGATGGTGCGCCAATGGTTCACTTCCACGGCTATCCGTCATTTGATTGGTTTAAGCCTAACGAATACTACGTTGGAGTGGATAATCCTTCTGTACCTTGTGGAACATATGAATCAGGAGTACTCAATTTTTTAGGTATTTCTAACTTTGCAAACAAACAGATCAGTAATATGGACTTAATTAGTTTGGTAGAACCAGATCATGGGACGAATTTTATTGCCCATGATGGCGAATATCTAGTTGAAAGGTTGAAGGCTGGATGTGTAGATAAAACGATTGAACTAGGTGGTAAATATTTTGCTTCTCTCAAGGCAAATCTAGCTAAAAACTAAAACATAAATCGACTGTTTTTAGCCTTTGTAACAAATTAAAATAGGAATCGGGCAAAATTGATTTTGCAATTTTAGCTTCCCGATTAATCGTCATAATCACTACACCTTTTCGGAATTAAAATCCAAGCTACTAATAATGAAAATTCTCGCAGATAAGACCGTGCTTTTAACTGGTGCTTCACGCGGTTTGGGAGTATATATTGCTCGTGTTCTAGCAAGAGAACAAGCAACCATAGTCGGTGTTTCTCGTTCAAAGTCAGGGCTAGATAAAACATCTGATGAAGTCACAGCTTTGGGAGGTAAATTTATCGGTTTTACCTTTGATTTAAAAAAGGTAGAAGAATTACCTATCCTAGTACAGCAAATTAATAAAGTTGTGGGTCCAGTTGATGTATTAATTAATAATTCTGGGATAGAGCTTTATCGAGCTTTCGCCGATTATTCTCTAGAGGATCTCCAGTCTGTCTTAACAACTAATCTACTGTCTGCTATCGAATTAACCCGTTTGTTATTACCAAGTATGTTAGAGCGCGATAGTGGACACATTGTTAATATTGCATCTCTGGCTGGTAAAAAGGGAGTTCCTTACAACAGTATTTATTCAGCTACTAAAGCTGGTTTGATCATTTGGACTGATGCTCTGCGCCAAGAATTAGCTAGTACTGGTATGAATATCTCAGTGATCTGTCCAGGATATATCTCCGAAACTGGAATGACTTTTGATAGTCGCATACCTGCTCCTAGATTAGCGGGTGTTTCCACACCAACAGAGGTGGCGAATGCAGTCATTAAAGCTATTAAGCAAAATGAAGCAGAGGTGATTGTTAATGAAAGTCGGATTACAGAAAACCTGACCAAAGTAATGTTTGCTATTGGACAGCTTTATCCGCAATTTTTAGATGCAGTTTATCAGTGGCTTGATGTAGTTAATTTGAATCAAAAGCGGGCGAAAAGTTTTCTCAAAAATCGATATCAACGTGTCAGTAAGTAACAGTTTAAACTTGTCAGTTTTTACTGAGTAGACTGCCTGATATTCTACCCAATTTTAGTGACTAAATTACATGAAACTTACGGAACAAAAGCTTCTAATTTCTGGAATTGATGGGTTTATCGGCTTGCGAACTGCCGAGTTAGCCCTAGGACAGGGGATGAAAGTGCGTGGTCTACAACACACCTCAGATAAAGCCAAAAAAGCGCAAAACCTAGGCGCCGAGATCATTGTTGGGAGTATAAATGATGCTGCTACTGCCCAAAAGGCTTGTCAAGGTGTGGACATTGTTCTACACATGGCTGAAGTTGCTAACGAAAGTGGGTCACTCGACTATTTTCGTGAGGTAAATGTAGGCGGTACTGTTAACCTAGCTAAAGCCGCCAAAAATGCTGGTGTCAAAACCTTTGTGCATCTTTCAAGTGTGATGGTCTATGGCTTTAACTATCCCAACGGCGTCACAGAATCGGGACCGCTCTCAGGCGAAAATAATCCTTACTGTCAGACGAAAATAGAAGCTGAAGAAGCAATTTTGCAACTGAATGCCCCACCAGATTTTGGCATCATTATTATTAGACCAGGGGATGTTTATGGGCCAGGAAGCATCCCCTGGATAATCCGACCGCTTCTGTTAATGCGCCAAAAATTATTTGTGCATGTAAACGATGGCAAGGGAGTGATCAATCATATATATATAGATAACCTGATTGATGCCATATTTTTGACTATAGAAAAAGAAACCAACGGTGAAATTTTTAATATCACTGATGGGGAAGAAACTTCCTGGAAAGAGTATTTTACCCGCTTGGCAGAAATTGAAGGTTTTTCTAATTTTATATCTCTGCCAAAAGATGAACTCAAACTACTTTTGCAAGTGCGCCACCAGGGACAGAAACTTTTTGGTAAAAAAGCTGATATTTTGCCGGAGTCTTTAGATTTTCTGACTCGACCCTACGCTTATTCTATTGCTAAAGCAAAAACTCTGCTGGGTTATCAACCAAAAATTGACCTAAAAGAGGGAATGCGACGCACACGAGAATGGCTGCAAAAAACTGATATCCAAAAATTGCTGCCATAAGTTTGTGACTGAATGACTATTTTACCTGCATCCGCGTTGCCTTCCAGATGTTTTGCTAAGTGATGTAGCCGGATACTGTGGCTTGTTAATTAATTTTGTTATGAACCTGATCCGCTTGCTTTTACGTACTTCCTCACTTCACCTTTGTCTTGCGATGTTGGCTGGTATTTTTAGTGGTGGTAGTGCTGCTGGTCTAATTGCTCTAATTAACATAACATTAAGTCAAAATCAGCCATCTACAACTATATTAGTTTGGAGTTTTTCCAGCCTCTGTCTATTGCGACTAATTGCTAATTTTGCTTCTCAAGTGTTGTTAATCAATCTTTCGCAAAAAGCTATTCTCGACTTGCGGATACTCTTAAGCCGCCGCATTCTTGCTTCCCCCTTACGTCACTTAGAACAAATCGGCGCTCATGGTCTTTTACCCGTCCTAACTGAGGATATCCAAACAATTTCTAACACAGTTATTATTATTCCTTTTTTGTGTATCAACAGTGCAATTGTCATTGCCTGCCTGATTTATCTCGGCTGGCTCTCCAAAATTGTTTTTGTTGTAGGTATTAGCTTTATGTTCTTGGGAATATTCAGCTATTTACTACCAATGATGAAAGCTATGTCTGCTTTTAAATTGGCTCGTGAACAGGAAGATAGGTTGTTTAAGCACTTCCGGTCTATAACTCAAGGCATAAAAGAACTCAAGCTGCATCATCAGCGACAGCAAGCATTTATCTCGGAAGATCTTTATACTACTGCTTTATCATACCGCCGTCATAATGTTGCGGGTATGAGTATCTTTGCTGCTGCTGCTAGTTGGGGACAAATTCTATTTTTTGTTGCTATTGGTTTGCTCTTATTCACATTGCCAAGTCTCAGCAAAATTCATCCATCAATTTTATCTGCATACGCTATAACTATCATCTATATGATATCTCCTTTAGAGTATATTATGAGTATGATGCCAACCGTAGCTAGCGCCTTAGTCGCCTTAAAAAAAGTTGAGTCTTTGGGACTTTATTTGACATTAGAATCAAACGAAACTAGCTATAATAAACTACTTAGTCTAGACAAAAATGGGAAGTGTCTAGAAGTGGTTAATGTAACTCATAGCTATTATCAGGAACGAGAAGAAAGTAACTTTATAATTGGTCCTATTAGCTTGAAGTTTCATCCAGGAGAAGTGGTTTTTATTGTAGGAGGTAACGGTAGTGGTAAATCTACTCTTGCTAAATTAATTGCTGGGCTTTACGTCCCTGAAACAGGTGAAGTTTATCTAGATGGTAAGCTGATTGATAATCAAAATCGAGAGTGGTATCGTCAGCAGTTTTCTGTAGTATTTTCTGATTTTTATCTTTTTGACCGCTTACTGGGCTTGGATCGTAGTGATTTGGATATTCAAACTCAAAAATACCTTGTTCAATTGCAGCTTGACCACAAAGTTAAGGTTAATTATGGCGTGCTTTCTACCACTGATCTTTCTCAAGGACAGCGCAAGCGTCTTGCTCTTGTGACTACTTACCTAGAAGATCGTCCTATTTATATGTTTGATGAGTGGGCATCAGATCAAGATCCTGTATTCAAGGAAATTTTCTACACTCAGCTTCTGACTGAGCTAAAGAATAAAGGAAAAACTGTACTGGTTATCAGTCATGATGACCGATATTTTCACTTAGCAGATCGAATTGTCAAGCTGGAATACGGCAAAGTGAAAGCTGAACATTTAATTAAGGTAGACAATTAAAGCAATGATTTTGAATAAGCTGTTAGTAATTTCTGAGCTTACTTGGAACTTTTTAGGAGAGGATAAACTCGCATTACGGGAAAAACAAGACAGAATTTTGGCAGCAGATGTAAAAGATGTTTTGTCTTGTAGAGCAGCGATTAAGGCTAAAACTAATAATGTTTTTGACAGTACAAGAATATTAGGAATAGTAGCAGCTACCACAGGAGCCGAAAATTATTTACCATATACTATTCCTAAAATTATTCAACAAATCTCTGAAATAGGGATGATGGCTGATATAGTAATTGGTCTAAATAATGGCTTTGAATGTCCGACTGTGATCGACCGATTTACTTTGATACCTGGTATCAAAGTAATTCATCTATATACGGGAGAAAAATTTGCTGACAATATTCCAGCTAAAATATTTGATAATTTGGTCTGTGAAGGTGAACCCTATTATTTAAGAAACCTTGATATTCAAAAATCCAAACATAGGATTTTTGTTGTCCATCAAAAAGAGGGGAGATATTCAGCGGGTAAAATTAGAATTTTGGGAGATATTTATGGCTCATTATTTCTCAAGAGCATAGATAGTGGATGGATACCCCCAGCAATTATGGTAACTTTTGATGCTGAATCTCAGTTTTTAGTTCAACAAAAGAATTCAGTTATTGATTTAGATTCTAATGGCTTGAAGTTAATAGTTGGCGACCTGCAAAAGCATCAAGAAAAAGATATTTTGGGTGCGAAAGATAAGTTTGCTATTTTCCAAAAAATCACGGTAAATGGCATCGAAGTTTTTATGCCTAATCTCACAGAAGAACTGCCTCCTATGCAATGGTTTATAGATATAGCTCATGGTAGATATAGTGGTTTTAAGTGGAAACCTGGAGGAGGCACATTTGGTAGATTTGATGCCATAGTTAGCTTATTAGCCGTAATTTCTGAAAAATATCCGGGGATCAGAGTTGAAGACAGTCATTTCACTATCTTAGCCAAGCATGCGGGCTTTGTAGGTGACATCTTTATGAATACTGTTTCTACTAACAGAAGCCCTAGTATTACAGATATGACAATCGATAAGTCACCAAAGAAAGCTTGGATAGAACAAATGTATAGATGGGTAGCTGGTTTTCAGGCATTGAAATTACTTTATGGAGAACATAATATTAAGACGGTTGGAGATGAAGGCTTTCCTTGGTTTACTCTAACTAACCCGATTGAATTTTTGAAAAAGGTGATGGAGAATGAAGAAATAAACGTAGATACAGTAATTAAGAAAATTAAATATTTAGCGATCGCATTTTTCACGTTACGACAAATCAGGAAGAGGAGCAGAGAAAACCCTGATATTCTCCAAGGCAGTGGGGCAAAGGCTTTTTGGTGAAGGTGTCTATCTGTGGGGTACTTTACATAATCCTAGTTATTGGCAGAATTTTTTTAACGTAGACGCGTAGCGGTAAGTCAGCGCTGCGGCAGGGCGATGTCTTGCTGCTTGACAACATTCTCATGGCTCACGGTAGGCGTCGGTTTCAGGGAAGAAGACGGATACTAGTAGCGCTCATCAAGAATAGTTGGTAGTCATTAAGGCTCAATAGGGATTCCAGAAAGATGGAAATGAGAAACACCTGCTAAATCATTACTAGACAAACCCTAATAAATTCACGAGATAAATCGATACTAAACTTATGACATATACCAACAAAAAAGTCTCAAGTCTAAATCATTTATTCAAAGGGATTAATCAGGTATGTATAGTAACAAATGATTTTGAAAAAACAGTTTATGGGCTTTCAAAAGATTTAGGTATTGGACCTTTTAAGTGTTGGAATCATAAATCACCTGTTCTTTTTAATTCCAAATATTATGGGCATGGAGTTGATTTTAAAATGAAATTAGCTATTGCTTGGGTTGGTAAAACTCAGTTTGAGGTTATTCAACCTTTAGAAGGTCCAAATATTTATAGAGATTATCTCAAATCTCATGGTGAAGGTGTTCAACACATCTTACTAGACACTGGTAATTTAAGCGTAGAGCAAACAATCAAAAAATTGGCTAAAGTTGATTGTGGCGTGATCCAAGAGGGTATGCTCGATATTAAAATCAAGCTTGGCTTTCTTAATCTCCCTTCTACTCCGCGGTTTTTGTTAAACTTATTAAGTCCTAAATTTTTCTATCTTGATACAGAATCTCTAGAAAAAATAACCGTTGAACTCTTACATTTGCCGCTTTTAATATCGCATCAGAGAGGTATTAATATCGGAAGGGAGGAGTACTGGATTCCGGAAGGAAATACTAATTTTAATAGTTTGTTAACAAATAAATTTATTAGTGAAATTTTCAAAATTGGGATTGTAACTTATAATCTTGAGCAAACAATTTCTAATTATGTAGAACGGATGGGAATTGGACCTTGGAAAATATATAACCTCAAATCACCAAGACTTTCACAGACTAAACTACGTGGCAAAAATATCAATTTATCTATGCGAATGGCTGTCACGTATGTTGGTAATACTTTATTAGAAATCGTGCAGCCTTTGGAGGGTTCGAGCATATACAATGAGTTGCTGTCAAAGCATGGTGAGGGCGTTCATTATATCGGAGTTAGTAGCGAAAATCTCAATTTTCATGAATTGATAGAGCATTTTGGTAAGTTGGGCTGTTCTATAGCTATGGAAGGAAAGCTAGAAAATGCATATGATTTTGCCTACTTGGATACAAAATCTTTAGCTAAGACGATGATGGAAGTGGTATCTGTGCCAACTAAGGAAATTTCGGTAGCTCTTGAATCTCTGAAGCCGGACAAAATCTATCCTGATTTAGGTTGATTGAATATATTGGCAAATCTCCTGAATTAATTAGGAAGATTACTAAACTGAAATTTAATTAATCGACCAGATTTTTTGTGATGCAGTTTGACAGTTTTAAGGCAAAAAACTTTATTAGGAAATCTTCGATTTTTTATAAACCTTCCTTGTTTGGTATCTAGATGTAAGGTTAGCTATGAAAGAAATAATTAATCAGAAAAATATTGCATCTGTTAAGGCTACGTCTTTTGAGAGTGCTGATGCACTGGTGTCTCGACTTACTAACCGCAAAGATGCTTGGATTCATCTGGGAATTCCAGAGCGGATTACCTATTTACGTTATTGCTTAGATGGAGTTCAAAAAGTAGCTGCTAAGTGGGTTGAGGTAACTTGCCAAGCAAAAGGAATTGATCCAACTAAGCCTTTGGCCGGTGAAGAATGGATGGCTGGACCAATGATTATCCTGCGAAATTTACAGCAGCTGATCCGAGCTTTGGAAGCGGGTGGTCAACCCAAGCCTAAGCGTTGGAGTACTCGCTCAGATGGACAGGTGGTGGCTCAGGTACTTCCTGAAAGCTTAATGGACAAGATTCTCTGGATGGGGTTTAGTGCGGAGGTTTGGATAGAACTTGGTAAGTCTCCTACTCAAGGAGCCATCTACCGAAAAAAACACGCTTTAGGAAGGGTGACGCTGATTTTGGAGGCGGGAAACAATTTGTCACTTAGCTTGACGGACACGTTATATAAGTTGTTTGTCGAGGACCAAGTGGTGATTCTCAAGATGAGCCAGATTAGTGATTATGATGGGCCTTTTGTGGAGGAAGCATTCAGGTCATTGGTTGAGGATGGTTTCTTCAGCGTGGTTTATGGTGATGCTGCATTAGGAAGCTATCTCTGCCACCATCCGGAAATTGATACTGTTCACATGACGGGGTCGGATCGCACTCATGATGCTATTGTTTGGGGAAACACATTTGAAGAGCGATCGCATCGTCAAGCGATAAATCAGCCTTTGCTGACGAAGCCGATCACCTCTGGGTTAGGCTGTGTGACTCCTGTTTTGGTGGTTCCCGGACGCTGGTCAAAGTCGGATCTGAGGTTTCAGGCTCGGCATGTGGCAAGCATGGTAACTCATAATGCGAGCTTCAATTGTGATGCGGCTAAAGTGTTGGTGACTGCTAAAGGATGGGAGCAACGTGAGGCTTTTTTGGCGGCATTACACGAGGAGTTAGCTGCTATTCCAACTCGTAAAGCATATTATCCAGGTGCTAGAGAAAGATATCTTGGTTTTCTCGACCAATATCCCCAAGCTCAACCCCTTGTCTCTGCTGATCAAGAGTGTATACCCTGGACAGTGATTCCTGATGTACCTCCAGTGGTGGGAGAATATGCACTGAATTATGAGGCTTTTTGCGGTTTGTTAGCCGAAGTTAGCTTAGATGTGAGCGAACCAGGGGAATTTTTAGCTAAAGCTGTGAATTTTGCTAATGAAAAGGTGAAGGGGACGCTTTCTTGTGTTTTATTGGTGCATCCGACAACTGAAAAGGCTTATTCGACTGAGTTGGATCAAGCGATATCTTTACTGCGCTACGGTGGGATTGGGGTAAATATTTGGACAGGGATTATTTACGCTCTAGGGGTGACGACTTGGGGAGCTTTTCCTGGGAATTCTCTAACAAATATTGGCTCTGGACGTGGGGTGATTCACAATACTTACCTGTTTGACTATCCGCAAAAATCGGTTGTTCGTTCACCATTTAGAATTTTTCCAACACCGGCTTGGTTTGCAACTCACAAAAACTTACTACAGCTTGGTGAACGAATTACTGAATTTGAGGCAAATCCTCGATGGAGTAAACTTCCGGGTGTAATTTTGGCGGCGCTAAAAGGATAAGGGGAAGCTAGATAATTTTACTGATTGGCAGGTGTAGAGTAAAGGTACTTCCTTGGCCGAATTCGCTGGTAACTTCTAGGCTACCTTGGTGTGCGATCGCGATCGCGGCTGCAATTGGTAAGCCTAAGCCAGAACCACCTGTATTCCGAGAGCGATCGCTATTTACCCTCCAGAAACGCGCGAAAATTTGCTGCTACAGGTTGCATTGCGATCGCTGCTAACCACCAGCTAACACCACCGACTAAAAGCATCGAAAGCGGTAATCCCAGCAACAAAACGAATTTGGTAGCAACCAGATAATCATCATAATCTTTGAGACTGCGCTCGACGATTAAATTTCCCCAATCGCGGTTATCTTGAGTATGCAGAGATAGAGAAAGTTGTTGATAGCGTTGGTTTGCTGGTGGTTGAGCACCCGCGATCGCTTCATAAAGACCAAATCCACACAAGCTGAGAATCACACCCATCACACCACTGTACCAAAAAGCTAACCGCCACCTTGTCTGTTTAAAGAGTTGATTTTGATTCACCGGTCAAATTCAAATGATAGCCAATACCATAAACAGTCTCAATCAAGGGTAGACATCCTTTTTCTTCTAGTTTACGTCTTAACAATCATCCTGCTGATTTCGATAATAAAGCGTCCGCGTACCGTAATCTAATTTAAACTGTTTTAACTGAATTTGTTGGAATTGAAGTTGAGGAGAACGTCGTTGCAAAGCATGTAATCTAGCTAACAATTCCGCCATACCAAAAGGCTTCACCAAATAGTCATCTGCACCAGCATCCAACCCTATCACTTTATCTTCCATTCGGTCTTTTGCTATCAACATCAAAACGGGTAAAGGATTATTTCTCAACCTGAGCCGTTCACACAATTCTAAACCCAAAAATCGTGGTAGCAGCCAGTCAAAGATAGCCAGCGTGTATTCTGTCCATTGATTTTCTAGAAAATTCCATGCTTCATTACCATCTAGCAACCAATCAACTATATATGCTTCTTGATTTAGACTCCGCTTGATAGCAGCACCTAAATCTGGCTCATCTTCGACTAGCAAAACTCTCATAACTGCGGCTACTTATTGAACATTTACCCAAAAATCTGCCGTGTTAATTTTACCATTGCGATTAAATTGCATCCAAATTTTATATGTTCCTGCTTGAGGAAATTTCGTCATAAACTGCACCTGTCCCTCTGGGGTATCTTTAAGAGCATGAGCATGGATATAATCAGATACTGTTAGCGGAGATGAACTTTTGATGATGACTAAATGTCCTTTTTCGCCTAGATATGGTTGTAAATCTTTAATAGGCTGATTGTTTTTAGCATCCTTGATATCAAACTTTAAGGTAACTTCCTTACCAGCCTTGATAGTTTTATCAGCAGGAGTGAGATTTACCTTAGTACTAGATAAGATTTTAGTCTTCTCAAACTTTTCCAAATCTTTAGGAAGTGGAGTTGAGCCAGGAATGGTGAGTTTCATTAATGAAACAGATTCCTTATTTCCCGAAGGTTTGTAATCACTAATTAGGGTATAGCTTCCAGGAGTAGGAAAGCTAGCATTCACTTCAAAACGACCATTACCTTTGTAGTCAGGGTGAACATGGTCGAAAGATGCCAGGTCTTCTCTGACAACAATTAAATGCATTAATTTCTCTTGAAAAGTGTCAAACTTGCTGACAGCTTTTCCCGCAGAATCTCGAATATCAATCACTAAAGGAGTAGGCTGATTTGGACTAATATTGTTGACCGCAGTCAATTTAGCCTGGGTGATGACTTGAGATTTTTCTCCCTGCTTCATCTCTGCCATTGAGTGTCCTTGATGTTCACTCATTGGACTTTGACTATGATTCCCTTGATGTGTATTACTTTGAGAAGCAGGAGTTTCACCCGATTTAACAGTTGAACTGCAACCTGAAGCAAAAAGTAAGCTAGTAGCGACAATAATTCCCGTAAACAATCGTTTCATTTTTCCCTTATCCCTGACTTAAAATTTAACGTTTAAACGAAAATCGACCGTTCACTTTCTCACCTTTAATTTCTGAAAGTATCACCACTTGATACTCACCAGATGCTAATTCAGGTAAGAGAGCCTCATAGTGTTCATCATCCGCATCATAGACAAGATTCAAGGTTTTTTTGCTGCCGTTTGGAGTTTGTATTTGAGCCGTCACTTTAGCATTAGGAACCGATGCATGGTTATCACTTGATAGAAGATAAAAATCTAAATGAGTTCCCTCACTTTCCTGATCCGGAACAAATTCTAAATGATACTTACCAGCTTCTACAACTTGACCCCCTTTATTTGGTTTAGAGTGATCAGTTTTAGTTACAGGTTGAGGTACGGGTTTTGATGTGGTGTTAGCTGGAATGCTAGAATTAACAGTTGGTTCACTGTTATTGCAAGCACTCAATAAAAGCAAACTCATACTACCAAAAACCACGAAACCTAATTTGACTAATTTCATTAACTTGACTCCTGATTTGTGGGTACTAACTTTTGAGTTCTGCTAATTCTGGGTTCTATTGCAGTCCTGTCTGATTTGTGTTGACGAAGGGAGCGCGACTGTGCATAAATCATTTTTTAACAAACCGCAGAGGACGCAGAGGACGCAGAGAGAATAAAGGAGGAGGTGAGGAAATTACAGCATTTGGAATGTGAATGGAATACATATCTTGTAGAGGCTTTGCATGCAACGTCTCTACATTGTGGTCTAATCAATCGAAAACTGCTGTAAGCACCCTTTAAAATAAGTGGTTGGGGGGATCTTCGCGAGATCCAAAAGCTAACTGAACAGTATCGAGTTTGGATGCTGTTGTAGTCTGTTTAGGAAATAATATCTCCCCAAACTGAGCATATAAAGCCGGAATCACCATTAATGTCAAGGCTGTAGAAGTGAATAAACCCCCCCAAAAACTACTACAGAAAGCGGTTGCAGAATTTCCTTACCCGGCCCACCCTCAATAACTAAAGGAGCTAAACCCAAAGCTCAGGTAAAAGCTGTCATTAGAATAGCATTGAGTCTTTCTAGAGAACCTTTAATTAAAACTTCTCTTAATAACATACCTTCAGCAAATTTGCTGTTGTAATTGTCTACAAGTAGCAATCCGTTACGAGTAGCGACACCAAATAAAGTTACAAAACCAACTAATGAAGCAATAGAAATAATTCCCCCAGTCAAAGCTACAGCAATAACTCCCCCTACCAAAGCCAAAGGTAGGTTAATCATAATCATGATAGTCGAGGGGATAGATTTTACTGAGATATAGGTAATTAACGTGATTGCTACACAAGCTATGGCGCTAAAAATTAAGATGTTTTGTGTAGCTTTTTCTTCTGCTTCAAACTATCCAGCATATTGGATATAGTAATCGCTTGAAGAAATTTGCACTTGTTGCTGAACTTTGGCTTTAATTTCGTTAACTACAGAACGTAAATCTCTACCTTTGGCGTTAGCAGTAACTACAATCAAACGAGAAACATTCTCGCGGTTGATGGTATTTGGCTCAGTCCCATATTTAATTGTAGAAATTTGGGATAAAGGAATTTTATCACCAGCAGGAGTATCAATTAATTTTCCTCCACCCTCTTCCTTTCCTCCTCCGCGTCCTCTGCGCCTCTGCGGTTCGTTAAACTCCCTCTTCCCACCCAAAACCCATCCATAGCCAACACCCCCCCAAACAGCAAAACCCAGGGGAGTAATGACGCACCAGTAGTGCCGAGTTCCTAGAGTTCTCCAGTTCAGCTTTCACCGCGACAACCCGCGCTTCACCAACCACAGCACCAATTACAGCAATACGTCCGCTAAAGCTTTGATTTGGCAAACTTGTCACTGTAACTCTGACACTTTGGCCAACTTTGATTTTCTTTAAATCTTTTTCATAAACATTAGCTGTCGCCAACACTCGACTATCATCTAAAATCGTCATCAACGGTTTGCTATCCGAATCAACCGTTACCGTTTCCCCCAGAGTCACCGCCCTTTCTGCAACTATGCCAGAAATCGGTGCAACCACCGTTACCAGTCCCTTAGCATTGGCACCTTAGCATTGGCAATAGTTCCCAATTGTTGCAACCGCGCCTCATAAGCAGCACTGCTGAGACGAATTCGCGATTTAGCCACAAAAACAGATGCTTGAGCGCGTTTGAGTTGAGCTTCAGCTTCGATGACTTCCCGGCGGCTAGAGGCTTTAATGAGTTGAGATTTACCAGCGGCTAGATGAGCTTGAGATTCCAGCATTTGGCGACGTGGCAGCGCTCCGGCATTCACCAAATCGCGATCTGCGCTTCGCAGCAGCGCTTCGCGATCGCGATCGTACTGTTCTTGAGCTACTTTAAGTTCAATTCTAGCTTGGGCAATGTCAGCAGTAGCAATTTTACCCTGACGTTCTAGGTTTTGTTGAGCTAGCTGCAAATCAGCTAAAGCTTGTTGCCAATCTGCCTGCGCTTGAGCGCTTTTTTCCTGAGAGCTAACGCGCAATTCTGCTAAATCGGGACTAGATAAAACCGCAACAAAAATGAAATCAGAATGAAATTGGCCCTTTTTTAGCAATTAATTCCTAAAAATGCGATTTTTTCTGTATTTTTATCATTTCAAATTTAATATGGAATACACCTTCTGCAAGAATAAGCGTAAAAATTTCAACAACCAAATTACAGATTTTTTATTGTTGATAGACAAACTTAAGTAACACTAAGTCATTTTTTGAACTTAAGGATTGTCTTGGTTTATATGCTACGATAAATATCAATTAATCTCTCTAAAGATAGTTGATTGCTTCAAATATTTTATCTACTAAGCTTAATACCATATTTTTGGATGTTTGGACACATCCGATAGGAAGATGACTAGAAAATATAGTAGATTTAAATTAATCCTGGTGTGTCGAATAACTGCTTTCTATGGAGGTTTAGCCGAGGGCTAAACCTTTTTTATTTTTAATAAAATAATGCTGCGATATCAGCATTGATAATATTTACCTACCTCCTCTCGGCTGATTACTTACTCGGCTAAAAGAGCTAAATTATTCTCACTAACATCTACTTTTACTCAAGGCTTGGTGGTGCACCAAGCCGTTTTTTATTTTTGTTTGGTTAATTTATTGCCAGTCATCATTACCCCCGGACAATTACTGGAAGTTATAAATAATATATACAACTGGAAGCCAATAGAATTATTGTTACCAAAAACCTGGAAATTTTCACCAGTTATCTTTTTTAAAGCCCTCTAATTCATTGGTACATTATGCTTTTTAGTTAATTATTGAGTTGAGATAATTAAGTATAATTTAATCTTGAATCTAGGAAATACTAGTATTAAATAAAATTTTTCTCAGTATGTAGATTCATCTCTAACAGTTGGTAGGATATTTGTACACATCCTATAGATAGATGAACTTAAGTCAGAGAAAGTCTATATTAATTGCATATGGTAAACACTTGGTATATATCTAGGTTTGGCTTGGAGCCAAGCCTTTTTTGTAAATAAGATCCAGGTTACATTCAAGAAATTTTTCTGATGTATTTCCTGAATGTAACTTTGTCTAATTTGGTAATTTACATCCTGGCTCAATGTTCAGTCTTGCTCAGATCATTCTCTAGATAGTTTTACTATCTATTCTCAGAGGTTACTATTCGGTGATTAATGCCTGAAAAACGTGTATTTACCCTGGAAATATATCCAGGGTATTATTTTTTAGTAAATTTTAGATTTTGGTTTGATATATATCATAGACAAATCATCTCTCCTCGAAGCGAGAATAAATTCATTACCGATGTTTGTCTGCACTAAATTTATCGAAGTTTGCTAGTGAACTAAACCTTTTATTATTTCTGAGATCGGGTGACTGATTTGATATCATTTTTAAGAAAATTTGTACACACCAAATAGGAAGATGAACAGAAGTAAAAGTGAGTATAAATTAACTTCATATGGTAAACACCTGGTATACATCAAGGCTTGGCTACGAGTTAAGCCTTTTTCCTACTTTTGGTATATACTTAAATTAATTTATACTCCAAAAGTAGAATCTTTCCTCATCTCACCTAGTAGTTCCTTATCAGTTTTGAGGATATTTGGACACATCCTATAGGAAGATGATATGTGAGCCGAGTAGAACTAAATTAATTTAGTACGTTGTTAAGCACAGCAATTATAAAGGTTTGGTTCGCGACCAAACCTTTTTTTTTGAATATGTAAACATATAAGGGACTATCAGTTTTTAGAATATTTGGACACACCCTATAGGAAGATGAACTAAAGCGAGAGTCGGTCTAAATTAATCTTGGTGTAGTAAATGCTTGGTATGGATAGAGGCTTGCTTGAGTCAAGCCTTTTTTCATGTTTGCAGCACAACTTAGAAAACTGCTTTTACTGTCCAACAAGGGTGCGTAGACGCAGATTGGCTGATTGTCAGCGATGGGCTACACCCCGCCTTCTTGCGATGGGCTGCGCCCCGCTGGAAGCGATCGCATTTACGTTGCTCTAATTCCGCGATTTCTCATCACCAAGGCTAATGCTGACGTTAAAAATCTAGTCAAGGATGCTACCACTGATGGAAAAAAATGTAGAGACGTTCCATGGAACGTCTCTACAAGGGTTATGGATAATGCAGATTTAAATTCGGTCGATGTCTATTCAACCAAGAACAAAATCATCCCTACGCCTTAAACGTCAAAACCGGACTCAACCGCGCCACAACACCCACCATTTCCGCTTCAACTTGGATATCAATCACAGACTGAATCGGTTTGTAGGCTGCGGGTGCTTCCTCAATGCGGCGTTCTTCGCGCAAGGTGATGCAGTCAACTCCGGTTAATCCTAGTTCGGCTTCAGTTTCCGATGCACCTCTGCGGTTAAGGTCGAAACGAGTCCGAATTCTTCCCGCTCCATGTGATGCAGAATGAGAATATGCTGGATTACCTTTGCCTACCATCAAGTAAGAATAATCACCCATCGAACCAGGGATAATTACTGGCTGTCCTGGATGAGCCGGACAAGCACCTTTTCGCGTTACCCAACCCTGACCGAATGGTAAGGTGATATTGTGAGGCAAATCATAAACTAGCGGTGCTTCTACATCACCGTAAACTTCCCGCAACCGCAACCGCAGCAATTCCGCTAACAGCAGACGATTGATAAAGCCGTAGTTAGCAGCAGTTGCTTCCGCTTGCAGATAACCGGCAACAAGTTCGGGGTGAGAATGAGTAGAAAGGGGAAAAATTTGAGATTCAGGATACTTTAAACCCTTTTGCCATGCGGCTTTAGCTTGATCTCGCCACATTCCCCCGATATATTTACCCACATTCCGCGAACCAGAGTGAATCATCAAAGCTAGCTGTCCCTCATGCACTCCCCAGGCGTAGGCTAAAGCGCGATTTTCAACTTTGTCAACTCGCTGCACTTCGACAAAATGATTACCACCTCCTATGGTTGCTAGTCCACCATCGCGCACTATTCCCGCATCGGGAATCAGTTCTTCTGGTGCAAGTCGCCAGTCACCATCCATTGAACCGCCTAAAAAAATGTTGTCGCATTCTTGCGAAAGTTGTTGCCAGTTAGACTTGACAAAACTCCCTGTAGGTGAGTCTAGCATCGCATCCAACCAACCAGGAACTCCATACTGGAACAGCGATTGCATGGTTTTGGCTGTCATGGTGACATCTCGCGTACCGAAGAAGTAATCTCCCTTGATTAGTTCGACAAAGCGATCGCGTTTTGCTAAGAATTGATCAATAGTCAAATCGGCGACGTGTAAACGCATCCCGCAATTAATATCAGAACCGACAGCGGCCGGAATAACTTGTCCTACGGTTTCCACTACGGAACCAATAGCGATACCTGCATCACCAGGGTGAAAGTCAGGGGTAGCACAAGCACGACAAACGCAACCACCAGCAGGGTGGCGGACGTTTGCTAAATTCGCTAGCTGTTTCAGTGCCTTTGCTTCTACAGGGAAACCTTCCGGTAGTAGGACTTCGGCCGCTGGAGCATTTGGAGAATTAGTTAAACGCACAGAATAAGTGCTGTTTTGATAACTTACATCTAACCCCTGACGCCCTAAAGCACGCAGGAGACGTTGGAGATTTTTTGGCTGCATGAAATTTACCAGAGCCTTAAACAAGACTCTTCGTTTTGAAGTGATAAACGAGACAGGGGTTCAGCAGCCGCGTCTCAAGTGGTAGGGAGGTCGTTTCCCGGAATTGTGGGGAAAACAACAGGTTATTTTTGACTAATGTGTTTATATCGCTGTAATAGCACATATCGTCAGGGAGTGACAAGTAGAAAACAGTGAATAAATTTTACGTTTTGTTAAAGAAATGTAAAATGTACTTAACTCTCTAGCTAACTAGAGGGTTTAGGATGAATTTAAGGCGATTCTCAGCTAAAAACTAGAAATTTTTGACTGTTTACAGATGCGCCCCAGACGTCCAGCTTAGTTTCGCACTTGTTGTTCACTTTATCTGGTAAATCTGATGACACTCCAACTGACAGTTCCCAACATGGCTTGTTCTGCTTGTGCTAACAACATCACCAAAGCACTCCAGACAGTCGATGCTAACGCCAGTATTCAAGCTGATCCTCAAACCAAGCTTGTCAGCGTAGAAACTCAAGCTTCAGAAACAGCAATTAAGGAAGCGTTGGCTGCTGCTGGCTATCCCGCTAACTAATTTCCTTTCTGAGTCAAGATGTGCTAACTGCATAGAACTGACGCGTTGAGTACCAGATTTAGGGGCAATTCATGAATTGCCCCTAAGGTAAATTGAGGGTTTCGTGTCCGTAAACGTAAGTCCTATTGCACTCAAAACTCAACACTTAAAATTACTGATATGGATAATCTGACGCTCAAGCTCCGGGGCATGAGTTGTGCTTCCTGCGCCAATAATGTCGAACAGGCGATTCTCTCTGTTCCTGGGGTGATTGATTGCAACGTTAACTTTGGAGCAGAGCAAGCAACCATTAAGTACGATCGCCAACGAGTCAATTTAGAGAAAATCCAAACCGCTATCGATGCAGCGGGATACTCATCTTACTCACTCGATGATCAAAGCATGGGTGAAGACGATGCCGAGAAAGCGAGTAGGCTAGCAGAAAACCGGGAACTTACCCTCAAGGTAATGGTAGGCGGTGTAATTAGCATTTTCCTGTTTTTGGGGTCATTGCCAATGATGACTGGGCTAAATTTACCTTTGATTCCCGGATTTTTGCATCATCCTTGGGTGCAGTTGGTGCTAACAACTCCCGTTGAGTTTTGGTGTGGTGGGTCTTTTTTCCGCAATGCTTGGAAGTCTCTTAAACGCCGTACAGCAACGATGGATACACTGATTGTGTTGGGTACGGGTGCAGCTTATCTCTATTCTGTGTTTGTGACGATTTTTCCTGGGTTTTTGCGGGATAAAGGCTTAGAAGGTCACGTTTATTATGAGGTGGCGGCGATTGTCGTCACCTTAATTCTTTTGGGGCGATTTTTGGAAAGTCGCGCTAAGGGACAAACTTCGGCAGCTATCCACAAACTCATGGGACTGCAACCGAGAAATGCCAGAGTGATTCGGGGTGGGGTGGAGATGGATGTTCCCATTGGGGAAGTTGAAGTTAATGATCTGATTTTGGTGCGTCCTGGGGAAAAGATTCCCGTGGATGGCGAGGTGATTACGGGGGTTTCCACGGTAGATGAGGCAATGGTGACGGGTGAAAGTCTGCCTGTGAAAAAGCAGCCAGGGGATGAGGTGATTGGGGCAACGATTAACGGTGCGGGTGCGTTTGAGTTTCGGGTGACAAGAGTCGGTAAAGATACGTTTTTGGCGCAAATTGTCAAATTGGTGCAAGAAGCTCAAGGTTCTAAAGCACCGATTCAGCGCTTGGCAGATCAGGTGACGGGGTGGTTTGTGCCGGCTGTAATGGCGATCGCGATCGCTACTTTCATTATCTGGTTTAACTTCACTGGCAACTTTACTCTCGCCACAATCACAATGGTGAGTGTGCTAATTATCGCCTGTCCCTGTGCTTTGGGTTTAGCTACCCCCACCTCTGTCATGGTGGGAACTGGCATTGGTGCGGAAAATGGCATTTTGATTAAGGGCGCCGAAAGCTTGGAATTAGCGCACAAAATCCAAATTATCGTTCTCGATAAAACGGGAACTTTGACTCTGGGTAAACCCACAGTGACAAACTTTGTGACTGTCAACGGCACAGATGCCAGTAACGAACTCCAGCTTTTACAATTAGCTGCAACGGTAGAAAGGAATTCTGAGCATCCTTTGGCCGCTGCGGTGGTGAAATATGCCCAATCTCAAGAGGTGAGTTTATCCGAGTTTGCGGTAACTGAATTTGCATCTCAGACAGGTAGTGGTGTCCAAGGTATTGTTGCTGAAAATCTCGTACAAATTGGGACACAACGCTGGTTAGCAGAATTAGGAATTAACACCGATACTCTCCAGCAGTATCAACAGGATTGGGAAGCCGCCAGTAAAACAGTGATTTGGATAGCTGTAGATGGTGAGTTACAAGGGGTCATGGGTATTGCCGATGCCCTGAAACCGTCGTCAGCAGCGGCAGTGAAAGCACTACAAAAGTTAGGTTTAGAAGTAGTGATGCTCACTGGAGATAATCACCCAACTGCTCAGGCGATCGCCCAAGAAATCGGGATCACCCAAGTGTTTGCCGAAGTCCGACCAGACCAAAAAGCCGCCATGATCCAATCTTTGCAAAATGCCACAGCTTCAAAATCCAAAATTGTCGCTATGGTGGGTGATGGGATTAATGATGCACCAGCCCTAGCTCAGGCCGATGTTGGCATAGCGATTGGTACAGGCACAGATATTGCGATCGCCGCTAGTGATATCACTTTAATTTCTGGAGACTTGTATGCGATCGTTACAGCTATTCAACTCAGTCGCGCCACCATCCGCAATATCCAGCAAAATCTCTTCTTTGCCTTTATTTACAACATCATCGGCATTCCCATTGCCGCAGGAATTCTCTACCCCATCTTTGGCTGGTTGCTCAACCCAATTATCGCCGGCGCCGCAATGGCTCTTTCTTCGCTTTCTGTTGTTTCCAATGCTCTAAGATTGCGTAACTTTCAACCAAAACTCACCCTATAAATTGCCGAGCAATTTCGCCAATGCCTTTCTATCACTGACTAAAAATAGAGACTGAGCCTTTACAGAAAACAGCAATCTCCCGCTCAGTCTCTCATCAGTTAAGAATATCGGATTTGTAGCAGTAACCGATTGGCGGTAGTAGGAGATTTTACTTTGTGAAGACAGGAAGGATCTTGCACAAAGCCAAATCCACTCTTGCCAGTTATCACTACCTCACTATCTTTGCCGTAGTAACTATACACGGCATCATCCGTTTGGAGATTAGAACGCAACAACATCTTTAATGGTTTATTATCGCGAGAGTTTTTAATCATGATGTGAGGTCCAGAATCTGCGTCTACATCTGTAATGTAGAAATATGAGGTCATAAAGTTATAACCCGCAACATCATAATGAAAATTAGTTGGTGGGTATATTTTCTGGATTTCTTCTTCAGACTGGTCTGAAGCAAAACTCCAAGTTAGATGTTGTGTAATCAGCGTCGGCCAATAATTGAGATATTTACGGACTATTTCTAAAAGTAATGGGTCATGGACAAGTTGCTTGATAGCTGGGCAATCGATCACATTACTTACCAAGCCCCGCATCACATAACGCCCGCCTCTTAAACGACCGTTTTGGATATCCTTTGGCACAAATTCATCATCAAAGCCAGGTTCTATAGAAGGTGTGCGAGTGGCAAATTCAAGAATTTCTGACACCATATTGGCAGGCAATTGTAGTCCATAACTTACTGAACTCTCTTCTAAATCTGCCACAAATTTCTCAGTTTCCATACCCGCAAATATAGATTTTTCGCCCATTGCCAAACGCTTAGTGTAAGCAGTAGGATTGAAACTCTGTAATTGGTTTTGGAAAATACTATATCCCTGGCGAAAACTATTAAATCGACTAAAGCGTTGCAAGTAATGCTTTCCTATTCTTTTATGGAAGTCATTTTTTAGGCTAGGCTTGAGTGATTCAGTTGGCGTTATCAAGCTATTCATTAAGTTGGTCATATTGTGTTAACCAGCAAATTTGTTAATCGTTAAAGACTGGATTGATTACCCCGGTGCTTGAACAAAAGGTAGCTGGAAGCTGAATATTAATTATGCCAAAATCCAGCTACTTAAGTATGTTGTTCGACCTTCAGTAATTTTTATGTCGTAACACTTCAGCTACACGAGTTGCTAGTCTAAGGCAAGACTTGTTCCATACCTCAACAAATTTCCAAAGCTTCCTCAAGGCGCTCCTCAACCCAAGCCAGCGTATTGCTTCGGTGAGTTGTAGTAAAGCGCACCGCAAAACATGAGGCGGTTGCTCCTCATAACTGGCCTTGGTCAACGATTTTCGGCTTGCTCGCTGATACCTGGCTGCTATTTTGAATGATGGGACAAATAGTATCCTCTTGCTTACCGCCTGTACTCTTCCAGTCTGACAGTAATTTCCCTATCTCCGAGCGTAAGGTCAATAACTGATCAATTTGGTGATCAATCTGTGAGAGCTTTTCTGCCAACTTTTCTTTGATATCACCACAGGGGGGTTTTCCTTGGTCATACACCTGAAGGATGTCTCGAATTTCTTCCAGACGAAGACCAAGGTGTTGCGCCCTTTTAATGAAGGCTAACCGAGTCAGCACATCCGATGAAAACTGGCGAAATCCTCCCTCTGTACGTCCTAACGACTGGAGTAAACCTAAACTTTCATAATAGCGAATTGTCCTAATGGGGACTCCGCTCTGATCTGTTACCTGACCAATTAAAAGCAGTTCTCTGTCCTGGGTTAACACGGCAGATTTTTCCAACTCTTGTGGTTATTATTACATATTTTAAAAGTTGCTCATTAGATTTTATTCAGATTGAGGGATTTTTTCTGCCAGAAAGTTTCCCAGCTTCTCTAAATCGTCATTGAGTTTGACCAAATGTCGGCATCAGTATCTTGAATTTTTATCTACTTAGAGATTTTACTAAGTTTTTATTTATCAGATATCCGCTCAGAGCAGATGTGAGCTTAAATAAGCATCTATTTTATTGGTAAAATTTAGACATTTATTCAGAATTATTTGAAAATTTAAAATACTAATGTAAGTTGCTAGTTATATTAAGTCAGTGGTGTAGATCTCTGCTAGTACTGAAAGTAACTGTTTTTATTAGGGTCTCGTGCTACTTCTAGATCAACTGCTTCACTTCAAGTGAAACCCTAAAATGAACTTTAACTCGCAGAATGTTAGCTCAACCCGTAAACCTAAAACTTTTAATAACCCAGAGCGTTTTATCGAGGGATGGTATTGGGTAACACCCTCTCGAAATCTGCGGGTGGGTGAGGTCAAACCTATCACAATCTTTGGTAGAGATCTAGTAATTTATCGTGGTAAAGATAAAAGAGCTATTACCTTGGATGCCTACTGTCCACACATGGGTGCTCACCTTGCTGAAGGCAAAGTCGAGGGTAATGAACTGCGCTGTTTCTTCCACCACTGGAAGTTTGATGCTGAAGGGATTTGTGTTGATATTCCCTGTTTAGCAGAGCCTCTTCCTGTGAAGTTAAAAAGTTGGCCCACTGCTGAGAAGTACGGGATGATTTGGGTTTGGACTGGGGAAACCCCACAACAACCTCTACCATTTGTCCCAGAATTGGAAATAGTAGACTGTGTCAGCGCGTTAGGTTCCCACTTCGTGACCAACTGTCACCCTAATGTAGTGATGGTGAATGCTATCGACGCTCAACACTTTAATACAGTTCACAAACTACTATCAGAATTTATCTTTGACAAACAGGAACTGAATCAAAATGCTATTACCTTTAGCAATATTTCATTCAGTGACAAAGATTCTTTTTTGATCAAACTTATCCGTCCCTTCTACAAAAATGCTATTACTTACGATCTTTGCTATTGGTACGGCAGTACTGGCACGGTGACAATTGGCCCCAAGTTTCTGCATTTCCACATTATGTTTGCATTGCGTCTTGTGGAAGGGGGAAAAACTGAGGGTCAGACCATATTTATTGCTAAGAAACGTCAGGGGATTTTCGGTTGGTTGTCTAATCGAGTTGTGCTGTGGCTGACTAAGATTTTGGTTCACTACTTTATTCAGGATGACACCAAAATTTTCCAGACGATTCGGTTTGATTTGAAAACCCCCATTAAGGTTGACCAGTCAATTATGCAGCTAATCAACCATGTTGAAAGACAGAAACCCCTAATGTGGGGAACTTGGAACTTAGCGCGATCCCGTGATGGAGAGAATAGGGAAAACCGCGAGAAATGGCGAGATGATCTCGTTAATGACTAATTAAAGTTAAATTCCTTGACTTTTAACTTTTAATTTCTTCTGTGATCGACTACCACCTCTAACAATAAAAATGAAGTGGCTTTGCCACTTCATCAATTCCCAGGTAGAACCTAGAAATGAGTATAACGACTATGAACTTTTAAAAAAGTATAATTTAACACTGAAAATTTTTATATTTCTGTTTTTTTCGTCGTCTGATCTGAAAAAATTCTGGTTACTATCCTACAGATAACTGTATATTTACATCTCATGATGCCAATGCTGACTCAATCTGATCCAGTTCATCGCTAAGATGTGCCAGTTGTGCTTCTTCTTCCAGTAGCTGCTGTTCTAATTGAAATTTAACTGCTGTACCAGCTTCAATAGATAAATCTGACCACATCCGCTTTACTTTTTGGCTGTGCCTGTCAAATTCTATCTGAAGTGCGTCTAGCCTCGGCTGTAAGCGCCTTTTTTGTCCAGCCGTTAAGCTAGTAGAAACTTCCCTGACCTGAGATAGCTGTATCTGCGCGTTGGCTTGGGTTATTGTTTTACTGGATGCGACCACCGTGACCGAAAATAATGGGATACAAGCTCCGTCCTTCTAGGACGGCTTTTCTTGATTCTTAATATACCGCTTTAAAATTTCTAGCGGCGCACCTCCCACAGATATAGAAAAATAACTAGTACAGCACGGCGCAAATAAACAGACAATTCCAAATTAACAAAACGCTTACGCTGTAATCATTTTGAATTTTGAATTTTGTATCCCTTACGGGAGCCGTAGGCTCTATTTTGAATTCTGCCTTGCGGTACCCGCATATTAATTTTCCCTAAAATCAGCGGTAGAACCAAAAATCTGAAGTTTTCTTATCGGGAAGGATTTGCTGGGGAAATTACCTGAGCATCCAAAGTTTCAACAATTGTTCGGTAAGCACCATAGCGCTTTGGATCGATTTCTATAGCTTTGCGGTAAGCTGTGCTCGCTTCTTTTATTCTTCCCAACCTTTGCAATATCTTGCCCATGTCTTCGTAGGTGGCTGCATTATTAGGATTTACAGCTAAGTCTTTTTGATAAATGAGTAGAGCAAGTTCGGGTTGGCAACGATTACGCAGCTTGCGTCCCCAAACAGGAGCCTCAATAATTACAGACTGTTCATTTGAGATAGCAACTGGTTGATATTGTTCGACAATTTGACGATAAACTTTTTCAAGTTTAACACTACGTTTTTGACTACGAAGAGCATCTGCCCACTTAAGATAAAGATTTAGGTTTCTAGGTTCGGCTTGAATTGCTTTTGTATAGACAGCCTCCTCTTCTAAATTTTTCTGAAGTGTAATAATTTTTTCTGTCAACCAAGTACTAGAAGGACTCCTTTTGAGAAGTCGTTGATATAATGCTAACAAATACTGGGGACGATCCAATTTATCCAAAAGGAGATCATTCAGCGACAAGAATCCCGGCATCAGGGGTTCAGGTAAAGCAGAAAACGCATCGATTGCAGACTCATAAGCACTAATAGCCTCATCATTCTTACCAGCGGCTTCCAAAGCCGACCCAAGTCCTTCATAGGCAGATGCCAAGGGCGTATATGAATAATATTCAGAATAGAAGAATTGCTGTGTCTTACCTTGTTTGAGCAAAGCAATGCCTTTTTTGAAGGCGTTGATAGACTCCTTGTATGCCGTCGCTGCCTCTTGAGGCAGCTTTCCATCCGGAAAACTTCTACCTAATTTCAAATAGCTAAAACCAACGCGCAAAAATTCCTGATTGTGTTTAGCGAGATCAATAGCTAGACGAAATTCAGAAATTGCCTCCTCCCATTTACCATCTGTTAATAGTTGTGATCCTAAGTAAAAACGGACTCGCTCATCTTTGGGAGATTGCACAACTTGGGCGCGAAGTTCTGATATTGATTTTCCGCTTGAAAGTGATGGTAACCTACTTGTACTTATAATCGTGCAGGAAAATAGGGAAAACTCAGATTCGTAGGAATCATTAGCTGGGAGTCGATACGATGGCAACTGTTGCGGAGGTTCTATGGGTGGGATAATGGGCACGCTAGAAGGCAGGTTGGGCGTTTTTGAAGGTGTGTTTGTTTGTGCGAATGAGCGTTGAGGGGCGACGATTAGAAGAAATAAAGCTGTGAATAATGAAATTTTAGAAGTTTGCATTTGAGTAATCACTTTAGGAGGGGAATAAACTTGAAGTGAAATTAAGTTTTAAATGTAACTATATATAACATTAGTCCGACATAGGTTTGGCTGTCCACTGAGCAGAGTTGTTAGCGCGGCTTGCTCACTAGTGAGCAATCCGGGTACAGTGGTCGTACATTTTAACTTTTTTGTATGCGGGTTATCAGCCCGCTTTTCCTTTTGTTTGTTCAACCTATTACTACTTCAGCGTAACTTGTGCTTTTGTGGGGAATATGTTGTACGACTAATCGATTCAATAACCAGCGTTGTCCGTACTCTGGGGAACTGTGGATCAGGAAAGTGGCGATCGCTATTCTTCACTTGCGATTGAGTAAACACGGTAAGCTCCGCGATGGGGTGGAGCGATCGCTCTTAGTGCGATCGCTCCACCCCATCCACTAATATAGAACTATCAACAATGGCTAACCCACAACTACAAAGCCATGACCGAAACCCTAGCTACACCTGATGTAACATTCCCGCCCACCCAGAATTACCCGACGATGACGGTATCCCGACAGAAAGCCAACGGCATAAAATGCAAAATGTAGCAGTGTGAAATGGGTGGACGCAAAGCGAGTTATGATTTCGGTGCAACCAAAGTAAATACTGTAATCTCAGGACGGGCACCAAATCGGAGATGCTTGGCAGTCATACCCAGCCCTCTGTTGGTGTATTGAATCATATTTCCCACCTGATAGCGTCCCGCATAATACTTTTCACCCAAAGACGGTAAAATCAGCGGTTTGAAAAAAGGTAAGCGCATCTGTCCACCGTGGGAATGTCCCGATAGCTGCAAATCAAACCGCCCCGTAGCAGCGCTGGTATCCGCAAAATCTGGTTCGTGGACTAATAAAATTGCTGCCCCTTGATTGGGTAACTGCTGCATTACCAAATCCAAGCGGGGTGTACCTCTCCAGATATCATCTAACCCAGCAATATGCAACATCGCACGGCCCCGCTGTAAGGTATAAACACCATTATTGATGTAGACTATACCGCTTTGTACCAAGGTTCGGATAATCGCTTTTGTGTCGTTCTCGTAGTCATGATTACCCAATATTGCCACAATTTGATCTTTAGCAGTAATTTGACTCAAGGGAACCTTGATAGTTGGGATTAATTCTGACGAATTTCGAGTAACTAAATCACCTGTAATCACTACTAAGTCTGCTTTTTGTTGGTTTACTAAACGCACAATCCGCTGTAAACGCCGTTGGTTCATCCATTTGTCTCGATGAATATCGCTGATAAGCACAATGCGATAGCCGTTAAATTCTGGAGAGAGATGGGGTAGGGTCAGTTGTAAAGAATTTATCTCAATCCAATTTGGTTCAATCAATTTGGCGTATAGTAAAATACAGCAGCCTAGCAGAAAAGTCCATGTTAAACATCGAACGGTTGATCTGCTAGCTTTTTTGAGCCACATACGACTTTTCAAGGTATCATCTCCCGCGACGTGACTACCAAATTTTTGGTTGACATATTTCTTTAAATTTGGCGGTTAATCACCATTGAGGTGAGAAAATTAAAGAAAGAATTAAAGTAGCTACAATAGAAAGGCGTGATATACTACCTCTCTCACTAAAACAGTGCTGAGTAATGAGTGTTGAGTAAAAATAATAACTCCAATACTCAGCACAAAAAGTTTGAAAAGCTAGCTTTTTCAATACTGCAAGTTTATTTTTAGAGAAATACTCAGCACTCAGTAAGTCAGCACTACGGAATTTTTTGAATGGGACTGCCAATCGTTGCAATTATCGGACGCCCAAATGTGGGCAAATCCACTCTGGTTAATCGTCTCGCCGGGGAACAAACGGCGATTGTTCATGACGAACCGGGTGTGACACGCGATCGCACTTACATGCCATCTTTCTGGAACGATCGCGAATTTATGGTCGTAGACACAGGGGGCTTAGTCTTTAACGACGATACCGAATTTCTCCCCCTGATTCGCCAACAGGCATTAATCGCTCTTGCAGAAGCTTGTGCCGCGATTTTTGTCGTCGATGGGCAAACAGGCCCCACACCAGCAGATGAAGAAATTGCTGGGTGGTTGCGCCAACAATCGGTACCTGTTTTGCTAGCTGTGAATAAATGTGAATCCCCCGATCAAGGCGCAATGCAAGCTGCCGATTTTTGGGGATTGGGATTAGGTGAACCTTTTCCCATCTCGGCGATTCATGGTAGCGGTACTGGAGAATTACTCGACGAGTTAGTTCAGCACATCCCCGCCGTTGAGGATGAACCAGAAACTAATGTCATCAAAGTCGCGATTATCGGCCGCCCAAATGTCGGTAAATCCAGCTTATTGAATGTGTTTGTCGGCGAAGAAAGAGCGATCGTCAGCCCAATTTCCGGCACAACCCGTGACGCCATTGATACCGTCGTCGAACGGAATGGGCAAACCTACCGCTTGATTGACACCGCTGGTATTCGCAAAAAGAAACACATCGAATACGGCACAGAGTTCTTTAGTATTAACCGCGCATTCAAAGCGATTCGTCGCGCCGATGTGGTTTTATTAGTACTAGACGCCCAAGATGGAGCCACCGAGCAAGACCAAAAATTAGCTGGGCGAATTCTCGAAGAAGGACGAGCTTGCATTATCGTCGTCAATAAGTGGGATACTGTCGAAAAAGACTCTTACACCATCTACGACTACGAAAAAGCTCTACAAGAGCGACTACATTTTACTGAATGGGCAGACACTATTTTTGTCAGTGCCTTAACAGGACAACGGGTAGAAAAGGTTTTAGAATTAGTGAATCAGGCAGCTGAGGCACACAAACGTCGTGTTAGCACATCAGTAATTAACGAAGTCCTCACAGATGCAGTTAGTTGGCATTCACCACCAGCCTCACGGGGTGGGCGTCAGGGCAAGATTTATTATGGTACGCAAGTAACTTCGCAACCACCAACAATCGCCCTATTTGTCAACGAAGCCAAACGCTTTAACGAAAATTATCGCCGCTACATAGAAAGACAATTCCGGCAACAATTAGGGTTTAAAGGTACCCCGATTCGTTTACTTTGGCGGAGTAAAAAAGTCCGGGATATGGAAGGTGGAAATGTCAATCGTGCAACCCGTGTAAAATAGCAAAAATGCCTAACGACTAGAAGTCGCGGCTACCAGAACCAAGTCCGCCTGCGCGGACTTAAACATTTTGAAACCCGCCCAAGCGGGTTTTGTATGTATAACTGACTAATGACTAATGACTAATGACTAATGACTAATGACTAATGACTAATGACTAATGACTAATGACTAATGACTAATGACTAATGACTAATGACTAATGACTAATGACTAATGACTAATGACTAAAAATGGATTTACTGCGATCGCTACCACTTGGGCTTTACTTAGAACAACCTTTAACTTGGCTACATAAACTCGATCCGCGAGTTAAGTTTGTCTGGTTGATGAGCTTCCTTACCAGCTATAGCTTTGCTAACAACTATTGGCGGGTGCTACTGGTATTGCTATTAATTATAATTACATTAACGGCAAGAATTCCTTGGAGAGTATGGCAACAGCAAATGGGCTGGCTGTTGATATTATCCTTGATGGTTTTAGCGATCGCTACTATGAGTCCTGATGGACTAGGTGTAGATTATCAGTCACGCTTACCAGCAAGCGAACAAATCTTGAACCCGCCATCAACCGCTAAAAGTTCCCCTGTTGTGCCAGACTCAGCAAGTAGTAACAAAAAATATAGCTACGTGCTGTTTCATAAAGGCCCGGTCAGAGTAACTCGCCGCTCTTTAGATTTAGCCATCAGCCTGAGTTCAATAGTTTTTACCTTGATTTACAGCACTAACTTGTATTTGCTAACAACGGCACCAGAAGAAATTACATCTGGGATGGAAAGCTTAATGCAACCCCTGCGACGGTTTAATTTGCCTGTCACAGAACTAACTCTGACTTTAACTTTATCCTTGCGGTTTATCCCTCTAGTTTTAGAAGAAGTGCAAAATTTAGTTCGTTCTGTGATGACAAGGGCAATTAATTGGAAAAAGCTGGGATTGAAAGGAGCAGTCAAGGTTTGGATGACTGTAGCCGAGAGATTGTTAGAAAATCTGCTCTTAAGGGCAGATCAAATGGCTAATGCCATGATTGTGCGGGGTTTTACCAGTCCCAACGAACATCGAGTGCAGTGGCAAGATTTAAAACTAAAAGCACGTGATTGGCTGGCTATTGCCACTTTAATCTTATTCTGGGGAGTGCGAATTGCGATCGGTACAGAAGTCCGATAATTCTTTTGGGTTTAAGGCTATTTCATTCCTTCAAAACCTACAGGAATTCTTAGGTATTTAGTCTGTCCAGGCAGACTTTATTTATGTTACCAAGACAGTGCGTAGGGATAATTTATTTTGTCGATTACTCTAATCACGATATTTCATCTCACTATTCAGCCACATCAGAAGAGCGCATGGATACATCCTACTCCCCTACCCCCAGCTAAATTACCTATTTTGTGCCAGAAAGCGATAGTTATGGCAGGATAGAGACAAGTCTGTGCAAAGGGAAATTTAAGGGTTAGCTTTTACCGTTAACAAATGTTAACAATCATCGTCGTGCTGCCTCTAAGCAAAGTTCTGTATGGCTTTTGATTGTGATTTATCCTTGGCAGAATGCGATCGCCTCTATTGTTTCTTCCCCACTGCTGCTAACCTCATCTACCAACGACAAACTAGATCAAGGTCTCCACAAGAGCCGTTCAACGGCAAGCCGTCGTGAGTCTCGCATTTTCAGCAAATATTCTGACGAATATTGGTATTATCGTCTGAATGTTGGTCTTTGACTGCGAAGAGATATATATAATCCCACCTTGACTATTAAATGAATCCAGAAAGCTCGGAAACTTACATAAATCATCCAACTTGGGGTTTACTCTACAAAATCTGCATGGTAGATGATAGCCAGGATCTGTTTACAACACTTTATGCCCAACGTTTATTTTTTTTAGTAGCCAATGACGTTAAAGGTGTTAAATTTCAGCCGATAGGACGTACTGAGGCGAGAATGATGCTGGAAAATCGTTTACGTACTATGCGTCGCACTGGACAATCCCAGGAGTACGATCTGCTTCAGAGTATTTTCCAACGCACATTCCAATGAGTAGTTCGCTAATCGAACATATTGCCACCATTTGTGGCTCTCTCCCTAGTTCAGTGCGGGTAATTGCAGTCACAAAGACAGTTCCCGCTGAACTGATGCGGTACGCCTACGCCGCCGGAGTTCGCGACTTTGGAGAGAGTCGCATCCAAGAAGCCGCCAGGAAACAAGCCGAGTTGCAAGACTTATCAGATGTTACCTGGCACTTGATTGGACATTTGCAAAGCAATAAAGCCAAAAAAGCCCTAGAACAATTTCAGTGGATTCACTCTGTAGATAATTTGCAACTGGCCGAACGCTTAAATCAATTGGCGTCACAGTTGGGAGTGAGTCCCCAGGTTTGCCTACAAGTGAAAATTCTCTCTGATGCCAACAAGTCTGGTTGGAATGTACCAGAACTATTAGCAGACTTAAATAAACTTAATCAATATAAAAATTTACAAATTCAGGGTTTGATGACAATTCCCCGGGCTGGCTTGGATGCTGCGGAAACTTTGGATGTGTTTAATCGTACTGCTCAACTGGCAAAAGAAATCAAAGCACAAAACTGGTCGCACATGAAAATGCAGCACCTTTCAATGGGAATGTCAGGCGATTACCAATTAGCAGTGCAAGCTGGTGCGACGATGGTACGATTAGGAACAATCTTGTTTGGCCAGCGCTTCTAGTATTTTTATCAACAGCTTAGGCATAAGTATAATAAAAGCCGAGAAGGAATTACATAACAATTCGATACACGCTCGTCGAATAAGTGTCAAAAGATATAGTATTGACTAGTATTGACAAAAGTAATCACTAAGACAAAATGGGTGAAAGGAACTTTGCTGAAGACAATCCTTAGGATATAATCTTGACTCATTGTTGTATCCAGGTAGTGTTCAGTCCTTTTTAAAAGCGCCCGTTCACCACCAAGACTTGTAATAGAGTTTACTCGCAGCAATAAACTTGCTGAGTCATTCCAGCCACCGTAGGGTTCATAACTGGCTATAAAAGGTTACAGCCAGACTAATTAAGGTCGTTTGCACTAGGAGCTTACAAAATGAATAATATATTTTCCAAACTCAGGGACTTTGTGGGTTTGAATGAGCAAGTAGAATACGAGTACTATGAAGAAGAGGCAGATACAGAAGGCTACCAAAATCTGTATCAGCAAGAGAATACCCAACCAGCACCACAGGAAGCAGCGCCACAAAATCGACGTTGGCGGGAACCCATGCCTACAATGGGAGATGATGTAGCCACAGGACCAAAGCCTATGAGTAATGTTATTGGTATGCCCGGAGCAATTAATGGAATTTCTGAAGTTTTAGTGCTTGAACCACGAACTTTTGAAGAAATGCCTCAGGCAATTCAAGCATTGCGTGAGCGCAAGTCTGTAGTATTAAATTTAACTATTATGGACCCGGATCAAGCTCAACGGGCAGTAGATTTTGTCGCTGGTGGCACGTATGCACTAGATGGGCATCAAGAGCGCATTGGTGAAAGCATCTTTTTGTTTACACCAAGCTGCGTACAAGTAAGTACTCAGGGCGGGTTCTTGCATGAAGTACCGCAACCCCCAGTACGTCCCTCTCGTCCCACAGGTCAAAATCAAAATTGGGGCAACGAAGCAAATCGGATGGCACAATAAAGTTAAATTAGTCTTTAGTCCTTAGTCCTTAGTCTTTTGTCCTAATGACTAATGACCAATGACCAATGACTACGAACGAATGACTATTAAATTTGGCTTAATTGGTGGCGGGGTAATGGGAGAAGCGCTCTTATCCCGCCTTATTGTCCGGGGTATTTATCAAGCATCAGAAGTTATAGTTAGTGAGCCGCAATCCTCGCGTCAGCATTTTTTCCAGCAGCAATACGAGGTAGCTGTCACGGCAGATAATCACCTGGTTTTCGAGCGGGCCACGGAAGTAGTGATGTTGGCAGTGAAACCCCAGGTGTTTAGTGCGATCGCACAAGAATTAGCAGAGATTACGGCTACAGAACACTCGCCTCTAGTGATTTCCATCTTAGCGGGTGTGCCTTTAAATCAGCTAGAAGCTGCCTTTCCCCAAATGCCAGTTATTAGAGCCATGCCTAATACTCCGGCCACCGTGGGAGCAGGAGTGACGGCGATTTGTTTAGGTGCTTACACCAACGCCAAGCACCAGCAAATAGCACAGCAAATTTTTTCGGCGGTGGGGGAAGTCGTAGAAGTTACTGAAATGCTGATGGATGCGGTGACAGGACTATCGGGTAGTGGCCCGGCTTATGTGGCACTGATGATAGAAGCACTCGCTGATGGGGGAGTAGCCGCAGGTTTACCTAGAGCAGTTGCCAATCAATTAGCCTTGCAAACTGTATTAGGAACAGCGAAGCTTTTACAGGAGAGCAAACTGCATCCCGCAGAACTCAAAGACCGTGTTACCAGTCCTGGGGGGACAACAATAGCCGGCGTTGCTCAACTAGAACGAGCAGGTTTTCGTTCAGCTTTAATTGAAGCTGTCAAAGTAGCCGCAGCACGGGCGCAAGAATTAGGGAAAGGCTGATAGGTAAGGTTGTTTATCCGAATCACCAGTAGGCTCACCAAATCGCATTCACGGTTCGTATACTTCGCTGCGATGAGCGATCGCTATAACAAATACCTGCACCAGTTTATCCTCTATCGAATAGATAACCCTGTAATCCCCGATTCGGTAACGATAGTACCCTGTATAGTCTCCCTTGAGGGCTTTGATATTGGGGTGCGACTGGGGAGTTTGCTCTAGCTGCTGTAAACATCGGGCAATTTTCTTCGCTAGGGCTTTGTCAGCATTGACATAAACCTTTTGAGCATCGGGATGGAGAAGAACTTCATACATCAGAGCGAAGGGTTCTCCAGTTTGTGAAATCGGTTTTGGGGGTTGTTTGATTTTGCTTAACTCGCTCTAGCAATCCAGGAATTGCCAAAAGTTCTTGGGTTGCAACTTCGCTTTCAGCATTTACTAAGTAAGCCGCAAAATCAGTAAGCACCTGTAATCGCTCTGGAGATAGTTGCTTGAGTAAGTCATTAAGCTGACTCTGTAACTCTGCTACAGATACTAAAACCTCCGACGGCCTATCCGACCTTGGGGAATTATCCGTAGTATTCATCGCCTGCCTCCCAATTTCAATGTTTAGTGTCCATTGTAAGGCAACCAATCGTAGGAGAATATAGCGACAACGTAGCACATCACTAATAACGTTATGATAGTAAATAGTCCGGTTGCAAATGTATTTGAGTGAATTATCCTGCGCCGTCTCCAGAACTTGACCTTGGGTCAGTTTTTCCCTTTGAACTAGATCAATTCCAGCAGGATGCGATCGCCTCCTTAAATGCTGGACGCTCAGTAGTTGTATGTGCGCCCACCGGTTCAGGCAAAACATTGGTAGGGGAATACGCCATTTATCGCGCCCTGTCGCGAGGAAAACGCGTATTTTACACAACACCTCTAAAAGCGTTATCAAATCAAAAACTACGTGACTTTCGGGAAAAATTTGGGTCAGATCAAGTTGGACTGTTAACTGGAGATGCCTCCATTAACAGAGAAGCACCAATTTTGGTGATGACCACAGAAATTTTCCGAAATATGCTCTATGGCACACCCATAGGGCAAGTTGGCATCTCATTAGTAGATGTAGAAGCAGTGGTGCTAGATGAGTGCCACTACATGAACGATCGCCAACGGGGTACAGTTTGGGAAGAATCAATTATCTATTGCCCCCGTGAAGTCCAACTTGTCGCCCTTTCCGCCACAGTTGCCAACAGCGATCAACTCACAGACTGGCTAAATCGGGTTCATGGTCCCACAGACCTAATTTACTCCGATTTTCGCCCAGTACCCTTGGAATTTCACTTTTGCAATCCCAAGGGGTTATTTCCCCTGCTGAATGAAACCAAAACCAAAATTAACGCCCGGTTATCGAAGCGAAGCGGGAAAAAAGGTAAATTTGAGCATGGTAGAACTGGTAGACCAGAAGCTCCCGGCATTATTTATACCCTGAGCCAACTAGAGCAACGGGATATGCTGCCAGCAATTTACTTTATTTTCAGCCGCCGGGGATGCGATAAAGCCGTGGCAGAAGTGGGTGATTTATGGTTGGTAAATAATGATGAGTCCCAAATATTGCGGCGACAAATTGATGATTTTTTAAGCCGTAATCCCGAAGCTGGGCGTTCTGGACAAATTGCGCCCCTATATCGCGGAATTGCCGCTCACCATGCTGGGATTTTACCTGCATGGAAAGTCTTGGTAGAAGAACTATTCCAGCAGGGGCTGATTAAAGTAGTTTTCGCCACCGAGACTCTGGCAGCGGGAATTAATATGCCCGCCCGGACAACAGTTATTTCCACCCTTTCCAAACGTACCGACAACGGGCACCGTCTATTAAAAGCTTCCGAATTCCTGCAAATGTCAGGCCGGGCTGGTCGCCGGGGGATGGATCTTCAAGGTCATGTGGTGACAGTCCAAACTCCCTTTGAAGGAGCCAAAGAAGCGGCTTATTTAGCTACATCTGAGGCAGATCCTCTAGTGAGCCAGTTTACGCCCAGCTACGGCATGGTGCTCAACTTACTACAAACCCACACCCTAGACCAAACCAGAGAACTGATAGAACGCAGCTTTGGTCAATATATGGCAACCTTACATTTAAGACCAGATTATGAGGAAATTGCGGAAATCCAAGCAGAATTAACCCAACTCCAGGAACAAATCGCCGCAGTTGATGAAAAAGAACTGGCTGTGTATGAGAAATTGCGGCAACGCTTGAAAGTAGAACGCCAGATATTAAGAACTCTACAAGAGCAAGCACAGAAAGACAGACAGGAACAGTTGGTGATGATGCTGGACTTTGCAGTTTCCGGAACATTGCTGAGTCTCAAAGACAAGAACATCACGGCAACTTTGCCCATTACCGCTGTATTAGTTGCTAAAAGTCCGATTGCTGCTGGTCAAAGCCCTTACTTGGTATGCTTGGGGCGAGATAACCGTTGGTATGTGGCAACCTCTGTAGATGTCGTTGATTTGTATGCTGAACTGCCACGGGTGGAGGTGCCGCCTGATATGCTACCACCGTCAGAACTGCCCTTGAAAAGAGGACAGTCTATCCGTGGTAACGAAGAAACCGCCGCCATTGCACAATGCATACCCGATCCTGAGGAGTTTTTGCCTACGTCTCCGGAAGTGGCTGCACAACTTTCTCGTGTTACTGCTGTTCAAGAGCAATTAGAAACTCACCCTTTACATGAAGCTGGTAATGCTGCGGCTATATTCAAACGCAGAGCACGCTGCATTGAATTAGAAGCCGAAATCGAAGAGTTAGAAGGGCGGGTAGGTCAACAGTCCCAACGTCATTGGGAAGAGTTTCTCAGTTTAATTGAAATTTTGCAGCAATTTGGTGGTTTGGATAACTTGGTGCCTACGACATTGGGGCAAATCGCGGCGGCAATTCGCGGCGAGAATGAATTGTGGATCGGTTTAGTCTTCGCTAGTGGTGAATTGGACAACTTAGATCCGCACCATTTAGCAGCAGCTGCGGCGGCTTTAGTCACAGAAACCCCCCGTCCTGATAGTAAGGTGCGCTATGAACTCAGTAATGAGGTGGCAGAGGCTTTGGCCAAACTGCGGGGAATTCGCCGTCAAATGTTCCAAGTTCAACGGCGCTATAATGTCGCCTTGCCTATTTGGTTGGAATTTGAGTTAATTGCGATCGTCGAACAGTGGGCACTGGGAATGGAGTGGATAGAACTGTGCGAAAATACCACCTTGGATGAGGGGGATGTGGTGAGACTTTTACGCCGGACGTTGGATTTATTATCCCAGATTCCCCATGTTCCCAATTTGCCGGATTCTTTGCAGCGCAATGCTTATCGGGCTATGCAACTAATTGATCGATTCCCGGTGAATGAAGTGATGGAGTGAACTACCTGCACTGACCTTTCGGTACAATGCTGTCGCTAGTCATCAAACAAATCTTTAAGTTTTTTTATCTGGCTTCCAATTGGGCTTTGATGCCAAATTCTGCCCAAATGAAATATAGACAAAAGGAATTTTGAAGTTGTGGTGATAGCGACAAGCGCTCTAAAAACCTAATACACTAAAGGTTGACTACCTTGCATGGTACGTAAAGCATTTATACAATATGGGCAGTCACAGCCAAATACAGTGATCGCCTTATTACTTTCCGCTTCAGTAAAGTCTAACATCGCAATATTTTTGTCAGATGGCTGTGCTGAGTTAACTCTAGATGCAGGTGTAGAGCGAGACAATTGATTTGTTGGTGTATTCCGGATGCAGACAAACTGGTCGTAGCTAATATGTGGATGCCGTATACAGGCTTCACCATTTTTTAGTCGGAGAACTGGTTGGCTTGCATGGGCAGGATTCACTAACGCCAGCGTAGACATTAGAGAAGTAAAAATTGTGGAGCTAGATAGTAAACTAAGTATTAATTTTCTATTCATCGGTTTTTTGAGAAAGCGCATCTGAACGCTAAGGCTATCCGATTAACTATATGCAGGTCAAGAGACTTTGGAACATAAATACCAAAGATTTATAATTTTTTTTATGAATTCTACCTAACTCAGAAATATACAGATTGGCACAGTAGTAAAAACTAAAATGTTATGTTAATCACCTAATAGGTATGATCATCATTCGTTTGTTACTGGGATTAAGGAATCGCGCAGAATTTCGCGCTGCACAACTAGCTACTGCCGCACCTGCTGGATCAGGGTTTGTGTTTGTTGATAACTTTGGGTATTCCCTTGCTGACGAAAAAGTCTTGCAGCTTGCTCTAGATCTGCAATAGCACTAGTCTGATCTCCTAAAGTATATTGGGCAAGTCCCCGGTTCCCGTAGGCATCAGCTAGGTTGCGATTAATCCTTATTGCTTGGTTAAAGTCTTTGATAGCTGCCTGGGGATTTCTTTGTTTAAAATAGGCAAGTCCCCGATTATAGTAGGCATCTACAGACTGCGGATCAATTCTTAGTGTTTGGTTAAAATCTGCGATCGCCATCTCACAAAGTACCCATAACCAAAAGTTTACACGTGGACTATGTCAGAGAGTTCTCTCGCATTCCTGCACTGTTATTAGAGAACTGGGCTGAGTAGCTTTGAATAGGCGATGTCTACGACAGTAAGCCTACGCAAATTATGCAATCCTCAATTAATTACATTCCAACAAACGTAAAGGCACAGCAATGCTGTGCCTTTACAAATTTGTAATTTATGTGGATAAATTCAACTGTTATTCCATCACTGCTGCTGTCTTCTGCTTATCTAACTTGAGAATCAACACACCCAAAGGAGGTAAACACAAATCTAGTGAATAAGGACGATTGTGCAAAGACCAATCATCAGTCCACTTACCGCCTAAATTGCCCATATTGCTACCGCCATATTGACGAGCATCGCTATTGAACAACTCAGTATAAAATCCCTTTTCTGGTACACCAATTCGATAGTGAGAATGGGGTTGCGGTGTAAAATTGCAAACCACGATCGCAAAATTGTCAGCATCCTTATCGCGTCGAACGAAGGAAACTACACTATGGCGGTTATCGCTACAGTCAATCCACTCAAACCCTTCCTGAGCAAAATCCAGAGTGTACAACGCTGGTTCAGAACGGTAGAGATGGTTTAAATCTTGGAAAAACTGTTTCAACTGTTGATGCGGCTCATACTGGAATAAATGCCACTCCAAATCAGCCCAGACATTCCACTCACTCCACTGGCCAAACTCCATGCTCATAAACATGGTTTTCTTGCCAGGGTGAGCGAACATATAGCTAAACAAACAACGCACATTAGCGAGCTTCTGCCATCTATCCCCCGGCATTTTACCGATAATATTGCTCTTGCCATGCACCACCTCATCGTGGGACAGAGCCAGCATAAAGTTTTCGCTGTGGTTATACCACATACTAAAGGTGATATTGTTTTGGTGAAACTGGCGGAACCAAGGGTCCATGCTGAAGTAGTCCAGCATATCGTGCATCCAGCCCATATTCCACTTTAAGTTAAAGCCCAGTCCACCTGTGTAGGTAGGCCAAGATACCATTGGCCAAGAAGTGGATTCTTCGGCAATTGAGAGAACGCCGGGGAAATAACTGAAGAGCAGGTGATTTACCTGACGTAAGAAATCCGCTGCTTCCAAGTTTTCTCTACCGCCGTACTGATTGGGCAACCATTCTCCTGGTTTGCGGCAATAGTCAAGGTAGAGCATTGAGGCTACAGCATCAACGCGAATTCCGTCAATGTGGTACTTATCAAACCAGAAAATGGCATTGGCTACCAGGAAGTTTTTCACTTCGTGGCGATTGTAGTTGAATACTAGAGTCCCCCATTCTTTATGTTCGCCTTTGCGAGGATCAGCGTGTTCGTAAAGGTGACTACCATCAAAGAAAGCTAAACCATGCCCATCTTTGGGGAAGTGGCCGGGAACCCAATCGACAATCACGCCAATACCATTTTGGTGACATTGGTCAACAAAATACATAAAATCTTCAGGGCTACCAAAACGGGAAGTGGGGGCAAAGTAGCCAGTTACTTGATAACCCCAAGAACCATCAAAGGGATGTTCGGCGATTGGCAGCAGTTCCAGATGAGTGTATCCCATTTCTTTCACATAGGGAATGAGCTTGTCTGCTAATTCCCGATAGGTAAGAAAGCGGGCGCCAGGGTTTAGTTCAGAAACGGGAACTACAGCTTCAGTTTCCCCATTGGGCAGTTTAGCTGGTTCTCCACTAGAAGCGTGCAACCAAGAGCCTAAATGCACTTCGTAGACGGATACAGGTTGGGTGAGGGGGTCGGTGTGACGCCGTGTCTCCATCCAATCTTCGTCGCCCCAGTTGTGGACAGTTAAGTCAGTAACAATGGATGCGGTTTTGGGGCGGGCTTCCTGCTGGAAACCGTAGGGATCGGATTTTTCGTAAATGTGACCTTCAAAATTTTTGATTTCATATTTGTAATGTTCACCCGCACCCAGTTCAGGAATAAACAACTCCCAAATGCCGGTTTGTCCTTTACGCATTTGGTGTTTGCGCCCGTCCCAGAAGTTGAAATCCCCCAGCAGGGAGACATTACGGGCATTGGGTGCCCAAACAGCAAAATAAACGCCTTTAACGCCCTCTACTTCCGTGAGGTGTGCTCCTAGTTTCTCGTAAATTCGGTGATGGTTACCTTCAGCAAACAAATGCAAATCAAAGTCTGTCAAGCGGGGAGAATGGAAGGCGTAAGGGTCGTAAGTGACTCGCTCATGATCCCCTTCTTTAATCCGTAACTGGTAGTTTGTCAGTTCTGCGGTTTCAATAATGCATTCAAAAAAGTGGGGATCATGCACTGCTTGCATGGGATATTCTTTGCGTTCTTCAGGAACTACTACCCACGCGGCACTCGCATTTGGTAAGTAGGCTCGCACAGCCCAGACAGTTTTACCATTTTGGTCTATGGGATGAGAACCCAGTATTTCAAACGGATCATGATGCTGATTCCAAACGATGCGGTTAACCTGTTCAGGGGCGATCGTGGTCATGGACATGAAGCTACCTACGTGAAATAAGGTGATTGAGTGACATAATCCCAGCACCGCCGCAAGGGTCAGGTGTGGTTTTCTGCTATCTAAAATTTAGAAATTTTTAGATGTATGTTATTTAGTTGACCTTTTACAGGGAGGAGTCGGCGACCTATCCCCATACTCTTTCTCTGTCAAAGTTCAGTCGTTTAATTGCCAGCATTTTCAGCTTTACAATGATTAGATTTTACCAAAAAACCCTGACTATGACACTGTTTCAAGCTTTTAGACTTGTTGCAAAAAAAGTGGTGATTCATCGTATACCCCACTTCTCTGGCGACGCGATGCGTTGCTTAGTTACGGTGGTAAGACTCCTCACTTTTCTGTAATATTTATACCAATACTTAGTCTGAGACTACGGTGTGGTACTGCTGTTGGTTGAAGCTAAATTTGCTTTTTTAAAATCTATAATCTATGTCTTTACATTTATTTGCAATTTGTTGCCACCGTTATCCTACCTCAGAATGAGTCCCAATTCCTTTCTGTGGATGAGATGAGGGCGGTAGGGCAATGGAGACTATAAGAATAACTAATGACTAATTTATCAAAAATTTAAAAATGGGAAAAACTGAAGCAATGTCTTCCGTAACCGCAATAAGAATATCTGTTCCCGCACATTGGTATTCAGTTTTGGTGGTGGACTGTTTTGTAGTTGCGATCGCAATTGAGCGTATTCAGCGGCAGTTAGGCGATCGCCATTAATCGGCGATCGCGCTTCTGTAATAATCTCTGTCCGCAAGATCTCTTCTGGCGTATCCTCTGGGGTTGGTAACGCCCTCACTGCTGCCCCCAAATGGCTACCCAAACCCACTAAAATAATCATGCTGACGCTCAAAACAAAAAATCTGATCCGCTTCATCGGTGTCCTTTTGCGTTCTGAGTCCTGAGTTAAATATTTTTTTGAATTTTGAATGAAAGAATTTTTAGAGACCTGGTGGTAATGGCTCACCACAGAGTTGATGGACTTGCACAATCCGTTCAAATAGCCAGGGGTGTGCCTGACGGTACTGAGGAATGAGCGCTAAAGGACTCAGCAAGGCAGCTGCGGCAATATCGGCCACACTCAGACTGCTACCAACCAAATAATCACTTTTTCGCCAGCGGTTAGATAATTCTTCTAAAGCTGTATCCAACCTACTTGCAGCTAGTTTTACAGTGGCATTGTTGATTCGGTATTGTTGTCGCACTACGCCGATCACCATCTGGCTAAAAACTGAAGGATCGATTTGCTTTCCCTCACCAGCGCGAAACTGATAATACACAAACCGTGCTGCTGTACCGATACTTTCGTCCAACCAATCTTCTAGCATCCAGGCTTCAGTTTGCTGTTCGTGGTTGGGTAAAAATAGTGCTGGTTCTTGCTGATAAGTTTCTAGAAATTTGAAAATTTCGGTAGAATCAGCGATCGCCATTGGCGCTGCGCTCCGCGTAATCAATTGCTGTTGTCCCTCAATTTGGGGCAACAAAACTGGTAATGTTGTCAAACCGGTCAGCGGCTTCACTTTCAAGATGTGCAAGCCAGGAGTAAGATTTTCTATCTTGTAACTGATTCGCTTATAACCCAGTGCTAGACGGGCTTTGCGACAATAGTGAGATGTACTAAATTGTAGTAGCAGCATAAAGCTAATCTAGCAGGTTACAGAAACAACGCGGCGACAAAGTTAGAAAATTTCAGTAGCCCTAGCTCTAGCTGCACCGAAGCCAGAAAAATAGTTGCAAATTTTCCCAATAAAAATCTGGCAAGCTAAGCATCATCACCATGTCTGATATCCATCTGTGAAACAGATTACAAGGAATGGTCAACAGCAATTGCCAGTGAGCGTATTGAATTTATTCACACTTTTTAAACTGGAAAAGTTAAGTTGCCCCAAATAGGCTAGATTTTTTCTACTTAACTTACCCCTCTTAAAAACGTGCTTCTCTTTCAGGGGCTAATTTTTAGGTGGACACTTGGTTGAGGTTATAACCGTCTTTACCAGTGTCCTCTAGTTGCTGCCGTACTTAAACTGATAACTTAGCACCCTCAATATTAAGAGTGATGGTGTTTTCGGCAGAACCCAATTAAGTCGAGCAAGCAGTATGTAGTGAGGAGCGCTGTCACTAACCTAGTGTGGATGTGATTAAAACTACAAGCTACGGTTTCTTAGTGGGAGTAGCAGCAGGAGTAGCAGCAGGAGTAGCAGCAGGAGTAGCAGCAGGAGTAGCAGCAGGAGTAGCAGCAGGGCTAGCTCCAGTATCAGTCGGTTCACCTGTAGCAACAGGAGAAGGGGTAGTACCAGCAGGTTCTCCACCACCTTCGCAGGCTCCGAGAATAGTAGCCAAACTTAACATTAAAGCCAAACCAAAGATTCTTGTTTTCATAACTCCTCTTTCACCAATTGCGGCAATAAAAACTTTCGCCTGTTGAATACGATACCTTATTTGTTGATTTTTGTTAAATTTTTTCAGATTACATATTCAAACGCAATCCTGTTAGAGTAGTTTTTTTCGGCTTAGTTATCATGTAGTCTGTGAACAGACGTAAACAGCGTCAAGTAGCGAATAGAATGTAGGCTAGAGAGTAACACAACTTGTAGTTGTGGGTCATTGGCCCAGTCTGTTGATTAGTTTTACTCGAGTGACATACTCCTACACTGATGCAAGCATACAGTTTAGGCTTCTCAACCAATCCAGCTATTGCTGAAGAGGCGTTGAGCTTTGTCTTAAGTCCACGGAATGCCCTGCCGCAGACGATGAATTTCTTACCTTGTACCCTATAAGTTTTACTGCCCTGGATGATGCTGGCTTATTCACGCTATCGGACAAACACATTGGTAACTTATCTTAATCGAGATGTGCCTACTTCTTTTCTCGTTGTCCAACGTTTCACGTAGGTTTCCCCAAAGGGCAGTAAGCGAGGTATATCAACGACTGCGGCGGTGAACGCGAACAGCTTGCCGAAGGCAAGCAACCCTTCAAATCTTATCAAATTTTTTGATAAAAACTCAACTACCCTCTTATACTTTCCCGGCTGTGCCGTCCATCCTCTAGGAGGGTGTTTCGTTTTTACTGCGGATTCATCTCATACTGCCCTAAGGGACAGATGTGAGGCTTCTTCTGTTTGATCTGAAGAGCAAGTCAATTTAATCTTTGAATAGAAATCCTTAGCTTTTCTAGCTTGACGATTAATTATAGCAAAAATTGTTATAACTTGAGCAGACTATTGCCCCTTCCTACCCTGCCTTGCCATACTGTTAAAGACTGAGACCTGACAGGTTAAACTATCCAAGTTGTCGCTTGCTGATTGTCAGCTTTGTCATTTTTAACGGAGACAGAGATTGGTGCAGCTACCGCTGACAACTGGGAAAGGAGTGTGGGGTGTTACGTGTGCTTATTGCCCAAAAAGCAATTTTTACCTGAGCGAAAACAGACAATTAATCTAAAATACAGTATTTCCTATCCGAAAAAATTATGGTTGTTGCTCGCAAATCAGCTGTTTCTGCTAAAGGTAATTGGTTCCGGCGAGATTCTACTCTCCCTTTAGAGAAGCGACGCTCTGCACGTTTAGGGTCATCAGCACAGAGTGCCGCTGTATCCTCTTCTGAAACTGCACCGGGAACTTCTAAAACACAACGGCGGTCATTGAAGGATTTAGCAGTTTCTCCCACAAATGGGGCAGTAATGGCCACATCAGTAAAAGAGTTGGGAAAACAACAAGTATCAAATATTAAGGCGCAGTCAAGTGTTCGCCTTCCCATAATGTCTAGTTATGGATCTGCACCTGTGTGGTTACTGCGCTTGTGCAATTTTAATCGTTATTCGTCAGTTGTGGCGTTTTTGTTAGTGGCAACGACACTCGTGGTATATGGATGGACGGTATACTCTCAAGAACTTTGGAGTCAGGCGTACCGCAAACTGCAAAACCTACAACGTCATGAGCGGCAGTTGACTACAACCAACGCGACACTGACTAACAAAATGGCTGAGGAAGCAGAAAAACCAACAGCAGGACTGGTATCACCAACACCTGCGGGGACGATTTTCTTACCGCCAGCCTCTCATACTTCTAAACCAACATCCTCTAACACCACACCCAATTCAGAAATGCAGCAGCAAACTCTCTCGCCACTGGGATATTAAAGTTAAGGGTCAACCCCTTTTCTACGGGACGCTAAAGGCGAACGGGGAATTAAAAATTAAGAATTAAAAATTAAAAATTAACATCCCCATAAATAAATTTAGGGACTTGAAGTAAGGACGACGTATTTCTCGCGCTGCGTGTCTGGTAAATACATTTTTCCTTCTTTTCCATAAATGAATTCCGGGACTTGTAGCCTTTTTTAATTTTGAATTTTTCATTTTTAATTGGAGCGAAGCGACGGTCAAGGGTCAAGGGTCAAGGGTCAAGGTTAATTCCTCTGGACATCGGACTCTGGAATCCGCAAAGTGGGACAGAACAAGACTATGCAGAAGTCACCAAGCAGAAGAAAATTCGGAAATTCTCGGAATTTAGAATTCACTAGGCAGCGAAAGTTTTCCCGGCCATCAGTGATCGGGAACGTTGTCTCTAAGGCTCAAGATCAAGCAACCAATATTAAGTCCCGACTGTTAATAGTATGGGGTTTATTAATTGCTGCTGGGCTAGGGTTGGCTTTCAACTTGTATCAGTTACAAATTGTTCGGGGTGCAAAGCTCACAGAGAAGGCGCGAAACCAGCAAATGGTTAACGTGCGTCCTTTTATGCCCCGACGCCCAGTGGTGGATCGCAATAATAATATGTTGGCGGTTGACCGTCCAGTCTTTACTTTGTATGCCCATCCCAAGCTGTTTGATAAATCTAATGAAGAGATGGCAGGGCAACTTGCTCCCATGCTGGGTAAAGATGCGGCTGAGTTGCTGAAAATATTTCAAAGTAAAAAAAGCGGGATTATACTGAACCCTGCTGTGTCAGAGGACATTGGCGATCGCCTAATTTCGTTACGCTTGAATGGCTTGGAGTTAATCCAAAAATACTCCCGATTTTACCCACAGGCAGATTTGGTTTCTGATGTGGTGGGCTATGTTAATCTTGACCGTCGCGGTCAGGCTGGTGTGGAATACAGTCAGGAGAAGTTGCTAGAACGCTCTGGACAAACTGTTCGTCTCAGTCGGGCAGGTAACGGGGCCTTGATGCCAGATCATGCTCCAGAAGGGTTTTTGCATTTTGATGACTTGCAATTGCAAATGACTATTGATAGCCGCTTGCAACGGGCGGCTCGTTCTGCTCTCAAACAACAGATCGAAAAGTTTGGGGCAAAACGCGGGGGAGTAATTGTGATGGATGCGGTAGATGGTTCCATACTCGCCTTGGTTTCTCAGCCTACCTATAACCCGAATGAATACTCCAAAGCTGATATTTCACTGTTTAAAAACTGGACTGTGGCTGATCTTTATGAACCGGGGTCAACCTTCAAGCCGTTGAATGTGGCGATCGCATTAGAAAATGAGATCATCAAACCAGATGATGTGTTTAATGACCCAGGTACTATCGCAGTGGCTGACCGCATCATCAAAAATGCTGAAAAACACAGTTATCGGCAAATCAACATTGCTCAGATTCTCCAACAATCTAGCAACGTTGGTATGGTGCAAATCATCCAACGATTGAAGCCTTCAGTCTATTACAACTGGCTGGAACGTTTGGGGCTTGGGCAAAAAGTTGATACCGATTTGCCTTTTGAAGTTACGGGTCAGATCAAAAGTCAAGAAGAATTTATTTCTTCACCAATTGAACCCGCAACTACTTCCTTTGGTCAAGGCTTTTCCCTAACGCCGTTACAACTGGTACAAATGCACGGAGCTTTAGCCAATGGAGGTAAGTTAGTCACGCCTCATGTCGTGCGGGGGCTGATTGATAACAAAGGGCAGATGCATTATTTACCCACCCTGCCAGCACCACGCCAAATTTTTACATCCTCAACAACCCAAAAGGTAGTAGAAATGATGGAAACTGTGGTGACAGAAGGCAGTGGTAAAGCTTCAAAAATTCCGGGTTATCGCATCGCAGGCAAAACTGGCACAGCCCAAAAAGCTAGTCCCAACGGCGGCTATATCGTCGGTGCTAGAATCACTAGCTTTGTGGCTATTTTGCCGGTGGAATCGCCCCGCTATGTAGTTTTAGCCTTGGTGGATGAACCTAAAGGAGAAAATGCCTATGGTTCTACTGTGGCAGCACCGATTGTTAAGGCTGTGATGGAAGCACTGATTTCCATTGAACAGATTCCGCCCAGTCAGGAGATCAAGCCAGTGCCTAATAGTCCGTCGCCGTAGCCAGGTAAATTTGGTAATTGCCAAGATAAATCATTACCAATTACCAATTACCAATCACCCATTACCAATTACCAATTACCCATTACCAATTACCCATTACCCATTACCAAAAATTTAGTATGTCTGTCTGAGTGTCTCTTCTATTGAACCAACGCGTTGGAACACCTCAATTAGTTCATGAGATTTTGTTCTCCGCTGTTCCAAAATAAGTTTTAGCGGTGTTAAGAAATTCATGTCTGGATCTATCCCAAGGGCGACTTCAGCGGCTTGTAAAACCTTGGTTGCATTCATCAAAATATCTTCGTTATCAAACCCTGATTTTGCTGAAAGTTGGTGCAAACCTGGGTCAGGTATAGTGGCTCGACCCTGTAAAGTTTCATCTAATACTAGACCTTTTAACAAAGCCAACAGAGCCGCATAGATAGAAAAATCATCACAACTATCAAATGCCTTAAATTCTATCCGACCTACTTCTGCTGGAATGCGGGCGATTTTTGTCAATGAGGGTACGCTTTCAATCAGTTGTTCTGGTTGCTGGACAAAAACTAGAGCCGCAGGTCTTTTGCCAGTTCTGACAAATGTTCTCACCGAAAGACCTGACCACAAATCCCCATTATAAAAAGGAGAACTATAACTAAAAGGCACAATATAGGGACTATAATAAGTTAACTTTCTACCAATATCAATTACACGTTCGTAAGATAAACCTGCCACTGAAATATTTAAGTCTGGTCCATAAGTTACCATGTAAATGTTGGCAGTTTGTTCGTCAGGATTAGCTTGTAGCTGTCTAATTTCATAATCATTTAATGGTGGTTGTGGATCAAAACCCAGCTTATAGGGATGAAAACTACTCAAAACTGGTAAAAACCCGAAGCTAGCAGCAACCTCACGCAGTAAGCGAAAACTTTCTGTTAATTCAGTAATTGCGCCTTGAATATTAGAGTGTATGGTTGTTCTAATTTCGATGCCTTTAGCCAGACAGTCAATGACTTGCTCAGAATCGGCAAATCTTTCAAACCCTTCAATATACCACCGCTTCTTCTTAATACCAGCATCGCCGACGCGCAGTTGTGGATAGTCACTGGGGTATATAGGGAGCTTTTCCACAATTTGATTAAACTCTGCAAATTTTGTGCAGGAAAAATCAGCAAACTTTCCTTCGTGGTTGAGGAAAGCAACTTCATGTTCAATACCAAAGAAAAACATATTAATTAGCAAAAATTTTTTAAGATTACTTTCAGACGGATTTTAACGCAATACTGACTGTTGTGGATTGGGGGAAGACAAGGAAGTAACTCTTCAATAATTTCTCCTTCCCTAACGCCCTTCTTGGTCAATAAAAAACAAATCTTCCTAGGTCGTAAGTTAGCTATGTAACAGTTTAGACAGATGGAAGGTGGCTTATTATTGACTGAGGAAAGCTTGAGGTGTGCGTTTATGACAAGTGCTATTGAATCTCCCTACAGTAGCGAACAAATTTCTGCTTGGTTGCGTGGACTGCTGACTATTGCTTGGGCAGATGGTAACTTTGATGCCCAAGAACAGCAGTTAATTGCCAGTATCACCCAGGATGAATTAGCTCCTGGGATTAGCTGGGGTTCACTAGAAGTAATTACACCAGAGGATTTAGCTGCGGTTTTGGGTAAAGGTACGCCAGCAGCGGAAAATTTCTTACGCACAGCAGTGATGGTAGCGATCGCCGATGGCACTTATTCTCCCAGCGAAGACCAGCTTCTGCAACAGTTTTGCAGCACCTTAGAACTGCAAGAAGACGTATTAGCAGCCTTACGCCTCACCCTCGAAGGAAAAGTCCCATCACAAACTCTTGCGCCCCATCTACCCCTACCAGATCCTCTCAGCCCGATGCGGGACTGGCTAGATGGGTTAGATATCCAAGACCCCAGAGTAGCGCGTTTTTTATGTAAAATGATTCCTTCTCAATGTCCCTTTGCGCGGGATATTACGCTGTTTGGACGCAAAATTGTACATATTCCCCCGTTGTGCAAAATCAACCCACTGTATGAGCAAATGGTGGGTTTACGTTTCCGCGCCCTTTCCTATTTGGCAGATGAATGTGGTGAGGATATTTCACCATATATTTAGTCATTGGTCATTAGTCATTGGTCATTGGTCATTAGTCATTAGTCATTGGTCATTGGTCATTGGTCATTAGTCATTAGTCATTAGTCATTGGTCATTAGTCATTGGTCATTAGTCATTAGTCATTAGTCATTGGTCATTGGTTAGGTAGGATAATGTCAAGTAGGAGGTTTCAAGAATTACGGGTGTATCAATTGTCAGAACGTCTAGCTGACGACATCTGGAAAATCGTTAGTGGATGGGAGTCATGGCCGCGAGATACACTAGGTAAACAGATTATCCGTTCAGCAGATAGTATTGGTGCCAATATAGCAGAAGGGGTAGGCAGAGGGAGTTATCAAGACAATCGGCGATTTGTCAAAATAGCAAGAGGATCTTTATATGAAACTCAACATTGGCTCAGACGAGCCTACAGCCGTAATCTACTAACAGATGAACAGATAAGGGCACTCAAGCTACTCATCAATGACTTAGCACCTCAATTGAACGCATACCTAAAATCAATTGGTAACGTTCCAGATGACTAATAACCAATGACCAATGACTAATGACAAATTATGCAATTTATTGACCAAGTAGTAATTGAAGTTGAAGCTGGTAAAGGTGGCGATGGTATTGTTGCTTTCCGTCGGGAAAAGTATGTACCGGCTGGTGGCCCCTCTGGCGGTAATGGCGGCCGTGGTGGTTCAGTAATTTTCGTGGCGAGGGAAAACCTGCAAACCTTGCTGGACTTTAGATACAAGCATCTTTTTAAGGCGGAAGATGGCGATCGCGGTGGGCCAAATAATTGCACCGGCGCCGGCGGAAAGGATCTAGTTGTGGAAGTCCCTTGTGGTACTGCTATTTATGATGCAGGGACAGGGGCAATGCTGGGCGATTTAATTACACCTGGACAAGTTTTTCGGGTGGCTGAAGGCGGTAAAGGTGGATTGGGAAATCAGCATTTTTTGAGTAACCGCAACCGCGCCCCAGAATTTTCTCTCCCTGGACTTCCTGGGGAAATGAAGGTACTACGCATGGAGTTGAAACTGTTGGCGGAGGTGGGAATTATTGGTTTACCAAATGCTGGTAAATCTACTCTAATTTCTTCTTTGTCATCTGCACGCCCAAAAATCGCCGATTATCCTTTCACTACCCTCGTGCCAAATTTGGGTGTAGTGCGGAAACCAACGGGCGATGGTACAGTTTTTGCGGATATTCCGGGACTGATTGAAGGGGCTTCTCTTGGGGTGGGACTGGGACATGATTTCTTGCGCCACATCGAACGCACAAGGGTGCTGTTGCACTTGATTGATGCGACTAGCGAGGATGTGATTGGTGATTACAACACGATTCAGCAAGAGTTACAAGCTTATGGACGGGGTTTAGCCAAGCGATCGCAAATTGTCGCCCTAAACAAAATTGATGCGGTTGATCGCGATACAGTCGATTTAGAAGCATTAGCTACTCAACTAAATCAAATCTCCCACTCCCCAGTTTTCATAATTTCCGCAGTTACTCGCACAGGTTTAGACCCAATGTTGCAAGAAATTTGGCGGAATCTTGACCAAATGAATACTGCTGAAGAAGCATTGGAGGCTGTTGTGTAATTAATCCGGTGATTCTTTTGAGTAAAGTAACAAAAATTTAGTTGACTGACTCAAACTGTCAGCCTGGGTTTTATACTGATTCAGCTATCTAGCTTGAGGGTTCCAGCATCTCTGGAACTTCTCGGCGTTCAGCTAATTGAATTAGAATTAAAAGCTTCATGAATCTCGCCGCAATTTTCAAAGACTCTAATTACAAACTATCTCAATTCACACCCCAAGAAATTGACACTTTGGAGAAATCCATTTTGATCAAGCAAACCAAAAGTGGCGATGTAGCTTATATTCAATGCTTGGTGCGTGGTAAAGAAATTAAATTAACTCCTGAAGAAGCAGTACGACAGCTTTATTTGCAAGTTTTAACTCAACGCTATGATTACCCAATTAGCCGTATTGCAGTTGAGTATGTTGTCACCTTTGGACGGGAAAAGAAAAAAGCTGATATTGCCATTTTTGACAAAGATAGACCGAATGTTCCCTACATTATTGTCGAACTGAAAAAGCCCAAGTTAAAAGATGGGAAAGACCAACTACGCTCTTATTGTAACGCCACAGGCTCACCGATTGGCGTTTGGACAAATGGCGACGCAATTTCTTACTATCAGCGCAAAGTTTAATAATTCATCAGATAAAGATATTCGCGATTATATAGCAGAAAGATGCCGAATTTTGGCGGTTGTGGGGTTACATGGAAATACTTTTAAACCCCATACAGGAACTAAAACTTCAGTTTTGTTTGTGCAGAAGTGGAATGATGACCAGAAAACGGGGGCGTTGTGTCCACGGGTGAAAGATTACAACATCTTTTTTGCGACAATGCGGAAGTCGGGAAAGGATAACTCTGGTGAGAAAATTTGCCGCAGGGTATTACTAAGTTCTGAGGAGGGGTTATCAGAACAGGAGAAAGACAAAGCATTTTTACAAGATAATCATGGTCATTTGGTGGTTGACCATGATTTGTTTAACCATGAGGGAGTGACGGAAGATGGCATATTACAGCATTGCACAGGCTGATATGGCAGATATTTTTATTCCTATTATTTCGCTACCTCAACAAGAAAAAATTGTTCATAACGTAAATTCATCCTTTGAACTCAAGTTTAAGTCCAAACAACTTTTAGAAATTGCTAAAACAGGAGTAGAGAAAGCAATTGAAACTGACGAAACTATAGCAACAGATTGGATGAATCAACAACTTGCAGATTTAGATTTGGGTATTAATTCCCTTGATGAATAGAATCTAATGAAATGAGAATGAGGTAAAACAATGACTTCAAAAGAACAATTAATTAGAGAAATTGAGCAAGCACCAGATAATCTAATTGAAGAATTATTAGACTTTTTATTGTTTGCGAAAGCCAGACGAAATCAACAAAATACTGCTTCAGATTCTGTTATTGAATTAACAGTAGAATCAAGGGAGCAGCAACTTCAGCCGAAAAGTAAACCAATTTGGGAAATATTTTCAGATTTTACCAACGAATTGCCAGAAGAGGTGATCACTCAACTACCGACAGATGGCGCGGTACAAATTGATCATTACATCTACGGCAAACCAAAACAAGAATCATGAGAAGAATTTTTGTAGATACATTTTACTGGGCTGCTTTCTTCAATCCCAGAGATGAATGGCATTCAACGGTCAAAAGCTTTAGTAAAAGTCTTGTTTAAGTTCGTCTAGTTACAACAGATGAAGTATTAACAGAGTTTCTCAACTTCTTCTCAGCCTATGATACCAAAATACGGCAAGTGGCTATTCAGAGAGTTCAAGATATTTTGCAAAACGATTATGTTCAGATTGTTCCACAAAGTCATGACACATTTCTAGCTGGTCTTGAACTCTACAAACAACGTGCTGATAAAGAATATAGCCTCACAGATTGCATTTCTATGCAGACTATGAAGCGATTAGGAATTACTGAGGTATTAACCCACGATAAACACTTTAACCAAGAGGGTTTTACTATATTGTTTGGATGAGTTAGGGGATGTTTTAAAACGTCCAAAATGAGATGTAGCGATCGCTTGACAATCAAGACAGTCGCTACAACTTTTTTAACCGAACCGTATTGATTCAGTAATTAATTTCCGGTTTCAGCAAGTGCTTCTAAATGAAAAGCCAGATTATTCAGCGCCATCTGAAGTTCGGAACCGTAAGAAAGACGTCTCCATTTTGGGGATGTGGCGTTGTCTAGGGCGGTTGTATCTAGGTATCGCGCAAAAACTACTAGTTTTTCGGAATCTGTTGCGGCTGTTGCCAAATTTTCTAAAAATTCTTGAGGTGTCATGAGTTTGCTTGCAAAGGCGTAAAAGTCTGAAAACTTCATCGATGCTATGAAGATAACTGCTACACCACAAGAAGTCTGTTCAAAATTGCTATGTCTAGAAGTTAAACTTTAAAAAACCAGTTTTTGCGATACATCAAGACGGCAACACCAAACCATAATAAAACAGTGGCGATCGCAAATAACAGAGTACCATTCAGCGCCCCCGCCCAAGAGATAAAGAATGTCTGGTCAATCCAATTATAAGTGCTGGGTGCATTCTCCCCACTGCCGATGGTGGTTTTGGCTAAAATTTTGATTAGCATCACCGAAGCCACAAAAAGTGCGATCGCATTTAAACCCATGATTTCAAAAGGTTTACTCCAGCGCTTAATCAGTCGCACTTCGATCAGTTCATAACAAGCAGCTAGTAATAATAACGCCCAACCTGATGTAAACACAACATAGGAACTCGTCCAGATTTTTTTATTAATCGGGAATATCCACCCCCACCCCCAACCAATCACCAAACAAGCCACACCAACCAACACTAAACCCAAACTTGTGCGTGATTTTACAGGTTGGCTGCGTATCCATTCCCCAGCAAAGTAGCCAGCGAGAACATTTACCACAGCCGGAATTGTGCTGAAAAGTCCCTCTGGATCTCCCAAAAGGTTGAAACCATCGCCTTTATATAGATGTGCTTTGGGTATAATCAAACGGTCAATAAACGCGCCAAAATTCCCCTCCCGCGTTAACACTCCTGCACCATAATCTGGCACTGGTACATACATCATCGTTAGCCAATAGCCGACGAGTAAAACAACCGCCAGTATCCATTGTCCTTTACGCGGTAGCTGCAAAACTGCCAAAGATGCCAGCAGGTAAGTTAAGCTGATGCGTTGCAATACACCCATAAAGCGGATATTACTTAAGTCAAAAGTCCAAACACCCTTATTCCAAAAGCCATTTAGCAGCAACCCCAAAGCAAAGAGAATGGCAGCGCGGCGCAAGATGCGGAGGTAAACCGCTTTAGTGGGTTTGTTGGCTGCGGTGTATTTTGACAGAGAGAAAGTCATTGCCACACCGACAATGAACAGAAAGAAGGGAAACACCAAGTCAGTTGGTGTGCAACCGTTCCACTTGGCATGATCCAAGAGGGGATATATCTCATCTGCGACTCCCGCCATGTTGACGAGAATCATCGCCGCGATCGTCATACCGCGAAAAACATCAAGTGAAGTCAGGCGCATAGGCGGAATGTTGTATTTGAGGATCTAAGAGTACTCCGCCTAATGCACCTAATCAAGCAAAATTTATAGACTGGAATACAAGGTAAAATTTTGTTAAGTAATGATGCTCTTGGATAAAGGAATCCGGGTAACTGGAGAAAAACGAATCTCTAGAACAACTTATCCGATTTGAAAAACCCGGTTTCTGCCTAATTTTGAAATTTGCAATGGGGAATTTTTTTAACTATGCCGATTAAAGTTGGAGATACTGCGCCTGATTTCGCGCTACCTGCACAAAATGGCTCAACCGTGAGTTTAAGAGATTTTCGCGGTAAGCAAGCTGTTGTCCTGTACTTTTATCCTAAAGACGACACGCCAGGATGTACAGCGGAATCCTGCGCTTTTCGTGATCAATATGAAGTGTTTAAAGCTGCTGGCGCTGAAGTTATCGGTGTCAGTGGTGACTCTAGCGAATCTCATCAACGATTTGCAGCCAAGCACCAGTTACCATTTACGCTTTTGAGTGACAAAGGCGACCTAGTGCGGAAGCTATACGGTGCTACTACCGCTTTTGGATTTATTCCCGGTCGTGTTACCTACGTTATTGATCAACAGGGAATTGTGCAATATGTGTTTGATTCGATGTTGAATTTTAAAGGTCACGTTGAGGAAACACTGAAAACTCTGCAACAACTAACGGCGAAGTAAGAGGTTTTACAGCAATTTTCTTTCAATAGATCACATTGTAGAGACGTTTCATGAAACGTCTCTACATATCAAGAATTTAATCAGAGTTTACTTAGAGTGCGCTTTTTCTGAGATGACGCCATTAGCTTGGGTTGATTTGCCATTCTTGCCGTTGGTATGACCGTTACCGTTGCGGGGTTGAATGACACCATAACCGCCGTGATTGCGTTCGTAAATTACGTTAATTTCTCCAGTTTCGGAATTGCGGAACATATAAAAGTCATGTCCTACCATTTGCAGTTGTTCTTGGGCTTCTGCAAGGGTCATGGGGGGCATGGAAAAATATTTCGTGCGAACAACCTCATCTGGTAGTTCTGGAGTGCGATCGCCGATTAAATCTGTGGCTACTGGCTCAGGAACTATTGCTTCATTAGTTGGTATCGGTTGAGTTTTTTGATCTTGACGCCGTTCTTTATATTTACGCAGTTGACGGGCAATTTTGTCTGCCACCAAGTCAATACTGGCGTATAAGTTTTCGCTGCTTTCCTCCGCACGGATGACGCTACCATTGGCATAAATAGTTACTTCAGCCGCTTGTTTAGTACTAATTCGGGGATTGCGAGCTACGCTTAAATGCACATCCACTTCATTTGTGATGTTCTGAAAGTGACTAACTGCTTTTTCAATTTTTTGATGTACATACTCCCGAATAGCATCGGTGATTTCAATATTTTTGCCGTGGATGACAAGCTTCATGTAAACTCTCCCGCTCAATATTTGATGTGAATTTGTGTTGTATGAAAAGAAATTGCGGTAAGGTCTATCACTGCTACCAACACAAATCGTGAACTTTTTTGGTACATTGCTGGTGTGCCTGCGCTACGCTTGCTGCATCTTTTTTTTGTTGCTACCCTTAACCTTGATTTGTCTCCCAATATCCGCGCTAGTTTGCAATTGGTTGTCAGGCAATTGAAAAACTATGCACCACTCCTCTGATTAGGTAATCTTGCTTACAGCCACCGTGGCTGCCTTCTAGGTTAAAGCAAAGTTTACAGAACTAGGAGCGGTTGCTTTTGCTCTCCTTGCGGAGGTTTGCTCACTGTTGATAGACAACACAAGTTTTGGTGGACGTTTGGTCTTGATAGATGCGAACAACTTCTGAGATGTCATCAGCCAGTGCATTTGTTCCTATTGTTTTGGCGTGACGCTTATTGCAGAGAATTCCTCCCAACACCATTGAGGTTATATATTCAAGCTAGCACTTTGTAATTTCTAAAACAGATTCCCTTGATGTTCCTTTAAAATCCTTTGCAAAGCTTGACATTTATGGCATCTCCCCTGGTAACTTGTAATATTTTCTCTCCCCAACTTAGTAGATTTTTGGCATGACCTATAGTATCGAAATACACAAATATCGTTGTTTGTTATATAACCAGGAGTTAATGCCGTATCTAGACGCTCATCACTGGCAGCGATCGCTTGTGGCTGAACGCATCAAAAACCCCAGTCTGGATGATGTGTTAATCTTGCTGGAACACCCGCCTGTCTACACTTTAGGGCAGGGAGCCAACCCGGAATTTCTCAAATTTGACCGAGAAAAAAGTCAATATGAGGTGCATAAAGTTGAACGCGGCGGCGAGGTAACTTACCACTGTCCTGGACAACTGGTGGGGTATCCAATTTTAAATCTGCAACGTTATCGTCAAGACTTGCATTGGTATTTGCGACAACTTGAATTCGTGTTAATTCGTGTTCTGGCAAAATACGGGTTACAGGGATCGCGCATTCCTGCTTTTACTGGTGTTTGGCTAGAAGGACGCAAAGTCGCAGCTATTGGGATTAAAGTTAGCCGCTGGATTACCATGCACGGCTTTGCTTTGAATGTTTGTCCTGATTTGACAGGCTTTGAGCAAATTGTACCCTGTGGGATTACTGATAAGTCTGTGGGTAGTTTAGCCGAATGGATTCCTGGAATTACTTGTCAAGAAGTCCGTTTTGAGATCGCCCAGTGTTTTGCTGAGGTTTTTGGCGTGGAATTAGTCGAGTGCTGAATTTTCAGTTTTATTCAAAATTCTCTAGTGTAGAGACGACTGAGGAAAATATTTAGGCTCCCGCATTCTGGATTGTTCAGCACTTCATAAGCTGGGCCTTGTTCAGCAACAACTTCTCCCCGGTTAATTTCGCCGATAATGCCTAGAGTACACAGAGAGGGGAAGGAGAAATAATATGCTGAGATTCGGTTTTGGGCGTTGGTTGCGTTGGTTTTTGGTTGTCGGGTTGAGTTGTTTGTTTCTAGCTGGCTGTAGTGGGAATCCTAGTGCTGGGAAAACTCTGCGGGTAGCGACTGAACCAGCTTTTCCACCATTTGAGTTTCAGGGGAAAGGCGGTGAGTTACAGGGGTTTTCGATTGATTTGATGAATGCTGTTGCAACTGCTGCTGGTTTTCAAGTAGATTTTCAAAGTTTGCCTTTTGATGGCATTATCCCCGCGTTACGAGCCAAAACGGTAGATGCGGCCATTAGTTCCATCACCATTACTCAAGAACGGGCCAAGACGATTTCTTTTTCCCGCCCTTATTTTAAAGCTGGATTAGCGATCGCCATCCGTGCCGATAATCAAGATATTACTGGTTTCGATAGTCTCAAAAATAAAAAAATTGCCGTCCAAATCGGCACAACAGGCGCTGCACAGGCTAAAAGCGTTCCTGGGGTGGAAATTCGCAGTTTTGATTCTGCACCCATAGCCCTGCAAGAATTACTCAATGGTAATGTGGATGCGGTAATTAACGATGCACCCGTTACCTTGTATGCAATTAATACAGGGAATCTCCAGGGAATTAAAGTCGTACAGCAATTGCTCACAGAAGAGTTTTATGGAGTTGCTACCGCTAAAAATTCACTCTATTTGCCATTGATTAATCAAGGTTTGACAAAAGTACTGCAAACTGGCATTTATCAACAGATTTACCAAAAATGGTTTAAATCCACACCGCCAAAATTACCCGAAAAATCAGCAATTGCTAATCAAACAGGTGCTAGCGTGTCGGGGATATTGACTTCTATTGGTTTTATTTGGCGGTCTTTTCCCACTTTATTAAATGGCGCATTGGTAACCCTACAATTGACGATATTTTCTGTAGTAGTGGGTTTGGTTGGGGGTTCTCTGATTGGGATTGTCCGCCTTTCTCCAATTTCTCCTATACGTTGGCTAGCAAGGGCTTATATAGATTTTTTTCGAGGAACGCCTTTGCTTGTACAGATTTTTATGATTTATTTCGGTTTACCTGCCATCGCCCAAGAACTGGGTTTCACCTTTACTTTTGATCGCTTGGTCGCAGGGGTAATTGCCTTAAGTTTAAATAGCGCCGCCTACATTGCCGAAATTGTCCGGGCTGGGATTCAATCGATTGAACCAGGACAAGCAGAAGCTGCAAAATCACTCGGTTTAAATTCTCTAGAAACAATGGGTTTTGTGATTTTTCCCCAAGCCTTTCGGCGGATGATTCCACCTTTAGGTAATGAGTTCATCAGTTTATTGAAAGATACTAGTTTAGTGGCCGTTATCGGCTTTGAAGAATTGTTCCGCAAAGGACAACTAATTGTCGCTGAAAATTATCGCTCATTTGAAATTTATGCCGCTGTCGCTGTGGTTTATTTATGCTTGACGCTGCTTTCTTCCCAAGCCTTTAGCCGCTTAGAAGTGTGGATGAATCCGGTTAAAAATGAAAAGTCTAAATTCAAATCTCAAAGTTAGTAGGGCGGGCATTACCCATCCTACTTTACTTACGGCTTTGCTGACTTGCTCAATTTTCGATACTCCCAAGGATCAACAAACTTTTTATCACTCCAAATACCCAGCTTTTGCTGTTGCGCTTGGGCTTCGGTTTGTTGAACTAAATCTTTACTGGGACACTTGTTTAAATAAGGGCGATAGGCTTTAGCTAATCCTTCTTCTAACAATACTTGCTGGATAAAAGTGCCATCTTTTAAGCGGACTTCAGCCACCTTTCTACCGTAGCGATCGCTATCTGTAATATTCAAAGTGACGCGATCGCCTCCTTGCTTCACCAGTTGCTGCACCCGTTCTTGGGCCTTCGTACCCCAACTAAATTGATTGCGATCTCTTACCAGTCTACTGCCCTTTTCCTTGTTGCTATGGGGGACTTCTGGTGCATCGACACAAGCAAAGCGCACGGTGAAATTCTTGCCACTGGTGTCTTTTAGTACTAAAGTATCACCATCACTCACTCGCTCAACTTTGTCTCCAGACGTCGGTAAAAGGCGATCGCACCCTATCAAACCCAAAATCAAGAAAGTCGCACCCAGCCAAATGAGCGTTTGTCTAGTTAATTTATCCATTCAAATCCACCGCATCACCTTTGAAGGATGATACTAGCAAATTAAAAAATTATTCTGGTTAACTATAACAGTTGCCATTTGACTAAGATCCGCCAGATGAACCTAACTGCTCTGAAAAACTGGATGTCTGCATCAGTTGTTTCACTTTGGCTGTTTGTGCAATCACAAGCAACTCTAGAATTATCTGTGTTCCCAGGGTAAAGGCTGCCAACCCCATAAAACACCACAGTATTGGACATTCAGGGAACGCGAGAAACAAACCTAGTACATCACGGCGGAAATAAAGCTACCATTCACAATTGCTGAAAGCTTTACAGTACAAGCTTTTTAATTTTTAATTTCTAATTTTTAATTCCGCAAAGCGGTACTAGCCTTGGGAGGTGAATTGAAAATTACTGCCAAATTACTGATATATTTTACCCTAGATAAGCCGTATTTCTACCTGAAGATAGTTGTATTTCAACAATATTGTTTATTATTGTACACTTATGACAATAACTACACAAAAACCTCTGACTCAATCAGTAAATCCTCCTGAAAAGTTAGCTCCGCGCCCTATCGAAGCAGAGCGAATGCGTGACGTTCAGCTTTTACTGCAAAACTTAATTAACAATGAGGAAGCGACTGTTAAGCTTATCTTGGACTGTCTCTATGATGTTGGCTCAGTCAATTTAATTAACCAAAAGCTTCGTCTGGGCGTTCTGAACCGGATGATGAAATTAATTACCCAGATGTCTAAACCCATATTTAGAGTTTTTGCATGGTATTGGTTTAAGAAAAACTGTCCTCAGTTAATTACTGATTGGCTGCTATCTAAGGTAACTTTTGAAAATCCAGTAAATACACCTCCAATATCTGTTGAAGCTTCAGAAGTTCAAGCATATTACCCGTTAGAGGCAGAAATCCTGAGTCGAGAAGTAAGATATTTACGTCAGCAAGTCAGATTGCTAATAGGGATTTCTATAGCCTCGCTTTTGGCTTTAGGTGTAACAGTCACCATGCTAAACCGCAGTCCAGAAGTACCATTACAAAGCAGACAGCAAAGTCAATAGACAAGGCGTTGCTCATGTTATGGATTTATGATTTAGTTAAAAAAAATCAACTTTTATTGCCAGACAAGTAGGCATAAATTTTATTATTGAAAATAGCTGATGAGGTTTTAGATAATTCACCTTTTGCCAATTCTTTTTGCTCTTTGCTAGATAGTTATTCTACGTTAACCCCTGAAAAATAACCAATGAATAAGTCTGCAATCACCGTTAATGTTAAATTGTTCGCTGCTTATCAAGAAGCCTGTGGAGTTTCCGAACTAGTTGAGGAATTTCCCAATGGTACAACCGTGGCAGCAATCTGCGATCGCCTAATTGCTGAACATCCAGAACTAGCCCAATGGCGCCACATCACTCGCTTTGGGATTAATCTGATATTTGTCGAACCAGATACTATCCTCCGAGATGGTGATGAAGTCGTGCTAATTCCCCCCGTCAGCGGCGGCTAATTGAATTTTAGATTTTGTCATCGCTACAGCCGGAAAGCTGGGTGGAGTTTTTCTAAGTATTTTTAGGTTTATTGTCTACATAAATACTTTTAATTAAGTGAATATACTAAATATTCTAATCTTAATGCCAAAATCAAACCCGACTATTTTTGTCGGGTATGTTTGACGAGTATTTTTACACGTGTTAGTATCAGTCGACAGTTGACGGACAAACAGGGAAAGCTAGTTTATGACTCAGGCAACAACCACAGACGCCCAAGCAACGACTGCCATATTGCAAGCCTTGAAGTGTAAGGAATGTGGCGAGGAATATGAACTCAAAGCCAGCCATGTTTGTGAGTTGTGCTTTGGTCCGTTAGAAGTCAAATATAACTACAGCAACCTGCGTCTCTCTGTCAGTCGGGAAAAAATCCAAGCCGGGCCAAATTCAATTTGGCGCTACCGGGACTTTTTGCCTGTCCTCACTGATAACGTGATCGATGTGGGAACAGGTATGACTCCCTTGGTTCGTTCCCATCGTCTTGCCCGTCGCCTGGGTTTAAATAAGCTTTATATTAAAAATGATGCCGTCAACATGCCCACTCTCAGCTTTAAAGATCGAGTGGTGTCTGTCGCCCTCTCTAGAGCCAGAGAATTGGGTTTCACAACTGTTTCTTGCGCTAGCACAGGTAACCTGGCAAACTCTACAGCTGCGATCGCAGCACATGCCGGTTTAGACTGCTGTGTGTTCATCCCCGCAGACTTGGAAGCGGGTAAAATTCTGGGTAGCCTCATCTACAGCCCTACCCTGATGGCAGTCAAGGGCAACTACGATCAAGTAAATCGCCTCTGCTCGGAAGTCGCCAATACACACGGCTGGGGTTTTGTCAATATTAACCTGCGTCCTTACTACTCAGAAGGTTCCAAGACACTGGGTTTTGAAGTTGCAGAACAACTCGGTTGGCAACTACCTGACCATATCGTTGCTCCTTTGGCTTCTGGTTCCCTGTTTACCAAAATCTATAAGGGTTTCCAAGAATTTGTCGAAGTCGGTTTAGTGGAAGCTAAGGATGTGCGTTTCAGTGGCGCTCAAGCTGAAGGCTGTTCACCCATTGCCCAAGCATACAAAGAAGGGCGCGACTTTATCAAGCCAGTGAAACCGAATACAATTGCCAAATCAATTGCGATCGGCAACCCAGCAGACGGTGTTTACGCTATGGAAATAGCCCGGAAGACTAACGGTAATATTGAATCAGTCAATGATGCAGAAATTATTGAAGGTATCAAGTTACTAGCAGAAACCGAAGGCATCTTTACTGAAACCGCCGGCGGTACAACAGTTGCTGTGCTGAAAAAATTGGTAGAAGCTGGCAAAATTGATCCAGATGAAACTACCGTGGTTTATATCACTGGCAATGGTTTAAAAACCCAAGAAGCCATCCAAGACTACGTTGGTGAACCTTTGACAATTGATGCCAAACTCGATAGCTTTGAACGGGCACTAGAAAGATCCCAAACACTCAACCGCCTAGAATGGCAGCAAGTCCTCGTTTAGTCATTGCTCATTAGCAACTGACAAGTAACAACTCTTCACTAAATAATTAACTATGGCTGTAACAGTTTTAGTCCCCACCGCCCTGCAAAAATTCACGAATAACCAAGCTGCCCTAGAATGTAGTGGTGGCAACATCTCTGAACTGTTCGATTCCTTAGAACAAAGTTGTCCGGGAATCAAATCTCGGTTATGCGATGAAACGGGAAAACCACGGCGGTTTTTGAATTTGTACGTCAATAGCGAAGACATCCGCTTTTTAGAAGGTACAGAAACAGTCTTGAAAGATGGCGATGAAGTTAGTATTGTCCCCGCTGTTGCAGGTGGTTGAACTAGTTAATAAAACAGCTATCCCGATCCTCCCCCGGTTAGCGGGGGAAGTAAATTGGTCGAAAAGGTGACAAATCATAACTGGGTAAGTTGCTGACGCCAAACTTCGTTGTTGTCGATAGTCAAAATAATCCGTTTATAGGATTCATCTTGCAATTCAATAGTTAAATAATTTGTCTCTCGGTTTACATACCAAAACTCCTTACCCCGGTCTGTGTAATAAGTTCCAGCCTTAATCAATCCCGGAACAAAACTACCAGGAGCACGCAATTCTTTCCAATTACTTTGCGGTTCGGCCGTTGTTACTTGTTCAATATGGGCTAGGGGTATTTGCCAAACTTTGTTAAAGCGTACCGCCAGTAGTTGCTCTTTGAGCGTAAATTCTATTTGCAACTTTTCGTCAATTATACTTAAATTCATCATCTACCTCATTGCATTTGTGGTATAGACAATGCTAATAAATATTAGCTCCAATTAATTAAGTTAAGAGAATTAAATTAAAAGATGAAGCAGTATGTAGTAAGGACTTTAGTCCTGAAAATGCTGGTGTTGAGGATAAATTGCTCACTACGAAGAACAAAATTTTTATTTTAAATTGAACTATGTATACCTACTTATCACCAATCAATATTAAAGATTATGAGTAGCAATTCAGAACAATTTGCTAGTGATAATTATTCTGGTATTTGTCCCGAAGCGCTTGAATATATGCTGAGAGCAAATCAAGCCAGTGCGCCAGCTTATGGGAATGACGAATGGACACAAAAAGCAGCAGATTATTTTCGGGAACTATTTGAAATTGATTGTGAAGTATTTTTTGCTTTTAACGGAACTGCGGCAAATTCTTTGTCCTTAGCTGCACTTTGTCAGTCCTATCACAGTGTTATTTGTCATGAAACATCTCACATCGAAACAGATGAATGCGGCGCACCAGAATTTGCTTCTAACGGTTCCAAGCTACTTTTAGCTAAAGGAGAAAATGGCAAGTTAACACCACAAGCTATTGAGGCGGTTGTCACGAAGCGGACTGATATTCATTATCCCAAACCAAAAGTTATTAGTATTACCCAAGCGACGGAATTGGGAACTTTATATACTCCAGAAGAACTACTGGGTATTAAAGAAGTTGCCAAAAAGTATAACTTAAAGATTCACATGGATGGCGCACGCTTTGCTAATGCTGTAGCGGCGATGAATAAAAGTCCAGCAGAAATTACTTGGAAAAGTGGTGTAGATGTGTTGTGTTTCTGCGGTACTAAAAATGGTATGGCTTTAGGTGAAGCAATTATTTTCTTCAATAAAGCCTTAGCAGAGGATTTTGATTATCGCTGCAAGCAAGCAGGCCAGTTAGCCTCAAAAATGCGGTTTATTTCTGCTCCCTGGTTGGGTTTATTGGAAACTGGCGCGTGGTTAAAAAATGCCCGTCATGCCAATTTATGTGCTGAATACTTAGAAAATCAATTATTGAAGATAGCAGGCGTTGAGATGTTGTTTCCACGAGAGGCAAACGCCGTTTTTGTCAAGCTCCCTGAACAGGTAATTTACAGCTTAAAAGCTAAGAATTGGCAATTTTATACATTTATTGGTGTGGGGGGAGTGCGTTTGATGTGTGCTTGGAATACAACACAAGCGAGAATTGACGAATTGATCAAAGATATTCAAATCGCGATCGCATGAAGGCGGGGCGCAGCCCATCGCCTGACTGGCAAACTAGAGAAATCAGCTATGGCCATGCTCTATTGTGCCAAAATGAAAATAACCGATACCTTCAGGTGAGCGATCGCTCTGAAAGCTAGATAAAGGATTGACCTGAGCAATGGCAGACGAAACCAATCATAATCAAGCGGGAGAGGTTGCTCCCAGCACTGTTGACAAACAGGCTCCCACTGTCGCTGAAGAAAATGCTCCTAGCACCGACGAACCAGTAGCAACGAGCCTCCCTACTGCCAACACGCCAGATCCGAAAGCAGCGAACCCCAAAACTAACCCCAATGCTGCTAAACAAGCTGCTGCACCCCCCAAAGACAAACCGGCAGCCGCGAAAAAGGAAAAAGCTCCCACTGTCGAAGATAAGCCATTTGTGGAGTTTATCGAGCAAGAATACTTGCCAGCCGTGCAAAAAGCGATCGCACAGCAAGGAGTCCCAGACTTGCAGTTATCCTTTGCAAAGCAGAAGTTTCCCCTCGCTGGCTTCGATTCCGCCGAAGAATGCTGGCAAATTATCGGCAAGTGGCAAAACAACCTCCGCCAATTTAACCTCTATTTCCCCGATGAAGATATTCAAGGGAAAAAGGGATTTTCCTGTAATGAAGGCAAAAAACCTAGCACTCTTGAGTCATTTTTAATCGATGAGCGCAAAATTACCCTTGATTTATTGGTATTTGGCTTAATGCAGCGCTTGAATGGTCAAAAGTGGCTAGGTAGAAATTAGTCATTAGTCCTGATTTTTAGACAAATGACAGTCCAGGGACTTTAAAGCTCGTGAAAATGGTAGGTAACGGCTCCAGTAATGGGGTCGTTGTCTATCTTCACATAACCTGATTTCAACATCTCCTTAAGAGTCGCTTCCACTTCAGCAAAGCTGGCTCCAGTTGCCTTCACACCTTGAGTTACAGTGATACTCCCACCCTTGGTTTCTGCCGCTTCGATCAGTTGCACCATAAGTTGGTTAGCCGTGTGGCGGTAAACTTGCGAAGCAACTGCTACTTGATTTATGGGTACACCCAAAGGAGATAAACCAGCTTTGAGTCTAAGGGGTTGTTTAAAAAGTATCAAAATTGATCGAGATCCCCCCTTGCCCCCCTTAAAAAGGGGGGTAAAACTTCTTAAAGTCCGCCTTTTTAAGGGGGATTTAGGGGGATCTGCTGGTGCTTAATACATCACCAAAAACTTTTCAAACATCCTCTAAGGTTCTGTTCATATTCGTCAACCATATTAGGTATGAGGAACACATCCACGAACTGCCCAACGTAAAAAAAACCCAAGGTAAACAGCCACAACAAACCCGTTCCTATCTTGCCATTATATAAACGGTGAAGCCCTCCCAAGCCGAAAAATCCACCTACACATAAGATATAGGACAGAACCAGACGCTCTTGATTCTTGCTATTCATCTTGCTTTCGACCCCTTAGATGCGCGCTGTTTTCATAGATAGTTTTCCCATGCTGTTTTGTTTCACCTCAGCCGGGCCCAGATAAAATTGCCAGAAATCAACGCCTTCAAGCCAGCGAATGGAAGCGACTAGCATACTTCGTGCTATGCCTGACTACCGATTTTCCCGGCTCGATTCCGCAACATATAAATGTATTGTTGCAACTCTTAACGATATATTTACCAGTTTCTAGCCTACTCCTTGGTAAACTGAACTTTATACAAATGGCATTATTGTCCTCAGTCGCACCTTGTGAGAGCATAAACATTGGCTTTCTGGTGTGTCCATTATAAGAAAGATAAAAGAGCAATCAAGACATGGTAGATTCCCTAAAAAAACCAGGCTTTGAAGAATTGCGTCCTGGAATTAAAGTTCCCGCAAAAGAAACCCTCTTAACACCCCGGTTTTATACCACTGATTTTGATGAGATGGAGAAGATGGACATCTCCGTCAACGAAGACGAGTTAAGAGCTATTCTGGAAGAGTTTCGTACAGACTACAACCGCCATCACTTTGTCCGGGATGCCCAGTTTGAACAATCCTGGGATCATATTGACGGGGAAACTCGCCAGTTGTTCGTTGAATTTCTCGAACGTTCCTGTACAGCCGAGTTTTCCGGCTTTTTGCTCTACAAAGAACTCGGACGCCGCTTAAAAGACAAAAGCCCAGTCTTGGCAGAGTGTTTCAACCTGATGTCACGGGATGAAGCGCGTCATGCAGGGTTTTTGAACAAAGCATTGTCAGATTTCAACTTATCCCTCGATTTAGGGTTTTTGACTAAGAGCCGCAGCTACACCTTCTTTAAGCCGAAATTCATCTTCTACGCCACTTATCTCTCAGAGAAGATTGGTTATTGGCGCTACATCACCATTTATCGCCATTTAGAAGCACATCCTGAAGACCAGATTTATCCAATTTTCCGGTTCTTTGAAAACTGGTGTCAGGATGAAAACCGCCACGGCGATTTCTTTGATGCGATCATGAAATCTCAGCCGCAAATGTTGAATGATTGGAAGGCAAGGCTGTGGAGTCGGTTCTTCCTGTTGTCGGTGTTTGCCACAATGTATCTCAATGACATCCAGCGCAAGGACTTCTATGCATCCCTTGGCTTAGATGCAAGAGAATACGACATCCATGTAATTAAGAAGACCAACGAAACCGCAGGCAGAGTCTTCCCAGTAATGCTGGATGTAGAAAATCCAGAGTTTTATCAACGCCTGGATGTTTGTATTGAGAATAATGAGAAGTTAAGAGCAATTTCCAACTCTAACACCCCCAAATTCTTGCAAATCTTCCAGAAGTTGCCGGTTTACCTCTCTCATGGCTGGCAGTTACTGCGGCTATACCTGATGAAACCAATTGACGCTGCTTCTGCTCAAGGTGCAATTCGTTAATTAACATCATTTTCTCCAACAAAATTTAAGTGGCTCTGCTCTGTGCAGAGCCACTTTTTTATGCATATAAAAAATTTGTAAGTACATAACGAAGTGAACTCATAAAAAATGCCTACTTAGTTTGAAGATGTATTTCTTTTAAGCAAAGAATAATCATCCCGTTTATCCTGAAAATTATATTTGAACCAATAATTTACCAGTTTTGAATTATGTGAAAACTAAGCTTGCCTAATACTATTTTAGGACTAAAGCTGCGTGTCACACTCAACGTCTCTTGTAGGGTGCGTCAGATGTCGAAAAGCTGTTGATTGTTAACGAATTATCGAGTCTGACGCACCCTACTAATACCTAAGCTTGCCATTTGCTTAAGTCCTGTATTTCTCTTAAAGCTTGATACATATGATTTATCTTAGCTCCCTTTTCTTAGCCCCCCTTTCCAAGGGGGGTTGGGGGGATCTCAATTTTGATCCGAATCAGACATTATCTAAATGTCTTCTATTGATTGTGATCAACAAGTCAAAAATTTGTAATTAAACAATTAAATAAATGTATAGCAGAGAACATAGAACCGCTAAAACTCCTTCCCATAAAACTGACACAGCAGCAACGAATCGATTTGCGCCGCCTCGCTTCGTCTACCATCCTAAAGTAGAAACAGCGACACCTCAAGCAGAGCAAACAACCGATTTACAGGCTGAATCAGAAAATTCAGAGTCACTTGATAGTAGTTGTCTAAAACCAGGTATATTGTCTCCTCGGTTCACAAAACCACAGCCAAGACAAATTCAGATGAAGCTCAATCTTGGTCTGTTTAGAAATCAGCAAGCGGTGGAGAAAGCGCCAGCAGATGTAGTGCAGCGAATGAATACACCTCTTGATGAAAGTATTCAGCCTCAGGAATTGTTAGAAAAGAAGCAAAGAGCAACACCCCAACTAGAGAAAACACCAGATTTACAGGCTAAATCAGAAAATGTAAAGCCTGACCCTTTTGAAGCAGCGCCCCTATTGCCAAATCCTCGTTTAGCAGCGTGGGATATAGGAAAAACAGCCAAGATTCCGGCTGGGAAAGAGTTTTATAAGTTGTCTAATGACGGCTCGAAGAAAAAGGCACAGCCGAGAAGTCAAGACTTAATAGTCAAGGTGGAAAATGAGAACGATGGTGGGTATATCTTTTCCATTGCCAAGGTTCCTGAAAAGTTCTGGGTAGCCAAAGAAAACATAAAGCAAATAGTACAATCAGGGTTCAAGAAAATTGATGTTCCTCTCTTCCCCCCAGACCCCAAATGGAAACCCTCACCAGATGATGTTCGACAACTAGGCATAGGAGATTGCTATTTAGGGGCTGCACTTGCGAGTATTGCAGCCCAAAAGCCTGAGTATATTAAGGAGATAGTTCGGGAGGATAAAGATGGTAATGTCACGGTGCGATTATATAAAGTTAATCGGCAAGATTACCAACACCCCAAGTTTACGCCTCAATATATCAAGGTAGAAAAGTCTATTCCTCAAGATGAATTTGGGATAGATCTCTATAGTAATGGTGCTCTCTGGGTGCGGATGATCCAAAAAGCTTATGCAGCAGGCGGTTTTACAGGAACACCTCGTGTTTTTCCTCTACAACCTTTGAATTACCTGAACATTGACAGTGGATTCTCCAGCTATGCTTTTGAAGCGTTATTGGGCAAACCCTCAACCATCCTGGGTCTAAAAAGTGGCCCGACTTACAACAAGAAGAAAATACAGTATGAAGATGGGAATGAGATTGTTGCAAAAGACAACACAAAAGAGATTATCACCCCAATCAAGTGAGTCTTCCCTGGGATGTCGACACAGTTGTGAAATACAATCAGGTGAAATCATCAAAAACGCCTGATAATTACTCTTCTCTGAAGCTGTTAATGGAGATATTTAAGAATGACCAGAACAAGGTTGATCAGTGGATAACCTTTGTTAAGGGTGTTAAAGGAAACGAGTTAAAACAGAAGTTTATCAATCAGGGTAATGACCAAGAATCTATCGACCCCAAATATGATTACGACTCACGGGGCAACAGCAATATAATTACACTTCAAGATATTGAGAAATTGTTCAAAGATCAAGCTTTTAAAGATGACATCATGGAATGGCTGCGATCGCAAAAACTTTTTCCTGGCGATTTAGGAACAGCAATCTATTCCCAGATCCAATTGGATACCTTTAAAAAAATAAAAGTAGCCTTGATAAGTGGTCAGGTTGTAGCGGCAGGCTCCTATACATACATAAGCGAACAAACCGGAACAGAAGAGAAAACACCTGATAAAGTGGCGGGAGGCCATGCTTATGCAGTTCTTGCTGTTCGTACAACCAACTCTCAGAATCCTGAAGATAGTAAAGCAGGTAAGTTTCATTGGGTTAAACTCTCTAATCCTCAGAAGAGCTATTTTCAGAAATATGATTTTCGTACTGGAAAATTTGAGGTATTAAAGGATAAGTCAAATGATTCGGCTCAATTTTGGTTGGAGTTGAGTGATTTTACCAAAAACTTCTCCAGACTTGATATCGGCAGCTTTTAAAATAAATAGAAAAAAGGAATGGCAACGATGAATATATTTCAGCAATTCAACCTGTACCAGAAAAAAGCACCTGTGGGAAAAACTGAGATGATTTGGACTCTGATTTTGAGTGGATTTCTGATTAACATAGTTGGTGTCTTGGCAATGCCACAAACTGCACAAGCTCACCTGCCACCTTTATCTACCGAGGAATTGGAAGAAAAAGCTTGTTGTATTGTGGTGGGAAAGGTTAAAAGTGTTTCTAATCCTGAGCCTAATCCAGAGTGGGGCCCTTACAAAGAAGTTACGGTCATTGTAGAAGTTATAAGTATTGAAAAAGGGTTAGAACCAATACAGCTTGCAGATCCTAATGATAACCTTACCGAACCATCAAAAAATCCCAAACCAGGAGATAAGATAACGATATATTATAGGCAGCAGGGGGGAGGCAAAGGCGGCTCCATAGGTCAAGATCATGATATACCTCTAAATGCTAAGGTGAGATTATTTTTAATAATAGATTATAAGGATCGTTTCCAGTTACTAGATCCAAATGGTTGGCAAGCTGTTTCCTCTGATTGGTGGAGATTTCGAGTCATTAAACGATAACGCAAATAACACAGATAAATTCTGGTTGGACTTGAGTGTTCTAACCAGAATTTTCTCCATAATTGATATCGGCAGCTTTTAAAATAAATAGAAAAAAGGAATGGCAACGATGAATATATTTCAGCAATTCAACCTGCACCAGAAAAAAGCACCTGTGGGAAAAACTGAGATGATTTGGACTCTGATTTTGAGTGGATTTCTGATTAACATAGTTGGTGTCTTGGCAATGCCACAAACCTCACAAGCTCACCTGCCACCTTTATCTACCGAGGAATTGGAAGAAAAAGCTTGGTGTATTGTGGTGGGAAAGGTTAAAAGTGCTTCTAATCCTGAGCCTAATCCAGAGTGGGGCCCCTACAAAGAAGTTACGGTCATTGTAGAAGTCATAAGTATTGAAAAAGCGTTACAAACAATACAGCTTGAAGATCCTAATTATGCGCTTACCGTATCATCAAAAAATCCCAAACCAGGAGATAAGATAACGATATATTATAGACAGCGGATGGGAGGGAAAGGCGGCTCCATAGGTCAACATCACGATATACCTCTAAATGCTAAGGTGAAATTATTTTTCACCATAGATCATCAGGATCGTTTCCAGTTATTAGATCCAAATGGTTGGCAAGCTGTCTCCTCTGATTGGCGGAGATTTCGAGTCATTAAACGATAACGCAAATAACACAGATAAATTTTGGTTGGACTTGAGTATTCTAACCAGAATTTTCTCCATAATTGATATCGGCAGCTTTTAAAATAAATAGGACTTACGCAAAATAATGAAGAAACGAACCGCAAAGGACGCAAAGGACACGAAGGAAGAAGGGTTTGAGAAAGTTCTTGCGTAAGTCCTGATAAATAGAAAAAAGGAATGGCAATGATGAATATATTTCAGCAATTCAACCTGTACCACAAAAAAGCACCTGTGGCAAAATCTGAGATGATTTGGACTCTGATTTTGAGTGGATTTCTGATTAACATAGTTGGTGTCTTGGCAATGCCACAAACTGCACAAGCTCACCTGCCACCTTTATCTACCGAGGAACTGGAAAAAAAAGCTTGTTGTATTGTGGTAGGAAAAGTGAAAAGTGTTTCTAATCCTGAGCCTAATTCAGAGTGGGGCCCCTACGAGGAAGTTACTGTCATTGTAGAAGTCATAAGTATTGAAAAAGGGTTAGGAACAAGAAATTTTAAAGATCCTAACGCTGTTTTTATTGAATCATCAGAAAGTCCCAAACCAGGAGATAAGATAACGATATACTATAGACAGCAAATGGGAGGAAAAGGCGGCTCCATAGGTCAAATTCACGATATACCGCTAAATGCTAAGGTAAAATTATTTTTCATCATAGATTATAAGGGACGTTTCCAGTTGCTAGACCCAAATGGTTGGCAAGCTGTTTCCTCTGATTGGTGGAGATTTCGAGTCATTAAACGATAACGCAAATAACACAGATAAATTCTGGTTGGACTTGAGTGTTCTAACCAGAATTTTCTCCATAATTGATATCGGCAGCTTTTTAAATAAATAGAAAAAAGGAATGGCAACGATGAATATATTTCAGCAATTCAACCTGTACCAGAAAAAAGCACCTGTGGGAAAAACTGAGATGATTTGGACTCTGATTTTGAGTGGATTTCTGATTAACATAGTTGGTGTCTTGGCAATGCCGCAAACTGCACAAGCTCACCTGCCACCTTTATCTACCGAGGAACTGGAAAAAAAAGCTTGTTGTATTGTGGTGGGAAAGGTTAAAAGTGTTTCTAATCCTGAGCCTAATCCAGAGTGGGGCCCCTACAAGGAAGTTACTGTCATTGTAGAAGTCATAAGTATTGAAAAAGGGTTACAACCAATACAGCTTGCAGATCCTAATGATAACCTTACCGAACCATCAAAAAATCCCAAACCAGGAGATAAGATAACGATATACTATAGACAGCGGATGGGAGGAAAAGGCGGCTCCATAGGTCAACATCACGATATACCTCTAAATGCTAAGGTAAAATTATTTTTCATCATAGATTATAAGGGGCGTTTTCAGTTGCTAGATCCAAATGGTTGGCAAGCTGTCTCCTCTCAGTCGTGGAGAATTTGAGTCATTATGGTTGGAAAGCTATCTTTCCTAATTAAGAGGATGTTTTAAAAGTCGTTGGTGATAAATCAAACACTTGTTGATCCCCCTAAATCCCCCTTAAAAAGGGGGACTTTAAGAAGTTTTCCCCGCCTTTTTTAAGGGGGTTGGAGGGATCTCGATCAATTTTGATACTTTTAAAACATCCTCTAAGATTTAAAGTTGAGTAAACAGCATTACAGTCTGGGAAAGATATCTCATAATTGAGAGATTAAAAGTATGAATATTAAGCAAAATATGCCTGTGTGGGTACAACCTGTAGAACTTAAGGAATGGCCAACCCAGAATATTGAAAATAAATATCTTCGCTATAGTTTACGCATTCCTCAAAACTGGAGTAAAAATCCAATTACTAGCCAAAACTCATTTGAGGTAGAACATATTTATCGGGGAAATTCGTCTGGGGAATTTTTATTAGTAAACTTTATGGAGCAAGCTAACCCTGTGCATGATCTCCGCAATTGGGTTGAAGCCTTTATCAGTTTGACCGGTTTACCACTTGTATTCAAACAGAAGTTAATTCATCCACCGCCTGGACTGCTTAACTGGGAGTATCAGGGAAGTTGTCCAACTTTAACACAGCGTTTAGAATGTGATGAAACTCATTTGTATCAAGGACTATTTCAACTCGCTGACAAACCAGATTTGCTTCGCTTGTATATTCTCCTTGTAAGACGCAAAACTCTAGCCTGGAAAATTAGTCTCTCGTTTCTGTCTGCTTGTATTCCTGGTACGTCAGCGGCGATGGTTGCAGAAAAAGATCATGTTCGTGCAGGTGCAACCTATGGTTATTTACAATTGTTTTGACTACGCCAACTGAAGTAATTAAAAAGATTTACGCCCATCTAAAACCATTTGCGAGAGAAGATATGCTGTGAAATCTAGCAGAAGACCAATAATATCTAGGAAAATATCGCCTCAATGATGTAATTTGTGTTGCCGAATTTATAACTATCCCCAGGGGAAAACCCCCATACCTGGTACAAGCAAATAGAAAGCAAATTGCGGAAAGTCAGCGTCAGGGATGATAGATTAACTTAAAATTTAGGTTTTATCTAATGCATACTCGTTTGAGTAATAAGCTGTCATTCCTGCTAATATTCGGCTTGTGTATGAGCGTTTTGCCTGCCTCTGGATCGGTTTTCTGCCCAGCAATAGCCTCTGAAGAATACTATAAAATAGCCAGCGATTACGAGCGGGATGGCAGCACAGGAAGCGCTGGACGAACGGGTAGAGACGGCCGCAACGGTCAAAACCAGAGCATTGTTGCCAATGGGTCACCCGTCAATCTTGACCTGTCAGGAAAAGATGGTGAAGATGGAGAAGATGGCCAAAGTGGTACTCGACCTGACTGCGGTTATCAACGTGATAGAGGAAAACGCGACATTTATGCACCAAATGGGGGTAGAGGTGGTGATGGCGGTAGAGGTGGAGACGGCGGAAATGGTGGTTCCCTCACCGTTTATTACACCAATTTGGCAGACTTGCGACAAATTTTCGTCAATGCAACTGGAGGAGAAGGGGGACGCAGTGGCCGTGGTGGTAATGGCACTGTAGGTTGTAACTGTCGTAGACGGAGTTGGGAAGTAGAAACTTGCAAAGGAACTCCTGGTAGCTCCGATTATAAATGTGCTAAGAGAACTTACCGTTGCTACGATGGCCAAGATGGTCGAGATGGCAGCGATGGCAGTAATGGTAAGCGAGGAAGCTTAGGAATTCTGAGTATTGTGAATAGCAAGGAACCTTTAGCAGCTGATACTCCTAGCTTAGAGTTAGCACTTTCAGAACTAACTGCTCAAAAATTCAACCTCTCCAAGAACAAATGGAATCTTCGTCAGGGAGCGGTTGCTCTACTTGCACCAGGTTCGGCTCTAGCCAATGAGTACCGCGAGTTTGAACAGCGCCTAGAAGGAACCTTTCAACTAGTTTGGCAGGAGAGACAACCCATTGTTAGCTTTGCCAATCAAGCTGCGAAACTGAGTTTAAAAGACAACCAGCAAGTAGAAATTGCTTTTCCTGAAGATTTGTGGGTTGAGGGTAGTGCCAAGAGTCAGGGTAATTTGACAGAGTTTACCGTTAGCCATGCGATTCTCAAGAAAGATGTCACGCGGTTAGCAGTAGCAGAGTTTGCTGATTCAGGACAAAACCTCAATTTAAAAATAGTTGATTTAGCCGGAAAGTCAGACGCCATCAATACTCAGTTTCGCGTTAAATTTCGGGCGCGGGATAGCTTTAACGGCTTTTCTGACTACAAAACCGAATACGCAGGGGATATTCAGAGCGAACTCGTGACTCGTGAATATAACCGTTTTACTTTAGCTTTAGGTAAGCTGAAAATCCCTGATGAAGCTTTAAGACCTGGTGTAAATGTTGACATTGAAGTTGTGGCAACCCGCTCTTTGGGAGGACGTTCTGCACAGCAAACCATTAACTGGCAGAGTGCGATTCGCGATCGCTAGATCAGGGTTACAAATAAAGTTTAGCGAGATTTACCCCGTTCTGAAACCATCTGCGAGAGAAGATATGCTGTGAAATCTAGCAACTGATCCAGCAAAAGGCCAATGATGGCGATGTAAAGTATCGCTTCAATAATGTAATTGGTGCTGCCAGATTTATAACTATCCCAAGCGACAAAGCCGAGTCCTTTTGGTCCGATCAACATTTCTATGGCAATAACTGTAAACCAGGCTACCCAAACGCCAACTTTTAGAGCATGAAATGTATGAAAAATAGCTGCGCGAAAGTTATTATCCTGCCTGCGAAAATGCCGCAGACCTATTGCTGTATTCACGATCATCGACCAGAGAGTACCAACAAAAATCACAATCACAGCGGCAGATTCGCTCTCTTTAAATGCTATCAGGGCAATGGGCAGCAAGACTACAGGCGGAATACTATGGGGTATTTGAAATATCCGCCTAAATATCTGATAAATTGTGCCATTTATGCCGATTAAATATCCAATAAAAATACCCAAAACGGCGGCTGGAATGTAACCCACAAAAAGCTTTTGCAGGCTAGCTAATACGTCTAAAAAGATATTATTTTCCATTCCTCAGTTATTATTTGAAACGGCTGGGGAATACTGCGGCAACATATACAAAACAGCCAATGAATTTGGCTATACTGCCAATGGGATAGGAGCAGTTAGAAAAAGAGGTGAAACCTGCTTTAATAAAATTTATCAGCAAATAAAACTTTAATAAGGTAATTAAATAAAGTTTCAATAATTCAGTTAATCGAAGCTAGCAATTCCTGCAAATACATAGCATTATTGGTAATAAATATTTTGTCAAATCTATTACCAATAATCTAGGTTAAATATAAATTATCAAGGATGAAAATGTATTACTGAGCTTTCATCCTTGATTTTTGGCGATTATTTCCCCAGATTGCGCTTCATTTGTTCCAACTCATCTTGGGTTTCCCAGGTACGGAACTTTTCTTCTAGGTCGTCAAACCCGCTAGAATAATTACTAGTTGGATTTTGCCAGCCATTGGTTTCCAAGCGCTGCTGGGTTGTAGCTTTAGCGCGTGCTGTCTGCGCCTCAGCTGCTTTAGTTTGCACCTCCTGTCGCCGCTGCTGAATTTTGTGTAGTAGTTCTTGAGATTGATTGATCCGCTCTTTCAGACCCTGCATTTGTCCCCAGCGCTGATTTCCTTCGCGCAGTAGGGCGGCTTCTCGCGCCGCCGCCGCTGTGGCTAAATCCTCTCTCAGGGCAGTTTTTGCCTTTTGAACGCGGATGTGCCAGCGTTGGATTTCCTGGGCGGTGGAGAGAATATCGTCTTGCGATCGCTTCTCTTGTAATTGTAAATCTGCAATCAGCTTTAAAGTATCTTCTTCTTGCTCCCGCAGCTGTTCTAACAGCGCCTCTAACTCCAAATGTGGATTATTACGCAAGAATTCTTCTAAACGGCTTTCGAGAAACCGACTCAAATCATCAAATAAGCCCACTGCTAGAACTCCAGAAGTCGGGTGTGTGATCTTTTTATTGTAGTAATTATTATCCTTGGCTGACAGTAAATTTTATAGAACTTACGCATCAAGTAACAAATGTAGGGGCAATTTACGAATTCTACGGTAAATCGAGAATTCCATGTCCGTAAGCGCCAGCCCTATTTTAATTTAAGGAATACTCCAAAGCCTGGGAGTAGATAAACCCTACATTTTGTCAATTTTTGTGTAAGACTAGCACTTGATCTCCAAAATCTCCATTTGTAGTATCTCTATACAAATCCCAGTAAATTTAACTTTTTCTCTAGAGTTAGCAAGGGTGTGAGTTTATGCAGTATCAAGTGATCCCTTTTTGTCTGATTGAACAAGATAGAATTTTAGACAAAAGTGGTGATTGAGATATGCGATATAAAGTCAATTTACATAAGACAGCTAAAGGCTATGCTATCTGGTGTCCTGCTTTACCTGGATGTTGGACACAGGGAGCCACGGAAGAAGAGGCATTAGAGAATATCAAATATGCCATTAAAGCCTACTTGGACACTGTTGACGAAATGACTAAAATAGCAGAGTTTTATTATGTAGACGTGCGCTAATTATACCCTAATTATAGGTATTAATTATTTCTGTTACTGCATTGAAGAATGCTAACTTTTTGTTTGCATATCAGGAACAGCAATGTTACAAGAATAGCTTAAATTGGTGTGACCCAATAATTAATTCCGTTGACAGCTTTATTTTTTAGCCCAAATTTAGGTAAATTCTCTTCAGTCCACCCGATATAAGTCCAGTGTGGAAGATCATTTTCTACGGTCTGAAACCAACCATTTTGATTTAAAGCTTTTCTCTGGTCTTGATTAGATACCCGTAAATCAATTGCTAATCCCCAGAGATGTTGTGAAGTTCCAGGGGGTGCAACTGTACCAAGAATTTTGGTTTCCTTACCCTGTTGCACTCTTTCCAAAACTTGATTATTAGCGTATTTTTGCCAAAAATGTAAATTGGTGGAGAAATCGCGAGTACAGTCACCAGAAAAACCAGATTTTAGGGGAATACTTTGCAGAGTTCTGGCTTTATTTAAAGCATCTGCGGCTGTTTTTTGTAAATAACAATCTCTAGTACCATCAACTTGAGCCATTGTCAGAGTAGTTTGAAATTCTTGCGCTTCTTCTTCAGTTGCTAAGATAACTTTTTGTGGTAGTTTAATTTCTTGTTCTTGATTAAGAAATACCGCACCGTAAGCACGTAGCAGAGTATATTCAAATGAATCACTTTGGGGAGTTGTTGATAGTCTATGAGCAATTGTAGATAAAAAACGCTGTTTTTCATCTAATTGCTGGTTGGGAATAAATGGGGTAGGGGGTGTGGGTAATGTTGCAGTATTTGTACAATTACTCACACATTCGTTTACTGGTTGAACTTTATTAACCAGTTTGTGGTGGTTAAATCCATAAATAGTAACTATAGTAATAATCATCACGACAACGATAATGATAAAGGTTGTCTTCCTCGAAAATGGTTTCATGAGAAAATGGATTAACTTGATAATTTGGGTTTAATCATATTACAAAATTGTATGAATGCTTGAAAAGTAGGCAAATGATCTGTTTCTTCTTGAGTCCTTGCTATTAATTGCTCTAAGTAAAAATACTGCAATACGTCACCAGGTTTTGTTTTGGAATAGTTAATACTTTTTGCTTTAAATAATTCTTTTAAATAAGCTTCATGAAATTGAGCCGATACGTTAAAATTTTGGTATTTACCCATTAATTCTGGGCAATTAACTAAAACATCATAGTGACGAGTGTAATCTAATAATGGTTGACTGTGTGGTTTTCTGGAGTAAATTTTTCTATTTCCCAAAAACCAAGTTTCAAAACATCTATTTTTGATGATGGTAATAAACTGAGTACTTCCTAGATTAATTTTATGAGATTTGATAACATCATCTATTTCCTGCTTTCTATCACTAATAGAAACTTCACCTGCATCTAAACTAATTTAGTATTACTATAGTCATTGCTTTTTATTTGATTAAAACTTTCTTGAACTGGGGCGATATCTTCTTCATTTAATATAGAGTTTTGAAACGGAGACAGCTTTGGCAAGATTTGATTGTTAAAATGTATTGTTTGGTTATCTCTTTGAATAATATTTTTACCATTTACTGATAAAACTTCTTGAGTAATTCTGTATTTCTTCTTTTGTGCTTCTTTTTTGTCTAGTTCATCCAAAAGCAGAGATGCCACTTCCCTATTCTCAAACTCACCACTTGGAATGCTAAATATTTTTTGGTAGTAAAATTAATATTCCAGCTTACTTGAATGAATCACCATTAGCAATTTTTTGCAAATTCATGATTGATTCGAGAATTTGGGTTTTACCAACTACAGAAGCACCGACTAAAAGATTTAAATCAGAAAACTGGATTGGCTCAAATTGCCAATCTCTCTTATGGTCATAGTAGGTTAATTGGTTGATTTTCATGTTTACACAAGTAAAAAATGATAATAGCAGTTAGACGTTCTATCTTAACATACTAAATATCATCTGAATTTTCTATCATATAGCCTTTACAAATAAAAACTTTTTAAACTTCTCTTTCTTCCCTTCGCGTTCTTCACGTCTTTCTCTTCGAGACGCTTCGCGAACGCGGTTCATTAAAAACCATCTACAACACCAAACCCAAGAAATATAAAATAATTAATGTTTTGTTGAAGTGATATTCATAACTTTTTATCATCAAGATAATACATACAACCACTGGATCGGTTAAAATTGGAAATAACTCTTAAGCTTGCTGATCTTGTTAAGTATGACCATGCACAATTCCGTTGAATTCCAAGACGCTTTTGATGTGATTGTCGTCGGTGCAGGTCACTCCGGTTGTGAGGCAGCACTCGCTTCTGCCCGCCTCGGTTGTCGCACACTGCTACTGACCCTCAACTTAGATAGAATTGCTTGGCAACCCTGTAACCCTGCCGTGGGTGGGCCTGCCAAGTCACAGTTGACTCATGAAGTAGATGCACTGGGTGGGGAAATTGGCAAAGTTGCCGATCGCACTTATTTGCAAAAACGCATCCTCAACGCTTCACGAGGCCCGGCTGTGTGGGCATTACGCGCCCAAACAGACAAACGGGAATATGCAGCAGTGATGAAAACCATTGTTGAAAACCAAGAAAACTTAACCATCCGTGAAGGCATGGCCACAGATTTAGTATTGGGCGCTAACGATGAAATCATCGGCGTTCAGACTTACTTTGGCATGGCGTTTCAATGCCTTGCGGTAATCTTGACAACGGGCACCTTCTTGGGGGGAAAAATTTGGGTTGGTAACAAATCAATGCCAGCGGGAAGGGCGGGAGAATTTGCGGCCCAGGGGATGACAGAAACGCTCAATCGCTTAGGCTTTGAAACCGGCAGACTAAAAACCGGTACTCCCGCGCGGGTAGATAAGCGATCGGTTGACTACAGTCAAATGATCATCCAACCGGGGGATGAAAAAGTTAGTTGGTTTAGCTTTGACCCTGATGCCTGGGTGGAACGGGAACAGTTACCTTGCTACATCACCCGCACCACTGCTGAAACCCACCGCCTGATTCAAGAAAATTTGCACTTGTCACCGGTTTATGGCGGCTGGGTGGAAGCCAAGGGGCCGCGTTATTGCCCCAGTATTGAAGATAAAATTGTCCGCTTCGCTGATAAAGAAAGCCACCAAATATTTATTGAACCGGAAGGGAGGGATATACCAGAACTGTATATTCAAGGATTTTCCACAGGGTTACCGGAAAATTTACAACTGCTAATGTTGCGGAGTCTACCAGGGTTAGAAAAATGTGTGATGCTCCGCCCGGCTTATGCTGTGGAATATGACTATTTACCTGCAACTCAGTGTTATCCGACCCTGATGACGAAAAAGGTGGCGGGGTTGTTTTGTGCCGGACAAGTTAATGGTACAACCGGTTATGAAGAAGCCGCTGCTCAAGGTCTAGTGGCGGGAATTAACGCGGCTCGGTTTGTGCGCGGTGAGGAGATGATTGTTTTCCCCCGTGAGCAAAGTTACATTGGTACTTTGGTTGATGACCTGTGTACGAAAGACTTACGGGAACCTTACCGGATGTTGACCAGTAGGTCTGAGTATCGGTTGTTGCTGCGTTCTGATAATGCTGACCAGCGTTTGACACCGTTGGGGCGGGAAATTGGTTTAATTAGCGATCGCCGTTGGGACTTATTCACCCAGAAACAAGCGCAGATTACCACCGAAAAAATCCGGCTCGATGCCACACGGGTAAAAGAGTTTGAGGAAATTGGGCAAGCGATCGCCACCGATACCCAACAAGCAATTAAAGGCTCAATTACCCTAGCTGACTTGCTGCGACGTCCAGGATTCCATTATCTCGACCTCGACAGGTATGGACTGGGGAACCCCAACCTCAAGCAAGCCGAGAAAGAAGGAGCAGAAATTGACATCAAATATTCTGGCTATCTCGCTAGGCAACAAAATCAGATTGATCAAATTGCCCGTCAGGCACACCGTCAGTTACCAGCTGAGTTGGATTACACCACAATTGATACCCTTTCCAAAGAAGCCAGAGAAAAGCTGAACAAGGTCAAACCCCTCACCCTCGGTCAAGCTGCCCGGATTGGCGGCGTTAACCCAGCTGATATCAACGCTTTACTGATTTATTTAGAATTGCGTAAAACCAAGATCCAGCCAGATTTTTCAGCATTAGCGGTAATAAAACTGCATCAAGGGTGAGTATAGTATAAGGGAGGAAATGGGTATGATAGATGACACAGATTAAGAACTTCTATGATCAACGATTTCCCGATTAAAGTTGAATTTAATACCACCGCTCAATCAACTCGTCTCACCTAGACGGGGAATCTGCTGTTTCATAAAAAACTCTGATTCCCAGGCAGCAAGCTACTCAACATTTAATTTCCACTTATTCGGCGGCCAGTGCGATTGCCATGAATGTGTTTTTCACTTTTAATTTTTAATTTTTAATTGCTTAGGGTGTCGTTTCCCCGTCTTAGCAGCTACAACCCAAACCGCCTATGTTACAAGATGCCAGCACCCATCTCATTGCTCCGGAACCATCAGAGGACTTGATCGCCAGCGAGCCTTGGACGATAGAGACCTATGCTGATGGCTTGATGGATGACCTCTTTTCCGATATTGATGACATTCTGGATAGTAGTGGGAATTTGCCACACCCTACCTCAAGGACAGAATCTGGATCACGGCAGACAGTTACGGTGACGGTGCCACAAATTGTCTTGCCACAGGCAGTACATCGACAACAGGCAATACCACCAAGTAAAAATCAGCAAATTGGTACGCTGGTTGTTAAACCTCCCACTGTGTCGGCAATTCAAAAGCATCAGCAAAACAGGGCTGCTGTGAATAAACTGCTGATTCTGGGAGCAATATTAGGTGTGGCCGCTGTCATCGTCTACCTGATACAATCTGGAGTCCTAACTCTATTCACCCCGCAAACTCTGCCGACAACCCAGCCACAGTCGCAGTTACCGACAAAGAAAGAAGCATCAGCAGAGTTGGTTGATTATATGCTGGAAGCACTGGCAGTCATAGACAAGCAAGAGATAAACACCAATCAAATATCTGCCAAAGCTGGATTACCTAGTAGTGCAAATATTAACCAAACAGCCCTGTCTTTGCCCAGCGCTACACCCATTGGGAATTTACCCCCACCTCTGACTGCTAACAATACACAACCAGCTGTTAACCGAGCAACAAACGTTGTTGAGCGGATCTACATCCCTGTTTATCAAGCACCATCGCCTATGCGCTACGCCCTACCGCCCATTCCTAGTGCTGCGCGTCCGGTATTTAAACCTAGTGTCATGAAAAACGCCCTAAGTGCCGTGCAGCAACCAGTCAAGCGCGTAACTGAAAAAACCTTACCTGACGCTGTACGCACTGCACCGACTACCCTGAAACAACCAGCTAAGTCTCTGACTGCATCACCAGTCGTCCCACTCCGGGTAGCACCGCCAAAACTACCTACAGCCAGAGTACCCACACCAAACGTAGAGCCGGAGACAGAGCCAACTACCACTCAGCATCAAGTATTTTTGCCTAGCGCTCCCGCAGAGTTAGAGGGATTATTAGAGTTAGGTAATAAATCTGCGGCTTTGTTTAAAATCGATGGCGTAACACGCCGTGTTAACGTGGGAGAGAACATTGGCGCTAGTGGCTGGACACTGGTAGATGTGAGTAATGGCGAAGCGATAGTGCGTCGTAACGGCGAAGTGCGCTCAATTTACGCCGGGCAGAAATTTTGATGCTCCCACGCCTTCAAGGCGTGGGATTCTTAAATTCTTCGAGTCCACTGAGCACAGTTTGATGGAACCAAACATTTATCGTAGGGACACGACATTTGCTGTGTCCCTACAGTATGGTTTATTTATTTGAAAAATGGTAACCCACATTTTGTACCCCCCACATCCACAAGCGGTTTTTTAGGGTGCCGAATGTGGGACGGTAAATCTACTTGGATGAACCAAGAATCCCACGGCTTCAAGCCGTGGGATTGTCAAAAAGTCCTACTAAGCAAAAGTGACTTTAACAATCGTATCGTTAAAATCTCTGTCACTACCAATGGCTACATCCTCAAAGCTAAAGATGTTATTTCCTAACAAGCGAACGTGATCAACTCCATCTGTGTTAGCGCCTAAGTATGTGAAGTAAACTGCTGGATCGTCACTTGAATTGCCATCGAGAATGGCATCAGGACTGCCATTAGCAATCAGAAATGGTGCATAGATAGCACCAGGTTGGAATATTCCAGAGTAAGTTGCCGTCCCTTGGTTGCTTACCGTTAGATCAATGCCGGAAACACGTCCACTCACTGCTGCTTGAGTATAACCAGCCTGTCCGGCGAAAATATCTGCCTGACCGTCGCCATTGGTATCAATCCCACCATTCTCGTCAGCCACTTTATAGAAGCCAACAAAATTGTTGAAATCGGCTTCTCTGTTGACCACAAACTGAGCTGTTACCTGGCTTGTGACACTCCGCAAATCAATGACTTCTCCTTGTGGCGAACTTTGCAGCTTTGTACCTACAACCAAGGAGCTAGTAGTGGACTGAAAATTTACGACTAAATCTTGGAATTGTCCCGTACTATTACTAGATCCGTCGTTCCAAGCTAGGGAGAACTGATTACCGCCCAAGTCTGTAATCTTGGCGTTTTGTGAATCAGAAAACAGCACATCTCCATATTGCTTGTTAATTCTTACATCATCGCTTGTACTGTTTTTGAGCAAATAGAATCTCAAGTTATCACCGGTATTCAATTCCAGCAAACTTGTAATATTATTGCTATTATACCCGTCGGGTAGATCGGCAATGGCGGAGAAAATTACCTTGGATCGGTTGAAAGCAGCTTCGGCGTAACCTGCTGCCCCTGGTGCAATCCCGTCAATCGTACCTTGAGCATCATCTACAGTAAATACCCCAAGTTCTTTGACCAAATTAAAATTTTGCCCTACGAGCGCGACTTGAAGTTGTGCTTTGTTACTATTACCGTTGATGGTAAAGACATCATTGTCACCATTCCGGGCTAGAGGGAGATCGTCGTCGGTAATATTTACATCAGTACTTTTGGTAACGTTGTATTGACTATCGCTGCTGGTCGCTGTACTCAGGATTTGGACTGTGCGAGTGCCTTGTGCTAACGCATCATCTACAGCCGTCGCCGTCACAGTTTGCGCTACATTCCAGTTGGCGGCTGTAAAGGTGAGAGTTGTCAAATCAGTGGTAAGTTGGTTGCCACTATTGATACTGATAGTCACATCAGCCGTGGGTTGGCTATTGAGGACGATAGAGTAGCTGTCAGAAGCACCTTCAGAGACGTCGAGACTACCGCCATCGTTGATGATGATACCTGCGGTATCGTTGTCTTTAATGTTTACACCAGTAGTTTTGGTAACGTTGTTGTATAGGCTATCGCTGCTGGTCGCTGTACTCAGAATTTGGACTGTGCGAGTGCCTTGTGCTACCGCATTATCTACTGCCGTCGCCGTCACAGTTTGCGCTACATTCCAGTTGGCGGCTGTAAAGGTGAGAGTTGTCAAATCAGTGGTAACTTGGTTGCCACTATTGATACTGATAGTCACATCAGCCGTGGGTTGGCTATTGAGGACGATAGAGTAGCTGTCAGTGACACCGGCTTCAGAGACGTCGAGACTACCGCCATCGTTGATGATGATACCTGCGGTATCGTTGTCTGTAATGTTTACACCAGTAGTTTTGGTAACGTTGTTGTATTGACTATCGCTGCTGGTTGCTGTACTCAGAATTTGGACTGTGCGAGTGCCTTGTGCTACCGCATTTTCTACAACCGTCGCCGTCACAGTTTGCGCTACATTCCAGTTGGCGGCTGTAAAGGTGAGAGTTGTCAAATCAGTGGTAACTTGGTTGCCACTATTGATACTGATAGTCACATCAGCCCTAGGTTGGCTATTGAGGACGATAGAGTAGCTGTCAGAAGCACCACCTTCAGAGACGTCGAGACTACCGCCATCGTTGATGGTGATACCTGCGGTATCGTTGTCGCGAATAGTAACACCAGTATTGATGGGTTTGTTGTTGTATAGACTATCGGTGCTGGTCGCTGTCCCCAGAAGTTGGACTGTGCGAGTGCCTTGTGCTACCGCATCATCTACTGCCGTCACATTCACAATTTGCGCTACATTCCAGTTGGCGGCGGTGAAGGTGAGAGTTGTTTTGTCGGTGGTGAGTTGGTCGCCGCTATTGAGCTGAATAGTGACATCAGCCCTGGGTTGGCTATTGAGGGTGATAGAGTAGGCCGTGGTATTGCCTTCAATGACCGAAGCATTGCTACCAACTAGGTTAACGTTGATACGTGCGCTATCGTTGTCAGTCATGTTAACACCAACATTACTGATAACTATCCCAGCGTATTCAGCAGCACCACTTGCTGTATGCGCTATCTGGACTTGGAAAGTGCCTTCTGCGATCGCATCATCTACTGCTGTCACGGTCACGGTTTGCGCTACATTCCAGTTGGCGGCGGTGAAAGTGAGAGTATTGTTAATAGCATCAGTGGTGAGTTGGTTGCCAGTGTTAATTTGAATAGTTACATCAGCAGTGGGTTGCTGATTGAGAACTATCTGATAGGTGTCAGTGACACCGCCTTCAGCAACGTTGACACCGCCAAGTGGGTTAATAGTGACACCTGCCAACACTGCACTATATGCCTCCAATATTGAGGGAGCAAAGGCCAGGGTAGGGGTGGCATATCCTGTCATTACCTCTAGTTCCCAGTCACCCCCTAGTGCGGCACTACCAGTGAGGTTATCAGATGCCGCTACTATGGCACTAGTTAGCTCTCCCAAACGCCGCACAAATCCTTTGCCTTGCTCTGTCTGAGCGACAGAACAACCATATAAAAGTATTTGGGCATCAGCACTCAAGGCATTTGCCCAGCCGCTGATTTGCCCAGCATAGCGGTTGAGGTTTTCATCGCTCAATACGCTGTTACCTATATATAACCGCCCTGGATCTCCGTGAGAGACAATATGTATACTCTTGATTTCTCGCCAGAATGCTAAGGCTTGGCTAATTTGTTGAATACCATCTTGCTCAACATCCAGGATGTTGACGACAGTATTCGGCAAAACACCCGCTACCAGACTTTGATAGTCTTCTACTCTAGGGTCAATAAAAACTAGGCGCTCAAAGGGTAGTTGTCTACCAGTATGTTGGAGTAAAAAGGTAGCACTCTTGAAGCTTTCTTCCATCTTTAGATTCATTGTCATATATATTTGAGCACTGGTGTAGTTAATTGTTTATTTGTCAAAATTGATACTAATTACATAGCTTAACTCCCTTGAGTCTAGGCGATAGACCAAGGCGCCCGAACTGAGCGCAATCGTCTATCTTAAATTAACTAGTACCGCTATCTTTAGTGACGGTAATGATTGAGCTTTTGTGTCTTAGTGATCACATCTCTTAACGAAATAGTATCACTATAGCTAGAGTTAGTGACGGTGATGATGAATACACACAAATTTATATATCATAGATCATCAATTTTTTATTTTTTTATCAACATCACACATCTAAAAAAGTTAGAGAGGAATTGGATATTTTCGGAAATGTTTATATAGTGGTAGCTTAATGCTTGGACGGCTTGAAACTGTCGGATTTGTAGAGTAACTTAGACTGAGAAAAATTACTCACCTGGGTTAGAAAGTAGCTACTTTGCTGTAATCGGTAATGTAAACCAAAAAGTTACTCCTGTTTCTAGACCAGTATTGACCCCAATCTCCCCTCCATGGGCATTGATGATTTGTTTACACAGATACAACCCCAGTCCCAAACTCACAGAATTGCGATCGCGTAGCATTACGTAGTCAATATTACTAGATCGGTAATAAAGGTCAAACAGTTGCACACTTTGTTCGGGGCTGATACCTATGCCATTATCACTGACAGTACAGTAAATTTTGTCTTCTTGATTGATAGCATTGATCTGCAAAAACAACCCAGGAGGATTGTGTTTGAGGGCGTTGACAATTAAGTTAGAAAAGACTCGCCACAGTTGGAGAGAATCGGCATTCACTGTTGGTAATTGTACAGTTACCAGATTTGTGAGGGTGGCTTGATTTTCTACTAGCATTGGTTCTAAATCTGCGATCGCATCTGCCACCACTGTATGCAGTTGTATCGGTTGGCGTTGCAAGACAACCCCTTGCACTTCGCTTTTATGTGCTTCCATCAACGAATTAATCAAGTTCAGTTGGCGATCGCCACTTTGCTCCATCCGCTGTAAAATCGAGCGAGATACTGGGATTAGGGATTGGGTATTGGGGATAGACGAGGGAGAACCAAATTCAATCATTCTCCCTTCTCCTCCAGTCCCCAATCCTCCACCCAAGAGCAAATTCCTCAGCACCATTAAAGTACCAAGCACCGGGTTGCGTAAGTCATGGGAAACCGCATGGAAAAATACTCGCAGTGCTTCTTCTGTGCGCTTGCGTGTACTAATATCTAAAATCACCCCCACTAACCCGCCAAGACTGCCATCTGCCTTGGAGAAAGTGGCTTTGTAAAATATCACATCATGCTGAGTGCGATCGGCATACACTAAGGAACTTTCATAACTCTGCACTTGCTGCTGTTCAAACAGTGCTATGTCTGCTTGATGGTATTGATCAGCCAAATCTTTGGGTGCTAGATCATAAACAGACTTGCCGATAATCTGCCCTTTGCTCAAACCTAGGGATGCTGCAAATGCCGTATTACAGCCAAGATATATTCCTTGGGAATTTTTATAATAAACTGGTGCGGGAATGGTATCAATTAAAATTTGTAGAAAATTAAACTGTTCCTGTAGCGCTTCCTCAGCTTGTTTGCGCTGGGTGATATCTTCAATCAAACCTTCGTAGTAAAGCAGATTACCTTTTTCATCACGGACTGCGTAGGCTTTCTCGGAAATCCAGACAATGCTGCCATCTCGGCGATAAATTTGGGACTCAAATTCTGAGATGCTGCCCTGAACTTCAATCAAGCGGATAAACTCTGCCCGACGTTGCGGGTCAACATATAATTGATGTTCAATATCAGTGAAGTTTACTGTCACTTCTTCTGAGAGTGAGTAGCCATAAATCCGGGCTAATGCTGGATTAGCCGTAATGTAACGCCCATCGCTACTGCTTTGGAAGATCCCTTCGACGGCATTTTCAAAAATACTCCGATACTTAACTTCTGCCGTCTCTAGTTTTTGATAGGCAGATTCCAGTTCTCGACGGGCGTAAAACTCTGAGCGTTGCAGGCAATCGTATAAGTAAACACCGACATCACATATAGCACATAACCAAAAAACATACAAAATAAATGTCACATTATAAATTTCCGGGTGATTGGGCCAGATTGTTTTGAGCCTTAGTCCCCAATTGACACCAAAATAGTAAACCAGCACTACCAACTGAGACAGCAGGTGGAGACGCCAACGGACTGGCATAAACGTCGCTTGACTCAGAAATAGTAGCGACCAACCAAGGGTGTCTGGTAGTGCAAAACCTTTGAGGGTGGCGAACAACTGTGATGATAGACTAATTGACCAAGATGAACCCAAAAATAATAGCCCTGGACGACGACGGCCAAACTTAGTTTTATGCAGGGCAAAGCAAACAAGTAGAATGAGGAGCATGGCAAAATTGATTGCTAGCCCTTGAGTTCTCAGTGGCAGCTTAACTAATTCTTTTAAAGGTGAAAAATAGTCGTAAATGTTTCGCAAAGTAAAGCTCAACAAACAGATCAACCCCAGCCATAACCACAGATGCAACCTCTGCCATAAAAAGCGATCCCTAAAAGCCAGCCACTCTTTTTCTTTGAGATTCGCTTGGTAAACAGCGGTAACTTCCTCTGTTGTTGGTGTCCACAAGGCTTTTTTCCACCACCTTTGCACTTTTTTCAATAAGGTAGTCATCATGTCGAACCTCGGACAAAAAGTGATGCCATTTGTAGCCAGATCCTGTAAGGTAGGGGTGCTTACAGCGCATCAACGGTAGTTTTCAAGAAAACGGATACTCTTCTTTCCTCAGTTTTACCAAGTTATCGCCACTTTTTGCAACACAGCTTTGTCAAATTACGGTTGTTCAAGATGAGAGTTGACAATACCTGTGTGGCAAGTAGCTAGCTATTGATGAAAATAAAAAATGATTAATCGAAAATAAATTAATTTATAAAAATTTCATAAACTAAATAGCTAGAAATGGTAATCAATTATTCCTTAGGGAAATAAAAATCAGTAAAATCCACATTTACACTAATCGTAATAGATAGTTATATTAAGGCATAAAATCATTCAAGCAGTAATTTTTGTTATCTAGATTTTGTGATAAGAACTGCCTCGGCTAGTCCCTTTATGCAAAATAGTATTGAAAACTCCTGAAAGGATTTTCCGATAACCTATTTCAGGGTAAATAACCCCAAAGAATTGACAAAACAAGGCTTTTATCCTGATTTTGCTGTAATTAATATTCTTCCATCGGTAGCAATCAAAAACTTTAACTCAGATTCAAATAAATTCGCTAAAGATGCCAATCTTTGATTCATCATTCGATTCTTCAATTCTTAATTCTCAGCAGAATGCATTCACCAAAAGTTCTCGCAATGTAATGGAAGTGCTTGTGGTAGAGGAGGTAGAGAAACAATTCCAATCCTTGCCCGCTAAAACGGCTAAATACATTAAGGCTTCTGAGGTGATTGCCTATGCCCTGAATCGTCTACCTGCTCTGTATGCTACTAGCAAACGAGGGTGGCAGCGGCAATGGCATCGCGGAAAAACCGAGATGTATCAGAAAATCACCACGGCTGTGCGGCAGGGAATTATTGCTGTACAGCAAGATCCTCTACGTGCTAACGATCTTCTGATTTTCCCAGACGAGGATGCAGCATCGGCTGCTTTGCAAGGACTAAAGGTTTTGCTCCAACGTGAAGATATATCGTGGGAAAACTTAACTGATGTGGTTAAACAAACATTGATCAATACCTCGCGAGGGAAGATTACTTGGCGTCAACCTGGTCGTCCGGACAATCAACTATTTGACTGGGAGAAACATCAGATGTGAACTACCCCAACTTGCCGAGTACGTCTGAAGTTGGGACTTCCAGTTTTACGGGGGTTAGCGGTAGTGTGAACCAGAAGGTTAAGCCGTGCGTTGGGTGGCTAATTATGCCAATTTCCCCACCGTGGGCCTGAATAATTTGCCGACAGAGATACATTTTTAAGCTAATGCCTGTGGAACAAGGAGCTTGGGGATCGCGGACATACAAATCGAAGAAGCGATCGCATTCTAGTTTGTTCATCGCTATACCGTTGCTTTGAATTTGGGTGCGAATCATTCCCCCTGTAACTTTGGCTTTGAGGGTGAAGTGTAATCCTGGTGGATTGTGTTGCAAGCTATGAGTTAACAAATTTGCCAAAACTCTCTGTAACTGAGTTGTATCTGCCATCACTAGCGGTAAATCTGCCGACACCAGGTTAGTGAAAGTCCCTTGGTTTTGGGTGAGTAGGGGTTGCAAGTCTGAGAGCATTTCCTCCAGTAGGTAACTAAAGTTGATGAGTTGGCGATCGAGAACAACTCCTTGCTTTTGGCTACAATGAATTTCTAGCAATGAGTCAAGCATCCCTAGTTGATGGTCATTGCCTTGAATCATCCGCTCGATGATCGAGCTAGACACAGGGATAATTGATGGGACAGATTCTTTGATAGTACAAAGTTCTCGATTTTTCAGTAAATGTTTGAGCACCATCAAATTACCCATCACCGAAGTCCTTAAATCGTGGGCAACTGTGTGCAGCACAACGTCTTTTACCCGGTGCAGTTCTTCCAATTCCTGCATTTTTTGTTGCAACTGCGCTGTACGTTCTTCTACCTGACGTTCTAAATTTGTGTTGAGTGCGGCGAGTTTTTGATAAATCAGACTTTGCTGAATGGCGATCGCTAATTGCTCTGACATCTGCTGTAGCAAATCAATTTCTATTGCTTGCCACTGACGGGTTCCAGTGCATTGGTTAGCAATCAACGCCCCCAACAATTCGTTACCCAAGATAATGGGTACAACTAAGGAAGCCCTAGTTTGGAATTGTTGATAGTGTGTTCTCAACTTCGGAGATCCAGAAATTTTGGCTGTATCTTCCACCACCAAGATCCGATTAGTTGCAAGTAATGTTCTCAATTCTTGGATATAAGCTTGATCGTCACTATACCAACCTAAAATTGATGGATACTTTGGCTCTACTGATTCAGCAACAATTCTGGCTCCTTCAGGGAAATCATTTAACCCAATAAAAACCCGGTTAACTTGCAGAAATTGCCGGACTTCGGTGACGGTGGTTTGGAGAATTTGCTCTAAGTCGAGGGAAGAGCGAATTCGCACCAGAGTTTCTTTCAACAAGCGATCGCGTTGTGCTGAGAGGCGTAATTTTGCTTCTGCTTGTTTGCGTTCTGTAATATCTCGGACAATAGCTAGAACTTCATTTTGTCCACTAGTTACCAACCGCGCCTCATAATCTCGCATTCCCAAAGGCGTTGGTAGTTGATATTCGCAAGTTTGCAGAGTTCCGGAATTTAAAGTTTTGGCGATCGCCTCTTGGCTAATTGCTGCCACATCATTTGGCAATAAATCCTGCAAATTTTTACCAACAATTTCTTCCTTGGCAAGGACAACATTAACTCCGTCATCTTTCAGGTCTAGATACTCACCATCGCGACTGATGCGAAACATTAAATCGGGAATAGCATCTAAAATTGCTTTATACCGGGCCTCACTCTCGCACAGTTTAGCTTCAGCTTGCTTTCGATCTGTAATATCTATGACCAATCCATCCCAAAGAAGATCCCCATTAGCAAGCCTTGCTAGTTGAGAAGCACCTTGAATCCACTTGAGTTTACCACTAGGGGTAATGATGCGACCTTCCCAGCGCCACGGTGCAAGACTAGCCACAGCAACAGCCATAGATTCGTCGAAGGCTTGCACATCTTGGGGATGAGTTAGTGCACATAAGACGTGTAAATCTGCCTGTATAACTTCTGGTTCTAATTCATACAGTTCCCTACAACCTGAACTGACATAGAGGACAAACTGTGAACCATCTTGCTGTTGGCGGATTTGAAAGATCATCCCCGGTAAGTTGGCAGCAATTTTTGACAGCAGAGTGAAAGCCTCTTGTCGACAATCTGGTGTGTGCAGCAATTTTCTAGTCTCAACCACTCTTCGACCCTTAGATACACAAATAACACATTGATGATTAACAGCCATATTAGCCAGTTCGGCAGTTTTTCTGCTGTGAGAATAACTGCTAACAGAATAAAAACTTTATCTTCCTTCAGAGTAGTTGGGGATGCTAATGTCGCATTCACCCAATCGGGTGAACCAGTTGCGAGAGGGTGAACTAATCCATACCCAGAATCATCTCGACTATCGATTCCCGACTCATCGACATAGATAATTATTGTTGTGGCCAAACTCATTAGTGACAATTTACCCATTTCCTTAACTTGTCACTAATGGTCTTGTCCCGAAAATCTCATCCCTTGGGAAAAACCTGGACAAAACTTGTAAACCAAGGCTTGTTGGCGGCTTTTAGAATCTCGTTTTCACCCCAAAAAATTGGGTGATGCCACCAATAAGCGCCGATTCTATGCATCTAACAACTAGATTTTGGATCAGGAACCGCCAATTTTGATAACTTTAATAAAACCCAATCTTTCAACCTGATCATAGTCCTCAAATCAATCCGATTGAGGGATTGTGGCAATTTATGATACAAATAATTATTGATATAAAACTTGCTAGTCCCTAATTTTTCTTTGTCCTCATCTTGAGCAGATAACCTCCAAGAGAGAAATCTCAGCAATAGGTTAAGTATTCACCATCAAAATTCGTAAAAAAGATGTTAAATCTTCAAAATCGCTTCCGTAAGTTTGGTAATGGCTCCCTAAGTAATCTAAAATTGGGCGACTGGACAATTAAATCTAAGCTGCAAGCGTTGCTCTTAGGAGTTAGCCTCGGTTCTGTAGTGGTAGTTAGCGGGATTGGTTGGTATCAAACACAAGCCACCCTCAGAAGCAAAATCGCTGACCAACTTGCAGGTATAAACAGCACCAAAGCCGAGCAGTTCGAGTCGTACTTTGAAAATTTAAACAACCAAGTGGGGATGCTGGCAGCAGACAGCAACATCGTTAAAGCAATGGTGGAGTTGAATGGGGGTTTCCGCAACCTAGATCGGAACTTTATTCCCCCTGAATGGGATACTGCAATAGATGCTTACTACAACGAGCAATTTTTGCCGCTGTTAAAAAAGAATTTATCCCCTGAAGAACTGAACCCCAGCGTTTATCGTCCCACCGGACAAGCAGCTCGCTATCTCCAGTATCATTATCTTGCTTCTAATCCCAATCCAGTAGGCAAAAAAGACAAGCTACTCGATGCTGGTGATGGGAGCAATTATACTAAAGCTCATGCCAAATATCAAAATTTTTTTGCAGGAATTGTTAAAAAATTCGGTTATTACGATTTATTTTTGATTAACCATAAAACAGGGGATTTAATCTATTCCTATTTTAAAGAAACAGATTTTGCCACTAATGAGTTCCAGGGTGTTTACTCCCAGAGTGCACTATCGAATTTGGTGCGGACAGTGCAGACAAATCCGACAAAAGGTAGCATTCAGGTAGCTGATTTTAAGCCTTACCGCGCCTCTTATGATGCTCCCACCGCTTTCGTGGCAACGCCCATTTATAGTGGTTCTAACATGATTGGCATCTTGGCGGTGCAAGTACCTGTTGACAAGATCAACCAGGCTATTAGCCGGAATAATAATTGGGAAGGTAGTGGTTTGGGTAAAACGGGAGAAGCTTATTTAGTCGGGCCTGATTCCCTAATGCGTTCAACATCTCGTTTTTGGGTTGAAGACCCCAAAAAATATCAAAATGTTGCTCGTTACATGGGGACTGATCAGAAAACTCTCCAACTGATGGAGAACTTCAACACTACCATTGGCTTACAGAAGATCAAGAGTCCAGCCGCTCAAGCCGCTTTGGAAGGGCAACAAGGCATGATAGTAACCCGCAATTATCGGGGGGCAGAAGTATTAAGTTCCTACGCTCCTTTGAAGTTGAACGGGTTAAATTGGGCGATTCTGGCAGAGATAGAGGTGGGGGAAGCCTATCGTCCGCTTTACACGTTAGAGATAATTTTGCTGATTGCGGCGGTGATTTTCCTACTGGGGACGTCGTTTTTAGCGGCAATTGTTGCAAGGATTTTTACCTCTCCCCTACGTCACTTGACTGAGAGTGCCCGGAAACTTAGTGCGGGGGAAATGGATGTGGACGTTGAGGTGAAATCCCAAGACGAGTTTGGGGAATTCGCAAAAGAGTTCAAAGCGGTGGCGAACAAATTACGCCAAACTGAAGAGCAGCTAGAGATCAAGAAGCAAGAAAATAGTATTCTCTTGCAGAATATCCTACCCAGCGCGATCGCCGAACGCAGGAAACAAGGAGAATTGCTCATTGCCGACAGCTTCAAGCAAATAACCATTCTCAATGCTCATGTGGCAGGTATTGCTGAGTTGAACAAGCGGATGTCACCCACAGAGGTAACCCAACTGCTTACCCAACTATTTAATGAGTTTGACCAAACGGCAGAGCACTACGGCATGGAACGGCAGAACACCATCAGTACAAGCTACATGGCAACCTGTGGACTCACCCAAGCTAGATTTGACCACAGCAAACGAACTGTTGATTTTGCCCTAGCTATGTTAGACATTATCCAGCGTATGGATAAAAGTCATAATTCTGCTTTTGGCTTACGCATCGGCATTCATGCAGGTTCGGTAACAGCAGGGGTAGTCGGAACTCAGAGACTTGAGTACGTCATTTGGGGGGAAACGGCATATTTAGCAAGCCGCCTACAGACCCAAGCTGAGTTGAACTATATTTTGATCACTCAGAGTGTGTACGAACGGGTAGCAGATAGCTTCACATTCATCCAAAACCCATCGATAAAAGTTCAAAGCCTGGGAGAGGTAGAAACTTGGACACTTGTCACTACTAGGAAGTTAGTTCCTTCTCAGGTGGATTTGGTTCAGTCATCCTTCGCCAAAGTCAAGCCCATCGCTGATAAAGCTGCTGAAATATTCTACAACCGACTGTTTGAATTAGCACCTTCTTTTCGTCCTCTATTTAAGGGGGATATGAAACAACAGGAGCGTAAGCTAATGAATACCCTTGCTCTTGCCGTGGAAGGTTTGCGTCAGCCAGATCAGATTATCCCTGCCGTCCAAAAGCTGGGTCGCAACCATGCGGGTTATGGTGTCAAGGCTGAATACTACGATATTGTCGGCGAAGCTTTGCTGTGGACGTTAGCACAAGGACTGGGTGAAGATTTTACTACGCCAGTGCGAAAGGCATGGGAAGAAGCCTACACATTCTTGAGCGAAATTATGAAAGAAGCAGCAGCAGAACTTGAGTTGGAAAAGATCGGTGTATAAAGTAACAATTTAACTAATCGAATTGGCTGAAATATACTCACTATTTACTGTTTATGGTTCGTTAAAAAACAGTCATGGATAAATCACTTCTGGGATGGATATTGCTTTTGGGTCTGGGATTTCCATTGTTGGGTATACTGCTTGGTGAAGCAGCCTCAAGATTAGAACGGCAGCAACACCCCTTAGCAGTTGGTCTACGTCAGGTGCGCGAGTATGTGTTACCTCCCTTAGCCGTGATCTTGGTAATGCGACAGCTTTTAAGCATCGCTGGCAAAGATTCCTGGGCACGTTTTGTGGAAACTTTAACTTGGGTTGCCGTTATTGTCGCGGGACTTTCTTTAATCAACGCTTTGTTGACCACAAAAAAACAACCGATTAAATGGCAAATTCATGTACCTAGCCTGTTCTTTCAGGTAGCTAGGGGTGTAGTGATCTTCGCCATTGGCTATCACATTCTCAATGGAGTTTGGAATATAGATTTGACTGGCTTGGGTTCCACTGTAGGGATAGCTTCAGCCGTAATTGCCCTAGCGTTGCAAGATACCCTCAGTAACCTGGTGTCAGGATTACTATTGCTATTTGCCAAACCGTTCAGAACGGGTGATTGGATTGAGATAGATGGAAAGCAGGGACGGGTAATTGAACAAAACTGGTGGTCAGTCACGATGAAAAATCCGGCGATGACATTCAACGTTCCCAATGGGGTGTTGTCGAAGGCAAGCATTATCAATTACGGTCAGAGAGGAATCTGGAAGAGTATTTACGCCTCATTTTCTTATGACGATTCTCCTAGTCAAGTGATTTCAGCCCTAAATACCTTGACGGAGGGTATAGATCTGATCGAAGCCAAAGATCCTGCTCTGGTTAGTTCCTATGAAGACTCCAGTATCACATACAAGCTTTCCTATACAGTACTGCCTGAAAAAGATTGGATCGTTGCTGCGGAACTCAAATTTCGACTTTACTACATAACCAAACGTTATGGCTTTACTATGCCTTATCCAATTCAAGTGCAGTACGACGTTGAGGCGAAACTTGGAATACCTTGCCTAATTCCCCAAGTAGTCGAGAACCGCCAACAGGAATTAGTAACTTATTTGCGATCGCTTTCTTATTTCTCGACGCTTAATGATCATCAGATTGAGAAACTAGCTGAACGGGCTAGATTTAAAGCCTACGGTAAGGGTGAGTTAATTATCACAGAAGGTAAAGAAGACGAGGGACTTTATATTATCTTCAAGGGCACGGGACACGCCTATCTAATCGATGAGCAAGGTGAGCGCCAGATAGTGGACGAGCTTGAACTTAACGAAGCATTCGGGGAAATGGCGATCTTTCCAGGGCAGGTAAGTCCGGTTACAGCCGTTGCCGATGAGGATGTTGAGGTTGTAGTGATTCCAGCCAAAGAGATTGTCCAAGCGATCGAGTCTAACAACAAATTCGCTTCAGAGATTCTTCAGTACATCGAAGAACGGAAAAAAATGGTTCTACTTGCTAAAGGAATCAAAGACGCGGCGAGTTCATTAATTAGTCACAATGGTCGCCGGGTGCAAGTGGGATGATGAGGATAACCAGAGCAAAGCTTTACAGGAGTTGCTTATTTTTGAGCGGCATGGTTTTACTATTGACAGCCTGCACCCAAGGGTCAAAAACCTCAAAGGCAAAGATTGACAATCAAGCCAGTGCAGACAAGACCTCAAAAGCAGACTTAGGGATTCAGCAGGTTGAGCGTAAATTAGTTAAACCCCCCTCAACCCAAGACTCAGCTAAACAGGGCATTGTACTGCCAGAGGTAAAACCCCTGGAACTGGAGGGAACACTGGCGATATCGGGAACTCAGGTAGTTTTTCCCATTAGTCAGGCTATTGTTCAACGCTTTATCCAAGACGGGTATCCCAACAAGATTGATCTGGCTGGTATTGATACTCAGGTTGGCTTCAAACTATTTTGCGAGGAGAAAAAGGCAGATATTTTCAATGCAGTTCGTCCGATTACTAGTCAGGAGTCAGCCGTCTGTGCCAAGTCAGGTGTTGAGCCGATAGGCTTTCAAATTGCCACCGATGCAGTGACTATTGTAGTTAGTTCTCAGAATAATTTCGTTCCCAACAATTTGACGCGCGACGAAATGGCAAAGGTATTCACTGTCGAAAAGTGGTCAGATGTGAATCCCAAATGGCCAGCGGAATTAATTAAACGCATTGTCCCGGCGGGTGCTGGTACGGGAGACTCAGTTGAGTTGTTTGCCCAAGCTATCCTCAAGGGGAACGTTAGCCAACTTATTAATGCTGCCAATACGATATCTTATGACTATGTAGAGCAGTTGCACTCAGAAGCTTTAATTAATCCCTACATGGTTGGCTTTTTAGAGTATAGCTCCTATAAACAAAACCGAGACAAGCTGAAGGCGATCGCCATCGATGGAGTTGCCCCTGAGCAGTCGGGATATCCTCTAACCCGTCCGTTATATATTTATGCAGATGTCAAAGCGATTCAGCAACGACCGGAAGTAAAAGGATTTGTTAACTATTACTTGACCAATGTGAACGAAGAAATTCCTAATTTGGGCTACTTTCCCGTCAAAGCCACCGTATTGGATGAGTCAAAAACTAAGTTTTTGCAAGTGAAGGGTAATCAAGAGTTATTGAAGGAAGCAAGTAAGAAAAATTAGTTATTTTGTTATTAACATCAAAAACCCGGAACCTAACCCCCCTAGCCCCCCTTCTCTATGAGGGAATGGGGGTTTCAAAGCCTCTCCCCACCCCCCTAAAGTCCCCCAGGGGGGACAACAAATGATGTGGCTCACAATTATTTAAGTGCCAAGATTTTGACTAGAAATTTTCCTTTCTATAGCCAAACCCGTATTTAGTGCAGAGATGCCTCAACTGTAGTGCAAGTCCAGTTGGCCCGCAGAAAAATACTTCAACATTATCAGGTGCGTGTTGTTTTGCGACATCTTTAAAAATTTCTTCCCAGTCTGGACGACCAGTTTTTGTCCGGCTCTTTAAGCCTGTAATCAAATCAACCTTCGTCTCTTGATGCATTAAATCCATTGCCACAAATAGGGTGCTGGATTTCATATCTGATTTTTGCTGGGCACCTGTGAGATATAAATTCAGGTCAAATAAATTGTTAGTGTCTTCGGCTTCGATTTTCGACAACAGTTCAACAAACCATTCAAAAGCTTTTTGCTCTCGGTTAAGCCAGTAAAAATGTACCTTTTTCAAAGGCATTTTTGCAGGATTCTGTTGGTTGCGGTGCAAAATACTTTTCAGGATAGAGGCAAATGGAGTAACGCCAATACCAGCACAAATAAGTATTGCATACTTGGATTCAAATATATGCGTACTTGGTGTGCCATAGGGGCCATCTATATAGACTGGCACTCCTGGTAGGGACTGAGAACTACCTGACCGTATCCATTCTTCTCTCTGTTCTCGGATAAGTTGATATAGCTTTCCAGTCCAACTACCTACGGCACGGATATGTAAAGTTAAAACATCCGGCATTTCAGGAGCGCTACTAATTGTAAACGGATGCCATTCAAATTTGGATATACCGGGACACTTAATAAATAAGTAATCCCCTGGTTGATAGTTGAAAGATTGCGGACGTTGGACTTGCAAGCCTAGAACTTTAGAAGGAAGTAAAGAGGCATTAACCACAAAGGTTGGTTCTTTTGTTGTCTTCCAGCGGATAACCAGTTCGATAATGAATCCCACAACGGGTAATAATACCCACTGCCAAAAAACTGGCCCGTGAATTAAAGCTAGAGCAAACCACAGCACATAACCCATGTGAGCTATATAGAAAAGCGCAAATTTTCCGCCTTTGCGTATTGGTGCTTGTGCCGTTACCCACATAATTATGAAAACTAGCAGTAACAAAAATCCTGATATACCTGCCTTGGTTCCAAAAAGACTTTGTGCGAAGGGAATTGGCAATGTCGTGTAATTTAGAAAATGTGCGCCAGTATGCACAATTGCTAAGGCAAACATCACTTGACCAACTAGCTTGTGAAACTCGATGCTCTCATCTATAGGGATATAGTTGTTAATAGTTGTTTTGCGAAGCCAAGTCATAAAATGCCGCAACATGGGAATGAGGATCAGCGCACCATTTAAGTTAAGGGTGGCGCCACAACCTCTGGCAATTTGAACGTATAAATTTGCGCCTTGGCTTTCGTATTTTTCAACTGCCGACATGAAGAAAAACATATTAACAAAAACATAGAGGGCTAAAAAAGCGATTTTGACCCAGTTGTTTTCGATATAATACTTGATGTAAGCTTTTTGTGAATCCATTCGCTCTTTGGGCAAAACTGCTATGGAGTCTTGCTTGTGAGGTTTTAACCAGCTAATGGGGCTAACTGTCATTGCCTCAATCAGATCGGGGAATTTTTCGATTAAACCTTTGAATTCAGCAAAAGAAATTTCGCCGCTTTTGTCAGCGTCAGCTTCTCGAAACAACAAATCGACTAGCTCGTTTATTTGTTCTGGTGAAAAGCTGAGATTGTTTTCTTTCAAGCTAGCAGTAATTAAGTGAGAAATTTCTGCTTTTTCTATGCAACCATCCCCGTTAACGTCGTGTAATTCGTAAGCAAATTGCAGTTTTTCTTCGCTGGTTGCAAAAACGAGGTTTTCTACAGTTGTTAAAAATTCTTCTATTTTAATAGTGCCGCTACTATCAGTATCAAATATAGAAAAAAGCCGATCTACAAAATATTCATCTTTCAACCCTAAAGCTGACTTAAATTCTGCTTGATCAATTTGTTTATCTTCTTTAGCTATCTGGGTAAAGACCCGTCGCAATTCCTCTAGAGTTTTTTTAGGTGTATCCACAATGATATTAATCTCTGTCCTTGTGAGAAATTCATTATGGTACTTAAGTGATAATACTGTCAATAACCCCAAAAAAATAGCTAAGTTTCTATATTTAGATAATTATTCTAGATAAATTGAGTATTGCAGCCATGTTTAGCATCTAACAAAGCTAATAACCAAGTAAATCTTGTTTATGTTCTAGTGCCTGAGATCACTAAATTTCAGTATTTACTCTTAATAAATATATATAAAGAAAGTGTAACTTTTATGATGACTTCAATTTTCAGGTTATATTAAATACATTAACTGGTAGTTAATACCAATTTTCTATAGATTTGTAGTTAGTTAAGGATAGTTTTGTCTTAGTGGTATGGCAGGCTTTTTGGCCCGCCCTACGCAAGCCCAAGAGGTTAGATTTTACCTGTAAACACTCGTTCTGCTGGCCCGGTCATGTAAACCCGTTGGTCGATTTCTGACCATTCGATTTCTAAGGTGCCACCTGGTAATTCGACGATCGCGCGGCGATCGCATTTCTCGGTCAACACCCCAGCCACCAAGGCAGCACAAGCACCAGTACCACAAGCTAAGGTGATACCAGCGCCCCGTTCCCAAACGCGCATTTTCACGTAGTCGCGGCTAACCACTTGAATAAATTCTGTATTAGTTCGTTGGGGAAAAACTGGGTGATGTTCAAATTGGGGGCCGATGCTTTCTAGAGAAATTGCGGCTACATCATCGACAAAGGTAATGCAGTGGGGATTACCCATGCTGACACAGGTGACATCCCAAGATTGTCCCGCTACTTCTAGAGGCTGATTAATCACTTTGGCGTCAGCGGCTGCCAGAGTTGTGGGAATTTCGCCTGCGAGTAAGTGGGGTAAACCCATATCTACCCTGATTTGGCCATCTTCTGTGAGTTGGGGTGTCATCACACCAGCTAGGGTATGAATGCGATAGCGGTCTTGAGTGCGAGACATTCCCTCTAACTCTGCCAAAAACCCTGCTAAACAGCGAATGCCGTTACCGCACATTTCCGGTTCTGAACCATCGGAATTATAAATCCGCATGGTGTAGTCGGTGTCTTTTGTGCCAGGTAAGGCAAAAATTACACCATTTGCACCGATACCAAAATGGCGATCGCACAAATTGACAGCTTGCTCTGGCGTCAGTCGTGGTGTAGATGATGAGCGATTGTCAATCAGAATAAAATCGTTACCTAAACCGTGATACTTAGTAAATTCGATTGCCATTTTCCCGCAGATGAATTATTAATGATGAAGAATTGGGTAATTGGTAATAGGTAATTGGTAATAGGTAATAGCTTTTTCCTCTTTCCTGGTTCCCAGTCCCCAATTCCTTAATTATGTGCATACAGCTTTACCAAAAATGGCAACAACTGAATTTGATACCTCACTGCCTAGTATTCGGCAAGTGCAAAACCTGATTAAACAAACCGCAACGGTTGAGTTAAAACTACTGACTGGCGATTTGCTCACAGGTAGGGTTTTATGGCAAGACCCACAATGTATGTGTATTGTGGATGAAAACAGTCAGCAAATCACAATTTGGAAGCAAGCGATCGCTTACATCAAGCCCAAAAGTTAGACTCTACTCCCAGCGATTTTCCCCAGGCAGAAACTCTTTGAGGGCTTCTGCTTCACCAATCTTACCTACTCCAATAGCCAGCGGCAGTTTACAGCTAGCGGCAAATAACTGTTGTAGTTGATTCAGACTTGGCAGGCTACCGCACAACAGCACTTGATCACCATCCCGTAAATCCATACTGCCATTAGGAAAGCGGATAAACTTGCCATCTCGCCGCATCGCTTGCACCTTCACCCCATACTGTTCGCCGATCGCTAAATCCGCGAGAATTTTCCCCAAAACTGGACAATTAGCCTTGACTGTAATCCACTGACAAGCGCTATTTTCTCCAGGAACAGCGACTTGTCCCTGAGCGAGTTCGGCTAAAGCTGCCAGTTCTTCAGATGCTCCTACCACCAACAAGCGATCGCCAACTGCCAATATAGTTTGATTGTTGGGATAATCGATTTCCTCGCCATCAGCGCGGCGAATCGCCATTAAACTGGTTCCTGTGAGGTAGCGCATATCCGCTTCTTCTAAGGTCATGCCAATCAGGGGCGAATCAGCTGGTAAAGCATACCAACGGCGGTTTAAATCGCGGGTAACTTGCTGTAAATAACGGGAAACCTCGGAAGCAGAACGCTCTGGACGCAAATCTAAATAATGGTCATTGCGGATTTTCTGCATTTGCTGTTGCACCACATCTGCCGCTAAACCTAAACCTGTTAATAGATAGGTGGCCATTTCTAAACTGGCTTCAAACTCTGGTTGCACTACTTCCCTAGCTCCCAGTTGGTAAAGCAGTTCAATATTTTTATCTTGGGTAGCGCGAACAACCAAATTTAATTCTGGGCACAATTCCAAAGCACGTTTCAAGCACAGACGGATGCTCATCGGGTCAGGAAGTGCGATCGCCATTCCTTTAGCATCGTTGACCCCAGCGGTTTCCAAAACATGAAAACTCACGCCATTGCCATAAACATAAGGTATCCCCGCCTCCCGCAACTGCTGAATTCTCGCCTCCGATTGATCGATCACCACCACAGGTATCTGGTGTAGTTGCAACAACTTCACCAAATTCTTCCCGACTCGCCCATAGCCGCAAACTACTACATGGTCTTTTTGTGGCACATCTTCCGAAACATCCTGTGGCTGACCTTCTCCGTCTAAGTATGGTTTCAGCCAAGGCATTGATTCAGCCCAGTTAAATAAAAATGGTACCAACCGCAAAACAAACGGTGTCAGCATCAGTGTGACTGCTGTGGTTCCCAAAGTCAGTAAATATATGCGGCGAGAAACTAACCCCAGGGCTTGCCCTTCACTGGCGAGAACAAAGGAAAATTCCCCAATCTGCGCCAGTCCCAAGCCAGCAATTAAGGCTGTTTTCCAGGGATAGCGGAATAGTTTCACCAAGGGGGTGATAATTAAAAATTTACCAACAAAAACTAGGGCTACCAGACCGAGAATTAATTCTAGGTTATTCCACAAAAACACTGGGTCGATTAACATCCCAATGGCGGCAAAAAATAAACTAGCAAAAATATCTCGCAGGGGTTCTACATAAGTTAGGGTTTGGTCGGCGTACTCCACCTCAGAAATCATCAAGCCGGCGACAAACGCCCCCATCTCGATAGATAGCCCCAAATGCTCTGTCAGCAGAGCAATACCCAAACACAGAGTTACTACCCCTAACAAAAATAACTCTCGGCTTTCAGTGCGGGCTAGCATTCTCAATAAAGGGGGAATTAGCCAAATACTGGCGGCGACTGCACCAGCGGCAAATACCGCTATCCACAGCAGCGCTGTTAGCACCGCAACGCCGATGACTTCTGGTGGTTCGTGGAGCGCGGGTAAGACGGCGATCATCAGTCCCAGGGCTAAATCCTGCACCACCAAAATTCCCAGCATCACCTGTCCGTGGGGCGTTTCTGTTTCGTTGCTCTCCATCAAGCACTTGAGCACAACTGCGGTGGAAGATAAGGAGAGAATTGACCCCAAAAATACACCTTTAGCGGGTAAGGTTCCCCAGGCTCCTGTGACGCCACACACCACAACTGTGATCAAAATGGTGAGAATAATTTGCAGTCCACCGCCCCCAAGTGCGATCGCTTTTACCTTCTTCAACTCCGCAAACGAAAATTCCACCCCCAACGCAAATAACAAAAAAGCCACCCCAAACTGAGCCAGGGTTTCTACCTGCACAACTTCTTTAATTAGCCCCAACCCAGTAGGGCCAACGATCATCCCGCCGATGAGATACCCCAATAACACAGGTTGTTTTAACAGCGACGCCAACAGTCCCCCACAGGCTGCGACGGCGAGAACTGAAACTAAATCAACAATTAACCTAAAATCTGACTGCACAAGTTTTTAAAAGAACCATTAAGAGCTATTAACTTTAGGATACAAATTTTATCTGTTCAGGGGGAGTTCAGCAGTGCCGTCAGGACAAAATTTACAGTGCTGATTGCTGGCTCTATATCCCCCGGAAATACCCTCACAGAGAGCTATCTGGCAGAAAGCTACTAAGCGTCTACCCTCGACATCTCTGATCTAGTATAAGTATTTCTTATTAAATCTGTCTGCAATTATGTGTCAACCCCCATTGACAAATTGTAATAATGTTGTTAAATTTATTTACATAAGTTAATAAAAAGAGAAAAAAATTTAATTTATGTACACCACCGTTAACGAACAAGGCATCCTGAATAACTACGCTAATGAGCCAAAAGCTTACTACGCCGCCTACCCCTCACCAGAGCAACAAAGCCGCTATGTCTTCCAAGGCGCAGCAGCACTTTTATTCGTCGCAGCTTTAGTTCTCATCGCTTTGGGGGTTAGCTAATACCTTCTTAACCATGATTTGCTATATCTAAATCGTCATTCGTAATTTTTCTTTAGCCCCGGTTAGTTTCGCCGGGGTTTTTTGTTATTGAGTAAATTTATTGAGCTAGTGGTCATCGCATTCAGAGTTTCGACTATCGCCATTATTTCTCAAAGTGGGATTACTTTAAAACCTCAACTTCGTGAGAAACACTTGACGGCAGGGGAATAGGTAAACCGTCTTCTAGCATTCCCTCTATATGAAATTCAATAGCTTCTGCAATCATCTGCTTCACTTCTTCTAAGGTTTCACCCACAGCCACACAACCGGGTAAATCAGGAACATAAGCACCATAACTAGTTTCTCCCTTTTCGATTATTACTGTATAACGCATTAGTCTTCCTCCAATTGAGCCTGTCTCCAGATATTTTTCAGAGTACCAATAGGCACATCAATGTTTGGCTTACCAGATACTGTAACAGTACCAGGTTTATCAGGATGTTTGAGTTGCCGATGGCTACCTCTAGTTCTATCAAGATACCAACCATCAGCTTCAAGTCGCTTGATAACTTCTCGTACTTTCATGCTACCGCTCCTCTGTGCAGGTGGAATTTCTGCTAAAGATAGAGTGGCATATTTTGCAAGAAACATGAAGGCTATTTTGTATATGATTTTGTATACCTAAAGTTTTTGTAGAGAGAGGTAAATTAACCAATAGGTTGATTACCAGGATTAACCGCATGAATAAATTCACTACCTGAATGTGGCCTTCCTCTTTTATATTTGGCTTCTTCTGGTTTACCCCAACCCAACTGCAAAATTATTTCTAAAAAGTTAGAGTTTTCATACTTCCACAAACTTGCCCACTCTGTTCTCTGAGCAATTCTCTCAACATCTAGAATGCTAACTTTTTGGTATAATTTGCCGTTACTAAAACTCAAGTGTAAGTCCATTGCCGCAGTAACTACAAACCAAAATTCCCAAATAGAATTTTTGGCTGCTTTTAATATTTCCAAGTCACTAGCTAAAGCAATTAATTCAGCATCAACTTCTGGATAGTGCAAGGTTTGACCTTTAAGCGTCACATTCTTCCAGATAATGCCAGAAACTTGATTTTCTCTTTGATAATCGTGAATAGCAGCTTTAAAATCTTGATAGGCGGTGAACTGTTGCAGCCCATCAGTTCTGATAAACTGGTCTATAACAGGATTACCAGAAACTGGTAACTCTAACTTTAGGCGTTCTCCCTTCAGGCAAGCTTGGCGTTCGGCTGCCAAAACTTGGATTAACTCCTGGGTAGTGTAAAGGTTTGACATCAGAACCAACCTATTAGTCATTAGTGATTAGTTATTAGTCATTAGTTCTTAACTAGCGACTAACTCCTAACTTTTGTTAGATGCTAGCTATGTGAGGTGATATTTAAACATTATCTCTTGACAGAAATCTAATTGCAGTATCAGATAAAACTAAAATTAGGGTTCTTACGTTGGGTGCGACACGTGGTAGGGGCACAGCAATGCTGTGCCCCTAATGGTTCAAGGGAAAATTAAATGTAGAGATGTTGTCGGTAGCGTCTCTACATTTCAAGGTGAGAGGTTTTCCAAATTAGAGTCAAAAGTAAGATAATTTACTTACTCAACTCACTACTGAACTCGTTAAATGAACGCCGCTTTAACTCTGTTGTTTCCGTGCGGGGTAATAAATCCAACATTTCTCGAAACTTGTCATCTATCTGTTCATAGGGCACTTGACCCTTCTTATTCAAGACTACCTGACCCGATTGGTTAAAAATTACGACTTGCGGAACACCCCCAGCGTAGTAGTATCCCGGTTCTGTGGGTTCGTAGGTCTGTTTGGGCGGGATGGTATCGACATCCACAGGGATAATCTCAGATGCTCGTCCATAGTATGCCTGCACCTGTGAAAGCACGATCGCATATTCCTTGCAATCGCTGCTGTCATCGACATAAAATAACAAGATTGTCGGTTTATGTTCTGTTAAAGCTTGGGCGAGACTTTCTCTGGCAGGCACGAGTGAGCCATTACCAGCATAAACCACAAAAATATTGCCGTCATATCTATCATCTTTGATACCTGCTAATGCTGGCTGCATACTTATAATGAACAAACAAGCAAGTAGCACCAAGCATTTAGATACTAACCGTCGCCAATCAGCCATTATTTTATTTTGTAAAAAAAGCCACTTTATGCTATTCATCAAATGGAACCTTTCAAGCTACTATTTTCCCTAAGTTTGTGCTGAACTCAGCCAACTGGGCTGGAGATATAATTACGTCCACGCACCATTTTTTAAGATAACGCTTAGTGGGATGCTTTCTCGTTAATGGCTGGGGAAACAGTATTCTCAATCCAAAATCTAAAATCCAAAATTGGTATGTCTGGCTTTTTTGGTAAGGATTCGCTAGACTTTCAAAATTAAATTTGCAATTAAAGGCTATTTTTAGCAACCGCTGTGGGAAACAAAATACAATTGATAGATAGACTGCGACTAGGTTTGGCGGTGTCAGTGGCGAAAAGCGTCACGTTTTTAGTGCGATTTCTTCGACGGGCTGCGCCTATGCTACATTTGGGAGCCGGTAGTGTATTACCAGGCTCGATTGCCCGTCGCATTGAACCCCGAATTTTAGAATTATTGAGTCAGCAAGTCAAAAACGGGGTAATTTTGATTGCTGGTACTAATGGCAAAACTACCACATCGCTGCTGTTATGCACGATGTTGGAAAACAAAGGATACCGCATCGCCCATAATTCTACAGGTGCAAATCTGGAAAATGGCTTGATGACAGCGTTGATTGAACACGCTAACTTGCTGGGCACGCTGGATGTAGATTATGCCATTTTGGAAGTTGACGAGAATATTGTACCCAAGGTATTAAAACCGCTGCAACCGCGCATCATCCTTTGTTTAAACTTGTTCCGTGACCAACTTGACAGGTACGGGGAAGTAGACAGCATTAGCAAACGTTGGACAAAGGTTATCGCTACCTTACCACCAGAAACTGTGGTTATCCCCAATGCTGATGACCCGACTTTATCACTTCTCGGTCAGCAGTTACCCCAACGGGTGTTATTTTTTGGCTTGAATGAACCAGAAAATTATCTAGAAGCAATACCTCACGCTGTTGATTCTATCTACTGTCCTAAGTGTGGACATTCTCTAGATTACAAAGGTGTTTATTTATCTCATTTGGGAGATTTCACTTGTCCTAGTTGTGGTTTTACGAAGAGTAAACCGACTTTGGAAAGTAGGGAATGGTCGCAAATTCTTGTTGGTTTGTACAACAAATATAACACTCTAGCCGCCGCAACAGCCGCCCAGGAGTTGGGAGTTGATGAAACGACAATCAGAGATACAATTAACAATTTTCAAGCTGCTTTTGGTCGGGCGGAAGATTTAACAATTGACGGTAAACGGGTACGAATTCTGTTATCAAAAAATCCCGTAGGGACGAATGAAACTATTCGCGTTGTCACTCAAAGCACTGATAAAACTACATTGCTAGTCTTAAATGATCGCACTCCCGATGGTACAGATGTATCATGGATTTGGGATGTAGACACAGAAAAACTGGTCGAACGGGGTGGGACTTTGGTTGTAAGTGGCGATCGCGTTTATGATCTGGCCTTACGTCTGCGTTATAGCCAGAAATCTGTTGAGAGTCCAGTTAACTTGATTGTAGAAGAAGATTTGCGTTGTGCGATCGCCACCGCCTTAGAGCATACACCAGCAAATCAAACTTTACACATCCTACCCACCTATTCAGCCATGCTAGAAGTGCGGGAAGTCTTGACTGGTCGGAAAATTTTGTAAGAGGATGTTTGGAAAGCGTAAAATGTCATGTTGTTCGCATAGCGTAGCTATGGCTGTGTTCAGCATGACATTTTTACTTTTCAGATATCTTTACAAGAAGAAAAGTGAGGTAGAAATTCCTACAAGCTATAAAGGGGAATTTGCAGGCTTACAAGCGCGTCAAGACTATCGCGTGATTAATCTTTGGGAAGTTGATGTAGAAATAGCTTTTAATCAACCAATTCCCTTATTGCTGCCTTTTGTACCCATCCTCAAAGGTGGTGCAGAAACTTCGACGGTGCAACGAGCATTGCAAATTCTCCGCGCTGATGAGAAATTGAGCCAGTTAGAAACGGTTATGGCTTTTTTTGCTACGTTTGTATTAGATAGTGCTTTAGTACAGCAAATCATGAGGTGGGATATGGCAGTATTACGCGAGTCTCCCTGGTATCAACAGATTTTGATAGAAGGAGAAAAACGAGGCATACTATCAAGTATCGAACTAAGTTTAGAAATAAAATTTGGCAGTGACGGTTTACAACTGATGCCCGAAATCTCTCAAATTACTGATTTAGAGCAATTAAAGACAATTCAGCGAGGTATCCTCACTATAAATTATCTTGATGAATTGCGGGAACTCCTTCAGAGAATTAAAACTTACACAAGTTAGATAAATCATCAGGTATTGCAAGCAAATAGCGTAAGTGTAGATTTCAACCTATTAGCAAGTTGAAAAAACCCCTAATATATTAGAGTTGCTACACTCCAATCAAATATCAGGGGTTATTTGTTCTGCGTTTGCTTAGTTAGGATTATCTTGAATTTAAACTAAATAGCTGGTATTAGGCACAATGGGAAAGAAAGCATACTCATACCAAGCAGTCCAGATGAAACTTCTAATCCAGCGTTGACGCTTTTCGGGACTGTATTCATATTCAAATACTCCCTCAGAGATATCAATAGAAGAAAGATGAGAATTACAACCGCAACCATGTTGATAGGTAAAGCCGTATTTAGAGGCTATACTTTGTACCTTCATTTGGATAGCGAAGACTTTTCCCGCGTGTAGCACAGCATCCCAAGAACGCTTATGTGCTATATCCCGCTTGTCAAAGCGTAAAGCGCGTTCTTCAAAAACATGATCTCGGTAAATTGGTGCTAGATGCACATGATAGAAGCTAGCAGGCATTTCATAGCCAAACTCATCAAAAAGTTCTATCCCAATGCGAGCAACTTTGACTTCATTAGCATATTCTGCACCCTTTGACTCAACATCTTGAAGAATTTTTGCAAAATTCGGATAGCTATCAATCATCAAGTCATGACCGTAAAAGTCCAGAGCTTCATAAGCTAGTTTTCCGAATAGCTGGGAGAATGCCGGTTTGAGGCGAGCTAGCTCTGGGCGATCGCTAAATAAGTCTACATCACCGTGCTCCAACTTGTATTGGAACAACTGCGCCATTTCAATATAACTCTGTGGATTATCGAGTCCTATATTCGCCACTCCTGTTGCAATATCTTGCCACACAAGAGGTAGTTGAGAAACTGGAACCGCATTCTCCGAAGCAATTACTGCAATATTGGGAGCTTCAATCAGCTGCATATACAATTCTCCATTAAGATTTTAGTTCAGAAATTTACCGACAGCACAGACTTTAAAATATTAGTCTTTGAAAAATTACTAAGCATTTGGAAAAGTATCGCGAATTTTTTCCAGATGAACTTCTGTTTGGTAAGCCAAAGTAGCAGTTTTGCAATCCATAAAATTATTGATCTGGTTGTGAAGTGAAATTGTTGCCCTCTGTACCCTAAACAGAAATAATTTAACTAATAACCAGATTTCTGGCTAAATTTCTCGTTAGCTATTTTGTGATTATCGTGACAATGATACCAAAAAACTGTTACATAAAATACGAAATCATCAAATCAGCTATATGCCCATTCAACATTTTCAGATGCTCGCACGTTACAATTCTCTAGCAAATCGGCGGTTATATGAAGTTTGCACGCTGCTAACCGATGCAGAACGGAAGCAGACCCGACCGGCATTTTTCAAAAGTATTCACGGGACACTGAATCATATAATGGTAGGCGATCGCATTTGGATGGGACGCTTTGCAGGTGAAGAGATTTCATCCACAGGACTTGATGCTATTCTCTATGATGATTTTGATCAGCTACGTACAGCGCGTGTATTAGAAGATGAGCGCATCGAAGGATTTATTGCTGGTTTAGAAGCTGAATTCTTGGTGGGAACGATTACTTACGAAAATGTCAAGGGTACGATTTATACCGACCCGATTAACTTGTTGGTGGCTCACTTTTTTAACCACCAAACCCACCACCGAGGACAAATTCACGATATGCTGTCCCAAACGGAAATTGACCCACCAGTGTTGGATCTGCACCGGATTCTCCGAGCATAAGGAGAAAAAATTATGAGTTATACGGTTATGGGTAAAAAGTTATGAATTCTCCACAGTTGGAAATCACAATTGGTTGGCTATACCCGACGCTAATGAGTACCTATGGCGATCGCGGAAATGTGATTACTATAGAACGTCGCGCTCAGTGGCGGGGGTATAATGTGCAGGTGTTACCTCTCGATCAAAACTCCACAGCAGAGGATATTAAGTCTGTAGATGTGATTGTTGGTGGTGGTGCACAAGATCGTCAGCAAGAGATCGTCATGCGGGATTTGCAGGGTGCGAAAGCTGACGCCATGCGCGAGAAAATCGAAAATGGGACGCCGGGAGTCTTTACCTGTGGTTCTCCCCAATTGCTAGGACATTATTACGAACCGGGATTAGGACAGCGAATCGACGGTTTGGGAATTCTGGATTTAGTTTCTGTCCATCCTGGTGAAAATACTAAGCGCTGCATTGGTAACTTGGTAATTGAAGTTACAGCTTCTCGGTTGGCGCAGGACTTAAAAGAGATGACGGGAACTACACCCTATTTGGTGGGGTTTGAAAATCACGGTGGACGGACAAAGCTAGGAAAGGTGGAAGCTTTGGGGCGTGTGGTCTATGGTTTGGGGAATAATGGTGAGGATGGGACAGAGGGTGCATTTTATCAAAATGCGATCGCCACTTATTCCCACGGGCCATTGTTACCAAAAAATCCTTTTGTCGCTGACTGGTTGATTCAAACAGCCTTGCGGCTAAAGTATCAGCAGCCAATTACCCTAGAAGCGTTGGATGATAAATTAGCAATCCAAGCGCGAGAAGCAATGCTAAAGCGGTTAAAGGTAAATTTACCCGCTACTACAGCTAAAGTTTAAATGTCTCATTTCCTCGTTCCCAGTCTCTGACTGGGAATGCATTACATAAGGCTCCGCCTCCAATTCCCAACCAACAGAAAAATATCCTAATTCACTTATTAATTCTTTGCTTTGCGGCTGCTGATGGATACCTACCAACTTCTATCAATAATTGTCGCTCTAAAATCCGTTCATCGTTGTTGAAATCGAAAATACGTGCTGTGACTTCACCAATATCTGTAAGTGATTGAATTACAGCCTCATCAAGTCGAAAATGATCACCCCAAAAATCTCTCCGGGGGTTAAAAAATCTGACAAGTTCACCATTTCGCCAATTAATAGAACCTAAATCTGTACCTTTTTGCAAATTACAGAAAACACAAGCATAACAGAGATTATCTGCTGTTGTTGCTCCACCATGTTTAACACTAATGATATGGTCAACTTGACAGCCAGATGATCTATCTTCTGCTGAAATTAAACAATATTCACAGATATTACCAGCACGTTCAGCAACTAAATGCCGTAGATCTACACTAATGTAAGAACGAGACATTTTATTTACCCTCAGCGTTACTGTACTTATGAGCCTTAGCTTTGGCTAGAGTCATAATATGTTCTAGAGTTAGAAAAAAGTCTAATTCCTGTTTTTCATCTTTCGTCAATTCATTATTTTTAGCAGCGTAAATTAAATCCTCTAAACGTTCTTGCGCTGTCTCGGAAAGGTGAAACTTAATCACACTTTCGGGGGTTGTACCAGCAGCAATAAAATCTATGATTTCGTCGTAGACTTTGGTAGTTGTGACAGATATATTCATGACGCTATCCTTCTAGATGAGAATTTTCGCACTTTTACAAAACTTTTACAATTATTTATCCGCTTCGGAACACTACAAAAGGCTTTGAAATAGTTCCGAGATATTCATACTTTTTTATTATTTTATCGCTTTGCAGATTGTCGCGTTTATCGACGAAAGACATCTCTCCAACACAGCTAACGTGTACATACATCTCTATACAAAACCAAAATCGTCATAGCTCCCCCTAAATCCACGCCAGTCGCTCATGGGGGAGACCCCCAAGACCGCGCTGGCTCCCCTTAACAAGGGGGACTTTAAGAGTCTCTTGCCCCCCTTTTTAAGGGGGGTTGGGGGGATCTACACCGTGTTGGGAAACTCTAGAAAACTTGTGTGTCCACGGTAGCTTTCCAAGGAGGGTTGGGGGGATCTACACAGTGTGAGGCAACTCTAAAAGCCTTATGTGTACACGGTAGCCGACACAGAGTGAAGCTTTGAAACTGCCCCTGAAAGTGACGGGAAGGGGATAGGAGGGTGAGATTTGCCAAAAACCGATGAAATGGTGCTGAATTCAACCGAAAAGCAATATAATTTACACTGAGAATTGCGTAAAACTCGTTAACGCAGGTGTAGATATTTCTAGAAACCTGGTTTCTATCAGCGGGCGTTTTCTTTTAGCGGTAAGGCAGCAGCATGGCAACCACACCTCAAAGTGTTCTAGCAAAAATCCGAGAAGCGAAAGAGAAACGGCTGATTAAATTAGATTTAAGAAATGATTGGGGGACTCCAGACAAAGATAAATTAACAGAAATTCCTGCTGAGGTGTTTGCACTGACTTGGTTGGAGGAACTGGATTTAAGCCGCAACGAAATGACAACGCTGCCTGATGCGATCGCCAAACTGCAAAATCTCTCCACTCTGTATTTAAGCCACAACGGAATCACAACGCTGCCAGATGCGATCGCCCAACTGCAAAATCTCAACTCTCTGGATTTAAGCTACAACGGAATCACAACGCTGCCAGATGCGATCGCCAAACTGCATAATCTCACCACACTGAATTTAAGCGTCAACAAAATCACAACGCTGCCAGATGCGATCGCCAAACTGCATAATCTCACCACACTGAATTTAAGCGTTAACAGAATCAGAACGCTGCCAGATGCGATCGCCAAACTGCATAATCTCACCTCTCTAAATTTAAACGGCAACCGAATCACAACGCTGCCAGATGCGATCGCCAAACTGCATAATCTCACCTCTCTGGATTTAAGCGGCAACCGAATCACAACGCTGCCTGATGCGATCGCCAAATTGCATAATCTCACCTCTCTGAGTTTATGGAACAACGGAATCACAACGCTGCCTGATGCGATCGCCAAACTGCATAATCTCACCTCTCTGGATTTAAGCGGCAACCGAATCACAACGCTGCCTGATGCGATCGCTAAACTGCAAAATCTCTCCACTCTAGATTTAAGAGGCAACGAAATCACAACGCTGCCAGATGCGATCGCCCAACTGCATAATCTCACCTCTCTGGATTTACGCCGCAACCCTATTGAAAAACCACCGCTAGAAGTCGTTAAAAAAGGTATTGAGGCAATTAGGGATTATTTCCGCCAACTGGAAGCAGAGGGAACAGACTATCTGTATGAGGCAAAGTTGCTGATTATCGGTGAAGGGGGTGCAGGGAAAACCACTTTAGCAAAGAAAATTGAAAACGAAAATTATCAACTGCAAGATGAGGACTCGACCAAGGGTATTGAGGTGATACCGTGGCATTTCACAGCAGATGGGCGAGATTTTCAGGTTAATCTCTGGGACTTTGGCGGACAAGAAATTTACCACGCCACCCACCAATTTTTTCTCACTAAGCGTTCCCTCTATATTTTAGTAGCAGATACCCGCAAGGAAGACACAGATTTTCACTATTGGTTAAATGTGGTAGAATTATTAACTGATAACAGTCCCTTGTTAATTATCAAAAACGAGAAGCAAGACCGCCACAGAGAAATCAATGAACCACAATTACGGGGACGATTTAATAACTTAAAAGAAACCTTAGCAACTAACTTTGATACTAAGCGAGGTTTGCCGGAACTGTTGAAACTAATCCAACATCAAATCACTTCTTTACCTCATATTGGTATACCACTCCCCAAAACTTGGGTAAAAGTCCGGGAAGCTTTGGAGAACGATTCACGCAACTACATCAGATTGGCAGAATATTTGCAAATCTGCCAGACAAATGGCTTTACTTTACTAAAAAACAAGTTGCAGTTAAGTAGCTATTTGCACGATTTAGGCGTGTGCTTGCACTTCCAAGATGACCCGATTTTAAATAATATCGTCATTCTCAAACCTAAGTGGGGTACTGAGGCAGTTTACAGAGTTTTAGACGATAAACAAGTTATTAACAATTCGGGAAAATTCACATGGAAAGACTTGCAAAATATCTGGCATGAAGAACAATATGCCACAAAGCGAGGCGAACTTCTACAATTAATGATCAATTTCAAGCTGTGTTATGAAATTCCCCACAGCCCCAAAACTTATATCGCACCGCAACTGTTAACTGAAAAACAGCCTAAATATCATTGGAATGAAAGCGAAAATCTCATCCTACGCTACACTTACGACTTCATGCCCAAAGGTATTGTTACTCAGTTCATAGTTGCTATACATGAGTTTATTGATGAACAAAAATATGTCTGGAAAAGTGGAGTTATTCTCAGCAAGGATGCGACAAAGGCAGAAATAATTGAATTTTACGACCAGCGAGAAATTAAAATTCGGGTTGCAGGTAGTCACAAAAAAGATTTATTGACAATAGTAACTTACGAACTTGATAAAATTCATAACGCCTACAAGAAACTGAAGTACAACAAGTTAATTCCCTGTAATTGCGACACCTGCAAAGGCAGTCAAAAGCCACATTTTTATAAATTTGAAAGCTTAAAAAAACGTATTTCAGACAAACGATCCCAGGTAGAATGCGACGTTAGTTATCAAATGGTTAATGTCTTGGATTTGATTGATGATGTAATAGATAGAGGTAGAGATAATTTATTTACAGAGAGGGAAGACTTTAAAATTAACCAGATGCCGAATATATCTGTTAATGTAACTCAAGTTCAAGAGCAAAAAAATCAAATTCATCAAAAGCGAAATAATAATATGTCAACCTATAATCAATATGGTTCTGGAGATAATGTTGCTGGTGATAAAGTCATGGGTGACAAAATCGGCACTCAAATCAACAATTCCCAAAACTTGGCACAAGCTGCAAAAGATATTAAAGAACTCCTTGATCAACTTTCACAGAAATATTCAAATAATGGGATTGTTGGTGCAAGAGCAATTGAGGAAATTGAAAGTAAGCCAACTCTAAAAGCTCGCGTTGTTAATGCGATCAAAGAAGCAGGAACAGAAGCTTTTGAAAAAGCTGTTGATCATCCTGCTGTTAGTATTGTGATAGCAGCTACAAAGGGTTTTATCGACGGTTGAAAATATCGTTGTGATTTCATCTATAAAAAATAATTAAACTAGCTCGTAGTAAGGGCTTTAGCCCTACTTGAGGGCTTCAGCCCTCACTACAAACCTTTAATTATTTACGCCCAGCTACTTACTTTCCTCTTGAAGAAGCGATCGCCAATCAGAAATCGCCTTCTCAGTCCACAGCCAGTTGTGAGCCAATTTATCGACTTGGAAATCTACCGGATCATCCTTAAGCACCATTTGCCGCAGTTTAATCGCTTCACTAATATATTGTGCCCGTTTGGTGGCAACAGGTTGATTATTTGCCGATTTATATAAACCTATAGCTAACCCAGCATAAGAAGTTAAAGCATCGTTTGGCACTACCTTCTTTAGAGATACTGAAGCATTAGAGGCTATATTCTGAGGTTTGAGAGCTAAATCCAAAGCCTTGAACCAAGAGTCATTAGCCCGGTTGAGATTGCCTTCTGCGTAGTAAGCAAAACCCAAAGCGTTTTTATATTCCAGTGAATCTGGCTGATCTCTCACCGCAATTTCCCAATAACGGCGGGCATCATCAATACTGTATTTTTTGTCCCCAATTTGGACTAACTGCCACGCCAATCGCCCCCGCCTAAAGTTAACTGCTGGATCATCAGCTTGCTTATCCACAACGAGATTCAAAGCAGTTTGAGCAGCTGCCAGTGCCCCCCGGTTGAGTAATTCATCCACAGCTTCCAGCCCTGGTTGCAAGTCCCCTAGGCTCATTTTTTCTGTAGCGGTGGCGGTGACAATTCCTGTGGGCGCTGTTTTCAAGTCAATGGGTAGGCTTTGAGAATTAACTAGCGACTGGGTGGGAATTTGCGGAATATCAGACAGAACCCAAGAGCGATTTTGCCCCCACCAATTTACACCGATGAGAAATGCGATCGCACTCACACCCACAAAACCCAAAATCTGCCACTTTTGGCGATCGCTGTGATCTGCCACTGGGACTGGTGGTGAAGTTGGCAGCCGGGGACTTTCCCTATCTACTGCCAAATTCTCAGCAGTTTGACTTGACCTAGTAGGAACTTGTCGCCGCAACCCTAATTCCTCCTCCAAGACAGCCATTTGCTCAGACACCTGCCTTGAGAGGAGATTATTGTCTCCCTCCTGTTGCATCAGTTCCGCCATCAGCGGAGGTTCTTCAGCGGTGGCTTTTTGGTCATCTAGCTGGCGAAACAAATCCGAAACTATGGCAAAATCTTCATCATAGCTGGGGTCATCATACTCAATTTCATCTACGAGGTCGCCCCAAGTCTCTTCCCCTAGCCAGTCTAACTCAGCAGAATCCCGCATCAAATTAGAGGAGGTCATTTCCTCCATAGCTAAAGGCAACTCCAGCTCATCTGTCACAGCAGAATACATCGCCGTGGGGCTTGGCTGCAAGGTTGGCTGATAATTATTTAGTAACTCCACACTTGTAACTAAGGTATTTTCCGGGCTGAGAAAACCTTCAAATTCCCGCTGGAGGTACAAAATCGGTAACGCCCAGTACATCTGGTGAGAACCATAGGCAGAGATTAAGCCCTGTCGCACCCGACTCACACACAAATCTAGGGGATATCCCTGACTCAAGTTACGGTAAAACAATTGTGTCAGCGTCAGCGCCACTTCGTCGGGAATCCGTTCTGACATAGCCAAAACACCCCTGAGTCCCCGTTTTACCAGGCTTTCAGTCAGGTTACGTTCCCCTGAGTCCCCACCACCATCGACATTAGCTGTATATGCCCCCAAGCAGGAGTTAAACACAGCCATTTGGATATTATTGTTAACCAGCAAACCAGCCAAATCATCCCCACTCAGAGTTTCTGTTAAGCCGGTTCTGTTGCTAACTAGATAAATTTCACCGCCATTTGGGCCTAAGTTACTATGCCCAGAGTAGTGCAAAACGTGGAATCTGCCTTGTTCTAAAGCTTGGGTTAATTCTTCCCTTCCTGGTTGGTCTAGGATAGTGAGTTCAATTTCTGGCAGATGATAATTGCCTTCACCAGAACGTAATATTGGCCGATGCAATTCTGCTTGGAGTTTGATCGCTTCCTGTTTCTGTTCCAGACGGACTTGATCCGTAGGCGACGCAATCACCATCAACACTTTTACCCCACCTGCTTCCTGTGGTGTGGGGATGTTTCTCGATGGCAAACGCGATGCCGTCAGAATTCCACTTTGGTAGCGGGAAAAAGTGATATAAGGGCCAGTAGCTAGGGGGCGATCGCCTGCATGCATCACTTCCCAAGGCAAACAAGCTAACCTAGTATCTTTGAGTCCCAAACGCAAGCGCAGTACCTGTTGTTGATTCTGGGCTATACCTTGGGCAGTAATCCAACTATCTCTAAGAGTGCCTTGAAACAGTGCGTTATAAAATTGCTGACCCAACTCCACCAAGTTAACAGAGTTTCTGGCTATAACATCACCCTGCAACACCGACTTCAATGGGTCATTCATTAAATGTCCAGCAGCCGTTAACCACTCAGCTACGGGCCAAGTCACCAGTTCTTCTGCCAATGGCACCCCAGGCGCGACTTGTTCCGTCCGCACCAAGTAGTCATTTTGCCCTACTGGGGTTACGGAAATGTGAAATTCCTGGGTCACAACCTCTCCTGTTCGCCTCCTAATCTGGTTTGAAACGCGAAAGTTTCAAGTCGATTTTTCGCTCCTTCTCATACCTTAGATGCATCCTGCCACGGAATGTTTCTGATTCTGTGTCATTTTGCTTTTTCTGCTTTGGCGACTTTATCCGGATCAGATTACTGACCCCCAGAACAAATTATTGGTAGATGCACCTTGATCTTCAACTCCCCTGCTTGGCTAACAGCCACAGGGGTTTTTTATTTTGGCAAGCAACGGCAACTGCTGACTCAATAATTCCTTTAACTCTGGGATACCCAAGGGATAAACAGCAATCCCTCTATACCCTCAATATTTTGGAGATTACTTGTACCTATACCTGTATTTTAATAGACCGATAAATTTGACTTTTAAAGTTGTTTTGACTGTGAATTAGGTAAAGTACATTGACAATTTATAACCTGCTTGTTTAAGAGTGAATAATTTGTATTTTCTAACCTTTTTAAAACCTGGTGGTCTGTCGCCTTTCTTGTTGTGTTGAAAAAATAGTTGATAGGTTTTCTCTATGCGTTGACAGATATCTTGTACTGCTTGAGAACCTACTGATTGCCAGAAAAAAATGCGTTTTCTTAATTTAGCAATTTGAGATTGAAGTTTGGCACAGTTTAGGTGTTTACCCCACATCTGGTAGTACCGTTTATGCAGAGCAATACAATGGTTGTAGATCACCCCGGCGGCGTTAATCATCCGCAAGAGGTGTCTATTCCGTTTGTGTTCGTACAGCTTAAACTTCAGCGTTTTCATGCTAATATTATCTCACAACTGACAGCAATATGACATCAGAAAAAGATTAACAATTAGATGTTCGAAGAATACGAGATACTTGTGGAGTATTGCTTGGAAACAAACCGTACTCATAATGATGTACTCAGAGAATTAATGAGAAAATTAAAGAAAAGCCGTCCTTCTAGGACGGGGCTTTAAACCCAGTTTTTTGGTAAAAAAGCCAAATCAATACTTGATGGCGGCTTTACCTCACCTAATTATGCCAGTTATGAGGGAAATGATCGATATTTTTGACAAACATTTTCCCACCCTAGAACAGGTTATGAGCAAAATACTTTGTACACAGCGTCAGAATATGTGATTGAATTTATCCGGAGCGTAGTCAGTCAACTAAGAACATTTAATTGGTAGATGCACCCTGATAACTAAACTCCCCCGGTTGGCTAACACCCATTGGGGGGTTTTTTTGTTTTAGCAACTGTGACAACTGCGACACACCCAGATTTATCCGGAGCGTAGTCAGTCAACTAAGAACATTTAATTGGTAGATGCACCCTGATAACTAAACTCCCCCGGTTGGCTAACACCCATTGGGGGTTTTTTTTGTTTAGCAACTGTGACAACTGCGACACACCCAGATTTATCCGGAGCGTAGTCAGTCAACCAAGAACATTTAATTAGTAGATGCACCCTGATAACTAAACTCCCCCGGTTGGCTAACACCCATTGGGGGTTTTTTTTTGTTTAGCAACTGTGACAACTGCGACACACCCAGATTTATCCGGAGCGTAGTCAGTTAACCAAGAACATTTAATTAGTAGATGCACCCTGATAACTAAACTCCCCCGGTTGGCTAACACCCATTGGGGGTTTTTTTTGTTTAGCAACTGCGACACACCTAGATTTATCCGGAGCGTAGTCAGTCAACCAAGAACATTTAATTTAGTAGATGCACCCTGATAACTAAACTCCCCCGGTTGGCTAACACCCATTGGGGTTTTTTTTTGTTTAGCAACTGTGACAACTGCGACACACCCAGATTTATCCGGAGCGTAGTCAGTCAACCAAGAACATTTAATTGGTAGATGCACCCTGATAACTAAACTCCCCCGGTTGGCTAACACCCATTGGGGGTTTTTTGTTTATACCACCACAAAACTAGATTTTGGCAATTTCATCTGGAATATATTGCTGGCTCTGAGAACGGAATATTGGTAGATGCACCTTGATAACTAACTCTCTTAGCTGTCTAACACCCAATGGGGCTTTTGTTTGGTTAGTACCAGTCGCTGTACGTTCCTAGTAATGACAATTTTATCCGGAACCTATAACTCAAACTGAGAACATTTAATTGGTAGATGCACCCTGATAACTAACTCCCCCCGTTGGCTAACACCCGCTGGGGGTTTTTTATTTTAAATAATAACTAGCGACCTTTCGATAAATTTATCCGGAGGCTTGTGCTACACCTGAGAACATTTAATTGGTAGATGCACCCTGATAACTAACTCCCCCTGTTGGCTAACACCCGCTGGGGGTTTTTTCGGAAACGATTTGGCTTGTATCGCCTATCCACCAAAAGGGTCTGTGGAAATATACTAACGCCACAGGTGCGATGCTAAGGACTGTTGCTACCACCTGGTAGACTCTAAGTGTACTCTTGTTTTTAGCAAAGAGCAAAACTTAGTTTCTGAATCGCTTTGATTACATTTTCAGCCCAAGAGCCGACTCCAGAATGATCGCCGCGATATATAATAGCATTCTTAATAATTTTTATAGAATCTTATCAAATAATTGCTTGATTGCCATTGTTAGGCTACTGGCAATCTGCTAGTATTTTATAACATATCTTAAAGTATTTTACTTAGAACCGAGAGAGTCACTAGCCAATGAGTTTAGCCGTGATTAAGTTCTCCTCTGAAGAGTGCGGCATCTGCCACAAGATGTCTTTTTATGACCAAAAGGTGGCTGAGGAACTGAGTTTGCAATTTATCGATGTGAAAATGCAGGATACAGCTACTTACCGCAAGTATCGCAAAATTCTGCTAACTCAGTATCCAGATAAATCAGATATGGGATGGCCTACTTACATTATCTGTGATTCTCCAGAAGGAGATTTTCAGATTGTTGGCGAGGTGAAAGGCGGACATCCCAAAGGGGAATTTAGAAGCCGTATTCAAGAGGTGCTGGGTTCGGCGGCTAGTCAGAGTTAATTAACTCAAAGGATTTTACCTCTAGGACAGGGCCAATCATAGCAATTGTCATGACATCTTCTCGCACCTGTCCTGTGACTTTGGCTTTTTGTCCTGATTTGAGTAAGTTTTTGTCAGCGCCTTTGAGAATTTCGTAGGTAACGCCCTCGTCTGTGACTAACGCCCATGCGCCCATACCAATTTCGCGGCGTTGGATTGTGCCTGTAACTGTAATGCTCATGATCAGTTCTGGGTGTTGAGGATGGAGAGTTGAGAGAAGGAAAAAGGCTAATTAATAGAAAAGTGCCTTTTTCCTTCAGGAATTTAGGCTGTTTTGCCTTCGTTTGGCAATGCTAAACGAGCCAGTCCATAACAAAGTATGGCATTGGCAATTAGGAAGATGCGAGCTAAGTTACTACTTCCCAGCCCCCAAACCGCTGGGTCATAAAATGCACTTACAGTCAAGCACGCCGCTATGCCTAGGGTAGAACCAATGGCAAACCATTTCCCACTCGGATGTCCTAGCAGCAAGGCGGTTAGAATAATCGGAATCAACACGCTGGCAAATAGGGGATTCAAGGCATCAGTTCCCTGAAGGGCGTTGCCTAATTCGGGGATGGAACTGCCCAAAACTCGCAAGGGCCACTGGGGAAGGTCAAAGATATAAATTCCTTTGAGAAAGAATAACCCTGAACTGCCAGCTATTAAGCCACTGGATAAAGACCAACTCCAAGCAAAGGGGAAGTAAACCCGTAAAAACCAAGCGAGGAGATAGGAACCCAATACCATTAAAATTTTAGGCAATAGTGCGATCGCACCGCCATCAATCCAGAAACCAGGGTTGAGATAGCCATTATCTCGCAACCAGCGGAAGAAATCAGGAAAACTGATTTGCCCTTGGGTGGCAAGTTTGACTGCTGCCTCAGCATTAAGTTGTCCAGCGCCATAATAGTTCAAACCATCATCCTGGATAACTCTGGCCGACTGCTTGAGGACTTTTAAAATTTCATCTGGTTCTTTAATCCCGGCAGCTTTAATCAAGGCTGCTACACCAGCAACGTGGGGAGAAGCCATGCTTGTGCCTTGGAGTCCCAGAAACGCTGCTTCGCCGTTTTCAGTGATCGTTTCTTGCAGAATTGCCCCACCTTCACTACCACCAGGGGCAGAGATATCAACGCCAGCACCAAAGTTAGAATAAGGTGCTTTTTCCCCATCGGGTCCGAATGCGGAAACACCGATGACGTGGGGATAACGGGCTGGATAGCTGGACCCATTGGTGCTTTCATTCCCCGCTGCGGCAATGATGACTACGCCTTTTTTGTAGGCATACTCAATCGCTTGCTTCATCAGTTGGCTTTCACCACCACCACCTAAGCTCATATTGATCACATCTGCGCCTTTATCGGCAGCAAATTTAATCGCTTCGGCAATATCGGCAACAGTCCCGCCACCATTGGCACTCAATACCTTTAGGGGCATGAGATTGGCTTCGTAGGCAATGCCGGCGACGCCATATTTGTTATTAGTGGCTTGGGCTACGGTACCAGCTACATGGGTACCATGTCCGTTGTCATCTGTGGCTTCTTCTCGGTCGTTAACAAAATCGTAGCCTTTGACGAATTTTGTTTCAGACAAGTCGCGCACCTTAGTAATCCCGGTGTCGATTACAGCAACGGTGATCCCGCTACCTTTGGTGAGAGTCCAGGCGCCTTCAACGCCGATTTTGTGCAGGTTCCACTGCTTGCTGTAATATTGGTCGTTAGGGCCAGTTAATGAGGGATTTACCTCTTGATCATCTTGCTCTGTCAAAAATTCCCCTAGCCACTTGGCTTCACCTGGTTGGGGAATCTTGCTGTAAATGTAATTTGGCTCGATGATTTCCGTAGCTTTGGCGAAGGTCGATGCTTTCAGTTTTTTCAGCCGATCGCGATCGCCTTTAATAATGTACACATTGTCTGACGCTGAGAATTTATTATCCAGTTGGGGTGTAACGTTGTAAAGTTTGGCGATCGCTTGCAGATCCTGCTGTACGACTGCTGCGGGAATATCTTCCCGAAAATCTAGCAGAATCGTCTCAAATTCACCTTTAGCTGCCAATCCCTGAAAATTCAGGAACCCAAACACGCTAGCTCCTAGCCCAATGACAAACAAACACAATAATATAAGCCTTCTCATAGAATCTCGCAGTAATTGTGTCAACCCATTACGAATAGAGGCGTGAGAGAAAACAGAGCTTGTGCCGTTAACAGAGTCTTCAAAAACGACTCAGCTTGAGCAAATATCAACTATAACTTGGGCTAATCGCCCGCTAATTCAAGTTGTGAGTTGCTGACACCAACTGAACACTGCTCTTTGCTAGTTTGTTCACTACAATAACTTATCTCGCTCCTTTGTTGGTGTATTTTGCATTTTAGTTACAAACTTCGCACAGGACTGTTGAAGCAATGGAACGTGGTCTTTTGTGGTTGCCACTGTTAGTGGTATTTTTCTGGTTAGCTTGGCAGGGGTCAAAAGAGTATCAAAAAGTTGAGGCTTATCGCATCTGGGCAGAGCAATTTGAACGGGCTAAGTACGATATTTATGCAGTCTTAGGTCAAAAAGGTAACAATATCACTTGGGGTAAACCTACACCCAAAGGACCAATTCACCTAGCAACGTTTTCTCTACTAGAAGTCCAACAAATCCGTTTTTTGGTTGATCACAAAGAAGCAGATCTAGAAAATCCACCCCAGAAAGGCCGGGCGATTGAGTTAGAATTTCTATTTTCCCCAGGTGCTAAGTCGGTGCGCGTTCCGTTTACAGAAATTCCTTTAGCCGCTAAATGGGGCAAGTATTTGCAGGGAGCATTGCAAAGCTTGCATTCCGAGAGTGGGGAGTCCTGATTTGCGCTCAAGTGTTTGCTTCACTGCTGGGATTGCTGAATCGGAATCTTAGTGAATTCCCCCGTCTTGCTTTAGCAATGCTGCGAAGGCTTGGTTGACTGCTTCTCTAGAACTTTCAGCTACTAACAGTCCTGCTGCATGGCGGACCAGTGCTTCATGGTAACTATAACCACAGATAGCTTCAGCCGCAGGATTCCAGTCTGTCACCTCAAACGCCGTATTCCTTGAAATCACTCCTAAAATGGCACATAAATCCCTGATACTTGTTTTTGTCCACTTAACTTATCTTAACCCCGTACGCTGCGAACGAGCTAAGGGCTGACCTCTACAGAACGCCAAAGAACTTTGCAGAGTAAAACCACACAAAGTTTACGGGATACTTCAAGTGATTTATCCGCAGACAAAATATTATTTATTACTATTTACAGCGTGATGAAATCTTTGACTTGATGAAAGTCTGGATTATGAGGATCTATCTTTTGAGAAAGCATAGCAATCCATTGTGAGTCGGTTATGGTATGAAAAGTATGAAATTCCCCAGGTTCGATTATAAAATTATCACCTTTTTTTGCCACGAACACAGTTGATTGACCAGAAGATAAATTCTCTACGCTTACTTTTATCTCACCGGAAATAATGAAAAAAAGTTCAGATGTTTCTTTGTGATAGTGCTTGCCTCTGATTTTATTAGCCAGGGTTTCAACATAATTCACCTCAGCCCATCCATCTTGCGCTATTTGCAAAAAATAACCACGATCATCTGAGTTCATACTGTGGGAAGACAATTTTTTCATCTTACCGTTAGCTTTTAAATATGATTATGATTAATATATCAATTCAATGAATAAAAACCTACTACTCATTTATAGATTTTTTTGCTAATTTTTGTTTTGTGCCATCGAAAAATCTTTTTAAACAAAATTGACCTATGAACGCCAACTCCTCATCAAGAATACCTGTTGCTTTAACCATTGCCGGTTCAGATAGCGGCGGTGGTGCGGGAATTCAAAGTGATTTACGCACCTTTGCTTTTCATTGTGTCCACGGCACTAGTGCTATCACCTGCATTACAGCCCAAAATACTGTAGAGGTGAGGCGAGTCGATGCGATGCCAACTGAGGCGGTTGTGGCGCAAATTCAAGCAGTAGTTGAGGATATCGGCGTACAGGCTGTAAAAACGGGAATGTTACTCAACCAAGAAATTATCTCTGCTGTTGCCCAGCAACTGGAAGCTTTACAAATTGCTAACCTAGTGGTTGATCCGGTGATGGTGTCACGCACAGGGGCACAATTGATTGATGATCAGGCTGTGAGTACTCTGTGCCATGCCCTCATTCCCCAAGCTGCTATTATTACGCCAAATCGCTACGAAGCTGAGATTTTGAGCGGTTTAGAGATTGATTCTCTAGAGAAAATGCGACTAGCTGCCCAAATCATTCACCAAAATTTAGGGACAAAGGCTGTTTTAGTCAAAGGTGGAGGAATGCAGGGAAATTTGCGTGGTGTTGATATCTGGTTTGATGGGCAAAGGTGGGAAACTTTGACGACAAAACAAGTAGATACGAAAAACACTCACGGTACTGGTTGTACCCTATCAGCTGCGATCGCTGCTAATCTGGCCTTGGGCAAAGATTTGTGGTCAGCAGTGCAACAGGCAAAGCAGTATGTCACCACCGCACTTACCTACTCCCTCAACATTGGCAAAGGACAAGGCCCTGTAGGACATTTTTTCCCCTTGTTGCAAAATAGCGCTGAGAAAGACAATTCCTTGTAAGGCTGGTAAAATCTCCAACTTCCTGCCCTACTTTGTTATTAAAATCTTTGCCTCTGGGTATTTTTCTATTATTGTTGTTGGGCATAGTTTCAGGACAAACTATACTCTGGTAGTATCTCTTGTTAATCTAAATTACTTTATTTTGATACCAAGCCACCGATGCGAACAACCACAGGTTCTGTTCACAGCCACCCACCCACTACTCCAGGCTACTCCCCCTCTGTACCACTTTCTGTATACCGGGAATTGACAGCGGAGTTACAAGCAACACAAGCCAAATCTGATGCACTCACAGCTAAAAATCACCAACTAGCTCAAGAAAATCAACTACTCCGCCAAGAAATTGCTAAGGTAGTTGAGTCTTGTTTACAGCTGCAAAAGTTGGTTGATTCCTCTGCCGCACCCGTTTCTCCACCAGTGCCTCGTGCTGCTACCCAGGCGAAAAGTCCAACCAAGCATCCAGCAAATCCAGCGCCTCCACGTCAGCAAGCAAACCGTGTTCCTCCCCAAAAAAGCCGCCGCGATGACTTTGTGGACACGAGTTTCCCAATTCGAGAACCTGTCTTTATTGAAGAACAAGAAGTCCGTTATTATGCTGTCCCCAAGCCTGAGGTAAAGGAACTCAGTGGCTGGTTGTTAGTCTTCACCATCTTTTTCATTATGGTGACTGCTTTTGGTGCTGGGTATTTAGTTGTGCGTCCCTTGTTTGCAAATCAGAATAATTAGCTGATATGAACACGGCTACCAGTGGGGGGTTGTGAAGTAGCTGGGAAAATTCTCTTGGTATTAGAACTGTTCAGGCAGAGCATTTACGCGCCTGGTTCAAACAAGTACCACTATAGTTACAGCTTCAGACAGCGAATCTGGTTAGATATATAAACGAAGCTATTAGAAGTCAGGAGTGAAAAAATGAAAAAAGTAGAAGCTATTATCCGTCCATTTAAGCTTGATGAAGTGAAAATCGCTTTAGTCAATGCGGGAATTGTGGGTATGACTGTTTCTGAAGTTCGGGGTTTCGGACGGCAAAAGGGTCAAACTGAGCGATATCGGGGTTCGGAATACACGGTTGAGTTTCTGCAAAAGCTGAAGGTAGAAATCGTTGTGGAAGACAGCCAGGTTGATATGGTGGTAGATAAAGTTATCGCCGCCGCCCGTACTGGTGAAATTGGTGATGGTAAAATTTTCATCTCACCTGTTGAGCAAGTGATTCGGATTCGTACCGGAGAAAAGAACACAGAAGCTGTCTAAATACTGAGTTTCTAGATAATGGGCGTTGCTGAATGAGGGGATGAAGGATGGCGAGTTTATTGCTTCATCTCTGGAATCAGCAACGTTTTTTGTTGAATTAGGTATATTTAGTTTTATAACTGGAGAATAATATGGCGCGTCCACCTATTCATCCCGGCGAAATTCTGGCTGATGAACTGCATGAATTAGGAATGAGTGCGAGTGATTTAGCCTGTTTCCTTCATGTCCCTAAAAATCGGATTACAGAAATAATTAATGGTAAAAGGTCAATTACTGCTGATACTGCATTACGTCTAGGACGATGGTTTGGTACTGGGGCTGAACTTTGGATGAATTTGCAAAAAAATTATCACCTCAGGCTTGTTGAACAAAAAATTGGTAAAGAAATTAAACTAACTATTTCCCCTCGGTTATCAACGCAGAATATACAAGTTACAGCCTAAAATGTGGCTGGTAGCAGTTGATGATTAAATTTTAAAGGGATATTTTATTTTGTGGTGAGAGGTTTTATCGAATACAGGGCTATTTCGTTCTAGACATAACCCGCCCTGAACTGAAGTTCCGGGCTAATAACTAAAGTCCGTTAAAACGGACTAGAAATTTCTTTTAGTCGACTTTAGACTTTAGACTTTAGACGACTTTCGCTATTAGACTCATAATTCATTCAGAGGCGGGCTTTAGTTCTGGGATGTTTATGTCGAGAACGAAATAAACCTGAACAACTACCGTATTAACCTAGATAGAATTTTCTAACCAGTTCTCTAATTGCAAGTTGGGGATATTAGTAAAATCTTTGATGTTATTAGTTACGAGAATATCATTGCGAGAACGAGCAACAGCAGCAATTAAAGCATCTAATTCTCCAGTTGGCTTACCAATTTTTTTTAGTTCACCTTGAATCTTGCCAAATTCAATAGCGGCATCTACGTCAAATGTTTCTATGGGTAATAAGTCAGTAAACTGTCCTAGAGTTTCTAGATTCTTGGTAACCTGTTGAGAAAAGTAAACGCCTTTATAAAGTTCCGCAACTATAATTGTAGATAGATAACATTGGCTAAAGTAGCGATTAAATCTATTCACCGCTTGGGGGTTCTCTTTGAGCAGTGCAATGCAAATGTTAGTGTCTAACAGATACATTAACCGTTATCCTGATTATCAATCGAGTCTAGGTTTCTACCTTGATAAGTGTGGCGTTGTTGGTCAATTTTTGCAAATATTTCTGTTAAATCTGGTTGAGTTTTCCACGCACCAAATAACTTATTTAGTTTAGCTAATCTCTCTTCTTCTGTTAAATGTAGTTTTGGTTCGGGTATTGGCTTTTCAATAAATTCCAAATCAATTATTATTTCTGTTCCATCAGGAATGTTATTTAGTTGCTCTAAAACTTCAATAGTTTGACCGCGTTTTATACCTTTAATTTTCATGTTTGCTTATATTGTAAATTGTGCTATGTAACTACTATCGTAGCATATTTATTCTCGTCACTTATGTAAATTTGTAAATAAAAAGGTATAAATAAGAATTACACCTTGATTCAACAAAACCCAAAAACCTACTATACTGTGCGGTGAAAAATTATGACATTATATTTTTATGCTGATGAAACTAAATTTTATTTAGACAATCATGATGGGACAACTACAAATGCTTACGGCTATGGGGTGCTAATAACGAGATATTCTGTGGAAGATACATCTGTAATTATAGAAGCTTTAAATAATTTAAGGCAAGATCCAGATATTAACAAACCGGAATTTATAATATCTGATAAAAGAACTCTTGACAGAGCGTATTTTCATGCTTCTGACGACAGCCAAAACGCTCATAGTCATTTATGTACAGCTATCAGAGAATATATACAAGGAAAATTTCGTTATGATTATGATGATAAAAATAAATATGAAGATATTCTTACTCTCTCTTGTTTAGAATTTACTTGCAGAAATGAACCTATCGTACTTGTCGTAGAACAAAGAATTGATTTTCAACAACCCGATGCAGATAAATGGAAAGAGGATGCCTATAGAGATATTGAAAAAAGTCTGGTTAAACTACCAGATAGTCCGGCTTATTTTCCAGAAATAAAAGTTGAAATTAAGAAGAAAGAAAATGCGGGACTTCAGGTAACTGATTTTATTCTTTGGGCTATCAATCGAACAAAAAAGAAAAAGCCAGATACAAAATGGTATGACAGATTAAAATTTGTATCCTCTAGTAGCTTTCAAATAGAAAATAATTTATTTACAGGAGGAGAATATATACTAAAGCAAGACTTATATGAGAATATCTCATATTTTCGATACCCTCAATCATGTTTTCCTCTCAAAGATTTACCTAATAATTTCTTGGATTTAGTAGATCTATACTTATTTATTGAACAACAATTATTAAAAATTCATTGTGGTGTTATTCCAAATCATGTTTTACATCTTCAAGACAAACTAACCAAAGCCGTTAAAAATTTTAATTTTACTGATAAAGGACAATTAAATAACACAAAAATAATCCAAAAAATTGCTTCGATTTACATTAGATTATTTGATACATTTCCACTATATCAAAATTTGCTAGAAGATGATTCTAGTCAATGGTCAAAGTTTTTACTATCTAGGAAATTCGCATCTAAGTTATTGTTTCAAGAAGATTCTAACGTTCAAATATTCTGTCATCAGCTTGTTGAGTATAAACTTAGAAACTCTTCAAGAGGATAAATTTTAGCATAGATCACGAAAGGCAATTAGTTTATGCAAAAGTCAAATGCTTCTCTGGTAAGTAAAAAATAGGATCATAGCCGAAACCGCCATTACCACGGGTTGCAGTCAAAATTTCGCCACGAGATACACCTTGAAATTGTCAAGCGAGCACGCCATGCTGCCTTGGTGCAGATCGCCCTATTTCTAATTTATTAGGATTTACGAATTGACAGAAAATAGCAAATATGGAGTATGGTTTGTATCGTTAAAAATCATGATTCGTGCGTTAGGGAACGCACCCTACAGGTTGGGTTCCCTAAGGCATCAAACAAGCCTAAAAAGTCCTATTTACTCGTCGCTAGCTTTCCCCAAGCGTTCGGGATTTTGCACACCAGTTAGACGATTCCAAAGCAGATAGTCGATTTCAGTCTTGGGTACATACCAGTTATCGGGCCCTGCTTCCATCCCACCCATTGCGGTAAACTCATGGCGTTCCGAGTCATTTAAATCAATGTACTTCGCGCCTTGTTCCAAACGACTTCCGGGGGGTAACAGTGTAATTTGCTTGAGTTCGTCGTCTGTATATTCTGGGAGTTGGTTATGCAGTTCCTTGATTTCAAAAGCATTCAGGGCTGCTTTTTCGGGATCTGATTCCGCAGTACCGTAATTTTGACCGGCTTTAGGTTGTGGATTCAGGTCTTTTTGCCACTCGTCAGGCTTACCATCTTTTGGACGCCCTTGTTTTTGAGTCTGCGCCATTGCAAATTTCTCCTTCTGCCTTACTACTAGTAAGCCTGATGGGATTTTTGCTGCCTACTGCCAAAAGAAGGAATTGAAAACCTGTTTTTTCAGTATGAGTCTAACTCAAGACTTTTGCCAATTGCGGAATTAAAGCTTTCAATGCCTTACCCCGATGACTAATTGATTTTTTCTCTTCTGGTGTCATTTGGGCAAAAGTCAATTGCTTTTCTGGTACATAAAAAATAGGATCATAGCCAAAACCGCCATCACCACGGGTTGCTGTCAGGATTTCGCCACGACATACACCTTCAGATTGTAAAGCGATCGCACCATCAGGATTAGCGATCGCAATTGCACAGGCAAACTGCGCTTGACGATTAACTCCATCACCCAATTCCCGCAATAGTCTAGCAATGCGTTCTGCGTCGGTGTTGCCATATCGGGCAGAATATACCCCTGGTGCGCCATTCAGGGCGTCTACTTGCAAGCCAGAATCATCAGCAATCGCCCAATTTCCTGTAGCTTTGGCAATTTCTGAGGCTTTAAGACAGGCATTAGCAGCAAAGGTTTCACCTGTTTCTTCAACGTCTAATTCTTCCGGTTTGAGGGTTAATTCCCAACCAGAATCAGCGAGGTAAGCTTGCATTTCCCGCAATTTACCTGGATTTCCTGTAGCGACTACGAGTAATTTAGTCATTAGTCATTAGTTATTGGTCATTGGTCATTGGTCATTAGTCATTGGCTAATTAATAGACCGCTTGCAAAAATCCTAATTCATTGATAAACCACATAAACACACCTTGATTTATTTGGATTTATCTGTGTTTATCTGTGGTTTAAGTTTCCTAAAATTGACTTTTGCAAGAGGTCAAATAATGTTATTCCGCCCAGGTTTTTGCCCAAGCGAGAGTTTGATGCACTTGTTCCAGTGTGGGGGCTTCACAGTAGAGGCGTAACACTGGTTCAGTACCGCTAAAGCGAATCATTAACCAACTTTGATCGGCTAGGCGGAATTTATAACCGTCAATTGTTTGACAACCAATCACGGCTTTTCCGGCAATTTCAGTTAAAGGTTGAGTTTGCAGTTGTTGCAATAACCGCTGTCTCACAGACATACTTGCTAGGGGTAAATCGATGCGATCGTAAGCTGAGGTGAAATTAACTTGTTTTTGCAAGTAGCGATAATAATCACCTAAATCTAGCCCAGATTCAACTACCGCCTCTAACACATACAATGCCGACAGCAGGGCATCCCGTTCGGGAATATGGCTACCATAGCCAATTCCTCCCGACTCTTCGCCGCCTAATAATACATCTGCGGCTAACATTCTATCGGCAATGTATTTGTAACCAACTGCTGTTTCAAACACCGACAGGTGATGGTGTTTGGCTACAAGGGGGATTAAGTCAGAACCACTCACTGTTTTGACGATTTCGCCGCTAAAGCTGCGCCTTAGGGTTAAGTGGTCAATTAAGATCGGGATTAATATTTGGGAACTCAAGAAGTTTGCTTCTCCATCCACTGCGGCGATGCGATCGCAATCTCCGTCAAATACCAACCCCACCGCTAAACCTGAGGGATTCGTTTCCCGGTGATTTTTGATGAAGGTAAATAGACTAGAAAGGTATTTCGGCAAAGGTTCCGGGGCACCGCCACCAAATAAGGGGTCACGGTTACTGTTGATTTCTTTTACCTCAGCGCCTAGTAGTTTCTCTAGTCCGCTGGCAGCAGCGCCGTGCATCACATCAACAAAGATTGTGAGTTGGCCAGATGCGATCGCATTCTGAATTTTGGCAATATCAACTTTACCTTTTAGCGCGGCTGTATAACTTGGCCAGGGGTCAAACTTCTCTGCTTTGCCTGGTATGGCTGACGGGGACACTCCCATCGACAACAGATTTTCGATTTCTTTGGTAACTTCTGGTGGTACCGATCCGCCAAAAGCACCTTTGACTTTTAAACCTAAATATGAGCCTGGATTATGACTAGCCGTAATTACCAGTGCACCTAAGGCGTTGAGTTCTTTTGCTGCCCAGCTAAAAGCCGGGGTTGGGGCAAAAGTTTCACTCAGTAACACGTCAAAACCAACGGCTGTGACAGCATCGACGACAACACGGGCAAATTCTTCTGCCATAAATCGGCGATCGTAACCGACAATAATTGTCCGGCTACCCACCGTAGAAAAATATGTATTATATAGTACTTGTGCGGCAACCGGCGCGACCAAGGCCAGGCGTTCAAAGGTGAACTCTTCACCTATCACGCCCCGCCAGCCGTCTGTACCGAACTTAATTTCGTTAGCTACAACTGGCATGGAGGTATCCTATTTGTCTATCTGGAGGATTCTAGCATTTATACAATTTTTGATGTAAAAAAAGTATATTTCTAAGGTAGTATTTATACCAAAGTTAGGCATTGTCTTTGAGCTGCTAATGCGATCGCCTGTGGCAAAATCCGATGTTCCTGAAGTTGAATTCTGGCATGGAGTGTTTCGGCTGTGTCATCCGGAAGCACTGGCACCGCCGCTTGCATCAAAATTGGTCCACTGTCCACCTCTAAACAAAGTAGATGCACAGTACAACCAGTGATTTTCACCCCAGATGCCAAGGCTTGTTCGACAGCATGGATACCCTTGAAACTAGGCAACAAGCTGGGATGGATATTGATCATCTGCTCAGGAAAAGCATCAATTAATACTTGTGTTACCAACCGCATCCAGCCAGCCATAATCACAAATTCCACATCATACTGCCGCAACGTCTGCACAATTCGTCGGTCTAAATCTTCCCGGCTTTTGTAGTCACGGTGATTCAACAAAACAGATTCTACACCCCAATTTGCAGCGCGTACCGCTGCCTTAGCCCCTGGGTTATTGTAAACTAAAACTTGAATAGAAGCATTTAGCTGCCCATCTTGGATAGCTTGAGCCACTGCCTCAAAATTGCTCCCATTCCCAGACGCCATAATTCCCAATTTCAAAGGAGCGCTTGGTGTAAATTTTTGGCTAGAGATCATCGGAGAAATTAGACTAACAGAAGCAACATCTATTGTGGAATTCTGACTCATACCAATTTGGAATTTTAGATTTTAAATGTTTGCTTGATTTGAAACCATACAGCCTATCCCAATTCAAAACCATCCACAATTAAGGTTTTAACAAAATTGAGCCTGCTGGACATTGGACTGGTTGTGATTCTTTTGTGGGAAGTTGTGGCTGAACTGGCGGTATAGTTGAGGGTTTTTCAGTTTCACAGATAGCTGAATATGTCAAGGTTTCACCATTAACTTTTCTAAAAAACACAACGCCTGTATAGCTTTTTAGTTCAGGTTTTTTAGCAGCAGCTATGTTAATTACACTTTGGCTTCCCTGGCGTGAGGGTACAACTTGATAGCGGTAAGTTTCACTCTCTGGCTTAATCCCAGCCTGTAGTTGCTTAATTGTGCTAGCGAACTTACTATATTCTAAGTAGTAAGCCTGTTGTGCACGGTTCATCAAACCAATAATTTGTTTAGCGTCAACTTCTGGCTCCTTCCTGGTTTGATCTTCTACCCCAACGGGGTCAATAACTTTGGTATTATCTGGCAATCTCGTGTTGTCGGAAACCTTTTTAAACAGCGACGCTGTTTGAGTAAAAGCTTTGGGTCTAGGTTGGCCAGAATTGGTATCATATAATTGCAACCGCAACTGATCATCAGCCGTAAACTCAAAAATCGTTAGCACTGGCTTTGGATTGTTAGAAATTGTCACATCCATGTGCATGGGTTTGGGCGCCGGGTTAATGCCATACTTAAACTCCACAGCCACCAACTTATTAAAATCAGGCAGAAGTAGAAATAATTTGCCTTCTGGTGTGAAAATCAAGGTTAAATTTGGAGCGTCTTTTGGTGGGCTTAAAGAATCTTGTCCTTCCCATTGTCCCAACAATTTCTGGCTAATCGGATTTGTTGGCTGAGGAGATGGCTGAGGAGATAGTGATGGACTCGGTAATGGTGGTGTTGTTTTTTGAGCCAACACAGTTGTGTCGAGTGTCATCAGCAGTGATATAAATACGCTAGAGTTTAGCAACTTGCTAGCAATTGAGAGTTTGCCAAAGTAAAAGAAGATTTTAGGCATTTAGTCGAGAACCACTTGATTAACAAAATCCTATCAGTACCTCTGCATAGAATAACCCTACACCGACATTCAGTAACTCATATTTTATGAAAAAATCCCGCTTTTCTCCTGTATATCTCCTGGATAATGATACAGTTGCCGCCTGGGTTTTTCTCACACCAGCATTGATTTTGCTAAGTGTATTTATCATTTGGCCAATTGCCTACTTGTTTTACCTCAGTTTCACCGCTGGTAGTTTCACCTCTACAGGCACTTATTGGATAGGCTTTAAAAATTACTGGCGCTTGCTACTCAATGCTGATTTCTGGCAAGTTATAGTTAACACCGTATATTTTACCCTTGCTACCGTCTTTCCCAGTTTAGTTATCCCCTTAGGTTTAGCAGTGCTATTAAATCGCTCCCTAGCCTTGCGGGGTATCCTGCGAAGTGCCTACTTTCTGCCTTCAATTATCTCCCTGGTAGCGGCTGGTTTGGGATTTCGCTGGCTGTTTCAAACCACTGGCCCGGTGAATGCACTTTTAAATTTGTTTGGCATTCCACCCATTTCCTGGCTGGGAGATACGACTTGGGCGATGCCGGTACTGATTTTAATGAGTATTTGGAAACAACTAGGTTTCAATATGGTTGTATTTTTGGCGGGGTTGCAAGCAATTCCTCCCAGTCGTTATGAAGCTGCGGAACTGGATGGAGCGAATGATTGGCAGCAATTTTGCTATATTACATTGCCGGGGTTGACATCTACTTTAATATTTGTCATCGTCACCACTTCTATTTTTACTTTGCGGAGTTTTGAGCAAGTTTATGTAATGACCAGCGGTGGCCCATTGAATTCTACAAATTTGCTGGTTTATTACATTTACCAAGAGGCTTTTGCCCAATTTGATTTTGGTTATGCAGCGGCAGCAGCAACGGTGCTGTTATCCGTGACTTTGGTATTAGTGTATTTGCAGTTACAAACTTGGCGCAAGGATTAAGACTCAGGTATCTTTATTGATTGTCTCATCTAAGTTCAGAAGCTAATCAATCTCCCTCAAGATAGATTTTTAGCAAAAATTTAATATTCAGTGCTACTGGAGATAGCTTTAAGTCTTGCTAAGAGAATTTGATGATTAACTGCACTTTTAGCACTGAGTTATCTACCCATAGTCATTATTTTTCCATGAGACTTGACATTTCTTTTGCCGTTATGTATTGTTCGCTGTTTATAGAAGTAATTACTCTTAGTTTATGCAACCGACATAGTATATGAGCAATAAGCTACTAATCTTGAGATTCTCTGACATTATCAATGTTTCTTGACTTATGTCAGCATAGTTTCTTTTGAAAACCACTTCAAGAGCGCTTTTGCACTTTCTTAACAATCTTTTCGGAATTTCTTGCCAATTATTGAATCAGCTTATAGACATTTGCGGTGTAATCTCAATATACAGTGAGTCTCACAATTGACCTTTGAGATAAATTAAACTCTGAGGGGAATAACATGATAAATTCTGCTGACAAACAGGAATTGATATTAAGTCAAATCACTGGTAAATGTTTGCAGCGACCAGATTTCAGTGGATATGACTTAAGTGGAATCGACCTGAAAGCGGTAGATTTAAGTGGTGTTAACTTAATGGGAGCAGATTTACGTGGTGCAAATCTCTGTGGTGCTAACCTAAATAGTGCAAATTTAGTGAATGCTAGTTTGCGTGAAGCTAATTTGTCTCAAGCTACTTTGTGCGAAGCTAATTTGATGAATGCTGACTTAACGCGAGCAAATTTGTGTGGGGCTTTCTTGTGGCAAGCTAAATTTAGTAATAGTAATCTTTGGGGCGCTTCTTTATGTGATGCAGATTTGCGAGAAGCAGACCTGAACGAAGCCAAATTAATAGAAGCATCGCTGATTGAAGCTAACTTATTGAGAGCAAATCTTGCAGGTGCAAAGCTATGTGGAGCAATATTACTAGAAGCTAATTTAACTGCCGCCAACTTAACTGGTGCAGACCTGACATGGGCAAATTTAACCGAGGCTAATTTGAGTACAGCCAACCTTTCCCAGACAAAATTGATGTATGTAAAGTTACGGCACACGATCATGCCTGACGGCACAATTGAGCAACCGCAGATCATGATTTATTAATTAAAATTCCCGTTGCGAGAAAATGAGAATCGCGATCGCTAACAACATCAGGCTGTACAGCAAGCCATAGCCAGCATTGGTAATCAGTGCAATTGGCTCAGGTAATGCTTGCAGACCATACACGGCATCATTTTTCAAATCTAATCGAGATAAATCTGGCAAGATGAGATACAACCCTTGAGTGAGTCTTTCCATGCCAGCGTTACGGCTCAGACGACCAAGTTGGACTAAATCTGGAGTAATATTCCCCATTAAGTACACAGCAAATGTTAAGGCGATCGCTAATAGAGAAGCAGTAAACACACTGAAGGTAATAGCCACAGCAGTAATTAAGGATAACTGCAAGAATAAGAAAAATATGGCAATGAGAATGCTCGATGTCGGAGCAGGAATATTGCCAAGTTGTAAAAATACCAGATATATTGCCGTCATTGCTGCAACCAATACGGCCAGCACTGCTGATAAACCCAAGTATTTACTGGTGATAAATTCACTGCGGCTAATGGGTTTAGCCATTAACACTAAAATAGTGCGTTTTTCAATTTCTTTACTAACCAGTCCTGTACCCACAAATACTGCCACAATTAAGCCGATCGCATTCATAGCCGCCATTCCAAAGTCTAAAAAGATTTTGTCTGCGGCTGTAGCTGTAAATTCTGGAATGATGCGAATAGCAAAGGTGAGTATAAACGCATAAAAACCAAGAATGTACAGGATGCGATCGCGGATCGCTTCCTGAAATACATTCTTTACCATCACAAAAATTCTGCCGGGGTTCATTGCTATTTAGTCATTGGTTATGAGTTGTTCACTGCCGTGCTGGCAGTACTTTGCGAATCGGATCACTAACTTTCCGCTCGCAGACAATTTCTGCAACTGCGCCTTTATCTGGTTTATTGGAGGCTGAGACGGGGGTAATCCGACAAGATTTTTTGAGGTAAAACCCTTGTGGCTTGGAACTCGGGCCTGTCCAAATACTGAGAATATCTAATTGATACCCAGACTTAATGTTGACTACACGCGGTTCGATACTCCATAGTTGTTTTTCAGGATATTTCGTCAGGTTTTTTTCGATTACTCTTTTACCCAGATTCCCTACCTGCTGGTCGGCATCTAGAAGCCATCTCTCAACTTCTGACCAAGGTCTAGCAACTATTTGTTCTTCTACTAATGGTTGCAGTTTATCTAGAAGCATCACGCCATTTTTTGGGGTTTTGGCTTGGTTTTCTGTTCTCGTTACAAAGGCACTACTCTGAAAATTATCTGCTAACAAACTGGGATATTGTTTTAACCAACTATCCATCACAAAGTAAAACTGAATCCAGCAACTGATCAGCATACAACTAGCAACTAAAATGATAATTTTTTGGCGGTCTGGTGGTTTCGGAATCTGAGCTTTAGATTCTGTACCAGTTCCTTCAAAAAATTCTGGTACTGCTGTAATTAGTGCAGAAATTGTCGGCCAGAGAACAATGGTTCTGGCTGTAATGATACTTTCCTGGTGTCCAAATGCAAAGACACTAACTAAGAATCCAGTTATCAGCGCTCCTACTGGCATAAAAGTGCCAGGAACCCTTAAAGGGTCGTCAGTCGTATACCAAGCTGTACCAGCCATTAAAAATAACCAACCGCAAAGTGCAATTAGGTCTTTGATCACATATGTTGCGAAAAAAGAAAGTCCCCAAGAGAAAACACTCAAATAAATAAGTGTCTGCCATGAGAAAGCCTTGGGTGGCAGCAATAGCTTTTGAATTCCTAAAAAAAGCTCTTCAACGAATTTGAAGACACCAAATACCTCTTTAAACAATGAGTCCATAAGATCACCTCTAATTTATTAGGCTATTAATCATCATTTTTCAACTCGCTCAATTAAGTCATGTCTACTTACTACCGCGAATGATTATAACCAAGCAAATTGCTGTATAGCTCAGGGAATTTGCTATTAATGTAGTTGTCACTAAATTTGCATTTTGCAATTTTAATGTGCTAGCACGATACCATCTCTGCCGCTGAGATGTTTCCGGTTCTGCTGATTGTTTTTCGGCTTCCTTTAATGAAATTAAAAGAACTTTTAGGAAGAAAAATTTTAACAAAAATGTTGCTAAAAATATGATAAAAGCTGTAAAAATCACAAAACTATATATATTAGGTGATTTAAAACGATTGAAGAAGACAAAACTAATTAATTCTGATTTTGTGCCGATTGGCAACATTGGCTCGGCCAGAAAAAATAGAGTCCAACCAGCAACGCTAGAAAATAGATTAATCGAGATGGCATAAAAAGTACTGGTTCTTTTGTCAAATTTCAGCCAGTAATGGAGAACATAGGCTTCTATGGGAATGGCAATCAGTAAAAATAAAAAGTGAAATAAAATTGTTCCAAGGGGAAAAATTCTGGGAATTGACAAATCTTCAAGCATAAAGGGTTAATGGTAAGGGTTTGTTTGCGAGAGTGTCACTGGCATGGTGCTGGTGATGGCAATTTTCGGTGGCAGCGGTGCTAGGCTGTTTGATGGAAAGCTATACAACTTAGGCCAATTTGGTGTGTTGGGGGCAATTATATCTTGGTATGCCAGTATACTCCCATTTATTCTTTTAATACATTTATTTGATTCTGTTACGGAGGTTTGGCGGCGGTGAGAATTTCAGGGTGCTATTGGTAAGGCTTTCACCCGGAGAGCGAAGTTTTGTAAAATAAAAGACTGCCACATTAGAGCTTTTCGAGAGATGACAAGGAACGGTATCGGTATTCGCACGGCGCAAGTGCGTCCTGAACGGCTCACTGGTCAAATTCACGTCTATGATGGCGCGGGGAAAGGTAAGTCCCAAGCGGCTTTAGGGGTGGTTTTGCGCTCGATTGGCTTGGGAATAAATGCACCGAGCAATTCTAACCGCGTTTTATTGCTGCGGTTTTTAAAGGGGCCAGAACGTGATTATGATGAGGATGGGGCGATCGCAGCTTTACAGCGTGGTTTCCCGCATTTAATCGATCAGGTTCGCACAGGTAGAGCAGAATTTTTTGGCAGCGAGGAAATTACCTCTTTTGACCAAACTGAAGCTTCACGGGGTTGGGATGTAGCCAAAGGTGCGATCGCCTCTGGTTTGTATTCGGTGGTTGTCTTGGATGAGATTAACCCCGTCTTGGATTTGGGTTTGCTCTCAGTTAATGAGGTGGTGCAGACGTTAAAATCTAAACCCCAGGAGTTGGAAATTATCGCCACCGGACGGGCCGCACCGCAAAAGTTGCTGGATATTGCGGATTTGCACTCAGAAATGAAACCTCAGCATCACCCGACAGCAAAAGCACTGTTAATTGAGGGAATCGAAATTTATACTGGTGCTGGTAAAGGCAAGTCTACCAGCGCCTTGGGGAAGGCATTGCAAGCTATCGGCAGGGGAATCAATCATCCCGGTTCTACCCGCGTGTTGATTATGCAATGGCTGAAAGGTGGCACTGGTTACACTGAAGATGCAGCGATCGCCGCTTTGCAGCAGTCTTATCCAGAAGTGGTGGATCATCAACGCTGTGGTCGAGATGCGATCGTCTGGCGGAATTCTCGCCAAGAATTGGACTATGTGGAAGCGGAAAGGGGTTGGGAAATTGCCAAAACGGCGATCGCTTCTGGGATCTATAAAACCATCATCCTCGATGAACTTAACCCGACTGTGGACTTGGAACTACTCCCCGTGGAACCGATTGTCCAAGCTTTACTCCGCAAACCCCGCGACACGGAAATTATTATCACCGGTCGCTGTCAAAATCAACCGGCATACTTTGACTTAGCCAGCATTCACTCTGAGGTTTATTGCCACAAACACTATGCTAATCAAGGGGTAGAACCTAAACGGGGGGTAGATTTCTAAATTAGTCGGTTGTCATTAGTCATTAGACTAGAGACTGTGGAGTTTTGACGATTGACTATGGAAAACAGCAATACACTGGACTTGATTACTGGGGGAATTGCGATCGCTATTCTAATCGGCGGGATGCTGATGATGTTCACCACTATCTTCAGCACCAAATTCAACACCAAGAAAGGGCCTAAGAATTAGAAATTGGGGATTATGGGGATATTCACCAATAAAACCTAACCGAACTCACCCAGGTTTTCTGGGTGAGCAATCAGCAAAAAATCATTCTTTGTGCTTCCCCTTTCCTTAGTTTTGTGATGGAAATCTAGCAATTAATTCCTCACGGGAGAGTTGCAATAGTAAGCGAGTAAATTCTTCTGGTGGTAATGCTAATAATGGTTCCACAATTGCAGTAAGTTCTGCATCTAATTCACCAAATCGGTTACGGAGTAAACTTTCAATAACGCGACGTGCTTCTTGTTGAATACCTTGTTGAATACCTTGTTGAATACCTCGCTGTTCTGCTTGGGCGAGTTTTTCTTGATAAAGTGGTCGCAAGCGCATAATTAACTCCCGATCTTCTGCTTCTATTGGTTGGTGTTTAAGTTCTCTTGCAGTTGATAAAATAATTCTAAAGTGATGAGGCGCAAGGGGTCATCTGGGGAAAGTGCTTCTAGTTCATCAATTAGGGATATTTGTTTTTCTATAGCTTGAATTTTAAAGCCGCATACTTTTATATAGCATCCCCTTCAGCTTTATGCTCTTTTTACAAAGGTGGATATCTACAATTTCAAAAACTGACCGAACCCCCGACTGTACACAAAATTAAGTAGCAGTTTCGGGTGATGTAGGAATGCGCCACAATTTACGCTTACTGTCAGAGTGTCTCAACTGTGGAGCAAGATTAAAGGTTCCGGCATTGTGGGTGTTTCTTGTTGGTAGCAGTGATAGAAATCACCTATCCTCGCTGTTTCATAATTCTAGAGAAGGTGGAACAACCAAAACATCTTTTTCTATAAGAAGTAACTGTTCTCTAAGTTCGCCATCACTGGGTCTTTTGGGATATTCTTCATGAGTGTAAACCCACACCAAAAAAACAGAACAAGAATCTTGATGCACAACATACATCAATCGCCCTTTGCGAGAAGCTCCCCGAAGATCAGGCATAAAAAAGCGGATTTTTCTAAAATCAAAATCCGGCTTGTAGCAACCCTTGGGAAAATTTTCACTGTCTGACTCATCAAACAAAGGTTGTTTCCGAAGGATAGTAATGTATTCGTCTATCAACGTTTCAAACAAAACTCTAGCTTGTTTGTTTTTTCTGTAATGACTCTTAACAACTTTTTCAAAGCTAAGGCTAAACTTCTCTAATGGCCTTATCTGATAAGCTTCGCAACCACTCACGCGTCTCCTCCGGCTTTACCTCTGGAATGCGTTCATGGTTTAAACGCAGTTCTTCCAAAGTATCAGATAAAACAGCCTGATAGCCAGGATCGTTTTGCTCAATACAGTCCAGAATTGTATCAACAAAAAAATCAATAGCATCAATACAAGAATCAAATGATTCTCTTTGAGACGTAAAATTTAAAAAAAGCAAATAAACTTTTGCTCTTAGAATCCCAAAAAAACCTGGAACTCCATCTGGTGGCGAAATCAGAGAGTAAGCAAAATCTCTCAGTTCGTCACGCTGCTCAGAAGAAAAATTGCTCCACTCAGCCCTGATAACCCTAGACGCTCTTTTTAAACGTGAAGCAAGCTCATCAAATTTTGAAGAAGACGCCACCTTCTTGTCCCAAACTTGATGAATTTGACCAAAATCAATTAAAACTGCGCTAGACACAGGTAATACCCCTACTTATACCTAAACCACAACACCCTAATGACAAGGTTAAACAAGAACCTTTCTACAGGATATGACTCCTCACAAAAAATATTTGGTAATTTCAGACTGAATATCTATATATTCATCGGAAATTAAGAAACTTCCTGTAATTACTATACAATCCTTTACAAAAAAATTGCAAAACAGTATTGTAAAATACAAAATTATGCTAGTACATAAGGATTTTTAGTACAAATATTCTAGTTTGCAGTTTGGCAGACAAGCGATCGCACTTTCCCGATCAAACTCCACAAGAGAAAGCGATCGCATTTATTCATCATCTCAGTACAATAAATTAAAAGCCAGCAGCGGGATTTGAACTCGCGACCTTCCGATTACAAGTCGGATGCACTACCACTGTGCTATGCTGGCGGTTTTGGTTATTGCTTTTAAGCACTAACGCATTCCTAATTTTAACATAAACAAGCTGGTTGTCAACCATTAACCATCAAGGATTTTTTCTGTTGTCATCAGATTAGCAGATGTGTCAACCGCTCCAACCGCTCTCCTACATTACAGCGATTTTCAGGTAAATAGACCACGCGGTAGGGGCACAGCATTGCTCATTGGTGTCAACTTAACGTTAAAGCCTGGTAACGGCGGTATAACAACATTTACCCAATTACCAATTAATCCAGAAGAACCCCACCCCGGTTTTGCTGGCGCAAAACCTCCCCTCCCCTCATGAGGGGAGGGGATTGAGGGGAGAGGTCAAACGGCTGTGGGGCAACGGTTAAAGCTTAAGTTGACACTCATGAGCAATGCTGTGCCCCTACGACAGATGTGTTCAAATAGATGAAAACTGCTGTAAATCTTACTCCCCTTACCCGCAACAAAAGTTTTTCCTTTCCCCTCTCCTCTTAGGAGAGGGCTAGGGAGAGGTGGGAAGGGGTTGGGGGTTAGGTCTGTGTTGCATCCCAGGGAGAACCGCTATAGTACAAAATTAGGTTGTGAACAAACATTACAAACTTTCAGAGAGAAAAGGGGAAATGTTAGGTGCGAACGCTGATTATCGATAACTACGACTCCTATACTTTTAACCTGTATCAGATAATCGCCCAAGTAAATCAAGAACTTCCCCTCGTGGTTCGTAATGATCAAGTTGACTGGAACGACTTGACGCAATTAGAATTTGACAATGTAGTGATTTCTCCCGGCCCCGGTCGTCCAGAAAAAGCTGAAGACTTCGGCATCTGTCAACAGGTAATCGAAAAAATAGATGTACCCTTGCTTGGTGTTTGTCTCGGTCATCAAGGACTAGGCTACTTTTATGGTGGAACTGTGATTCACGCACCGGAAGTGAGACACGGACGATTAAGCCATATCTACCACAATGGCGCTGATTTATTTCAGGGAATCCCCAATCCTTTCTCTGCTGTCCGCTATCACTCTTTAATTGTTGACCAAGACTTGCCAAGTTGTTTAGAAAAGGTGGCTTGGACTGAAGAAGGAATCGTCATGGGGTTGCGTCATCGACATCTGCCGCTTTGGGGTGTGCAGTTCCACCCAGAATCTATCTGTACAGAATATGGACGCAAACTTTTAGAGAACTTCCGTGAAATTACTAGGCGATTTGCTGCCAAAAAAATCAGACCAGAAACAAGAACACAATGGAAAGGATCTGGGGAAGTTTCGACTACTAGCTATTTACCTCCAGAGGAAAGCCAGGAGTTTGAAGTTTACAGTCAAAAGCTGGATATTTATCTTGATGCAGAACAGGTGTTTTGCCATCTTTTTGGGGAAGAAGCAAACACCTTTTGGCTTGACAGTAGCTTAGTAGAACCTGGTCTTTCTCGCTTCTCTTTTATGGGAGGGAGTAAGGGGCCAAACAGCTTACTGGTTGAGTATCATAACTCAAATAAAGAAATAACTGTTACTCAATCAGGCAAGGTAACACGCTGCACAGGGAGTATTTTTGAGTATCTTAAACGGGAAATCGAGCGCCGATACTGTCGGTCTGATGAGCTTCCTTTCAATTTTAACTGCGGCTTTGTTGGCTATTTCGGTTATGAGGTGAAGGCAGAGTCAGGCTTTGAGCTAGTGCATCCTCAGTCACTGCCTGATGCTAGTTTTATTTTAGGCGATCGCATAATTGTATTTGACCACCAAGAAAAAACTATCTATTTGGTGTATCTCGCCAAAAAGGGTGAAGCCACACAAGCAGAAGCTTGGTTTAATTCAATAGTGCAACAACTTCACCAACTCCAAGAGCTACCGCCGATTATCCCCCAAGGTAGCGAAACCCCTGTGACCTTTCGTTTAAGTCGTTCTCAGCAGACTTACATCGATGATATTCACAAGTGTCTGCGGGAAATCCATGAAGGGGAAAGTTACCAAATTTGCCTAACGAATAAGCTTTACACAGACACTACTCCTGATCCATTAACGTTTTACCGCACTTTACGCCGAGTTAATCCGGCACCTTACTCAGCATTTCTCCGCTTTGGTGATCTTGCTGTGGCTTGCTCATCTCCAGAACGATTTCTGCAAATTGATCGCCAAGGTTGGGTAGAAACTAAGCCAATTAAGGGTACTCTCCGGCGTGGACAGACTGTAGAAGAAGATTTTCTGCTGCGTGAAAGTTTGCTGAATAGTGAAAAAGACCGGGCTGAAAACTTGATGATTGTGGATTTGTTGCGTAATGATCTTGGACTCGTTTGTGAAGTTGGTAGCATCCATGTGCCGAAATTGATGGCTGTGGAAACTTATGCGACTGTGCATCAATTGGTGTCTACAGTTCGTGGTCGTTTGCGATCGCCGACCGTACTGCGCTCCGCGCCATCACATCTGGGAGCAACTGACTGTATTTACGTGGCCTTTCCTGGCGGTTCGATGACCGGTGCCCCCAAAATCAGAACGATGCAGATTATTCATAGGCTTGAGCAAGAAGCACGGGGAATTTACTCAGGGGCGATTGGTTTTTTGGGCTTTAATGGTACAGCAGACTTAAATATAGTCATCCGTACCGCCCTACTTACTCCCGATAAAACTTCTATTGGCATTGGGGGTGGGATTGTGGCTTTATCCGATCCTCAGGCAGAATTTGAAGAAACGATGCTCAAAGCAAAGGCTTTAATTGAGGCGATGCTCCTCACTGTCTACGGAGAATATGAGCCAAGTCAGTATCGCATTCTGATTGATGATGCAGTATCTGCTGACAGATTTGAAAAAGTATAAGCTTAAATGGCAACACCTCCCACCCAGTTAAAGACTGCGATGATTCGGCTCATAAGTGAGTTTTTTTACCTGCTCCATTACAATTTAAGATAACGGTGTTATGTCAATTGGCAATGTTTATTTTGGTTCGTGGCTGCTATTTTCTGGAAAATTGTAATGATGATCTAGGTTATAGCCGATTCAATCAGGCAAGGACGCCATTTTTGGTCAGTTAATTGAGAACCAAACTTTAGTTTATGGCGAGATTGCCAATAGTGTTTATCTAAGAGCCGCCTACCGTATGTGATTTTCCCAGTACTAATGTCTAACTGCCGAATGTTAACCCGTCAACTGCTTTATACTACTATGACTCGCGTTCAGCCGACTCATTGCCCCCCCCTGGACAGATGACGACTATCGGTACTATCGCACTACAACTGTATGAGGACAAATATGGATATCGTCCGTCGAAACAACTCGAACAAGTAGGCAAGTTTCGGTTTAAGACTGATCACTATGAGAGCGCGGCGGTTGAGTTGATTGACTCTGCGATTGATTTGGTGATGAGAAAGGGGTCATAGTCGGAGGATCTTAAAGTGCCTGGATTTACAGAATCTCAGAACTTGTGGCGAGGAGTCGGCGATCGCGCAGTGGAGAGGAGTGGGCATTTTTTTTGTGTCTTGTGCCTAATCAATAAAATTAAGAGTTTATACTTAAATGTTAATGATTATCATTACTATTAACAAGCGATTTTGAAGTCCGCGAATGCTTTTTTAGATATAGCTGCTGTATAAAATATCTATCTTTAGACATACTTTGTTAAAAATTCCTTGTTACCCAGTACACTTCGCGTGGTGGATTGACTTAAATCTATTTATGTATGTTATGATTTGTATTGTTCTAATGTTATGTTTTGTATTGTGCTTTTAAGTTACCTGCTAGTAAATTATTTGCTGGTTTAAGCTAAAATAGCTTAATTTAGAGCTAAAAAGCCAATTAAAGCAAATTTAGAAATTTTTCAACACACAACCATTCCTTAATAAAGTTAAACTTTTGTTACTATTAACTCAGATATATTTAAGTTCTGAGTTTTCAGGAGCTACTGAGGTAAGTATGTTGAATACTGAGGAGTCAGTTGACTAAACAAAAGAGGAATTTTACTGACATTCTGAGTAGAGTGCAGTGAGTCATCTTCGTTTTTAGCCATTTGCTCATTTGAGACTAATGCTAAAAAACAGCGATCTGAGGATTAATCACAAATTTAACCTCAAATTTCAGCCTGGAGATAGACAATATGAGTTGTTTACTAAGGTAGTTTACTCAAGTGGGGGTTTTGGTTTCTTCAAACGGTTGGAAAGTTGCTAGAAACAAACAAAATGGAGTTAATTAAAGTTCAGGTAAACCAACTTAAAGTCCACTGTAATTCTGAGCCAAAGACAATGTAGAGAGTTTAGCGATCTAAGGTTTGATAGTAATGCTAAAAAACAGCGAATTAAGGGTTAATTATGGTTCCAATCTCAAATTAAAGCTTGGAAATAAACGATACGAGCATTTTTCCAAGAGAGAAGCTTTACAAAATCTAACAATCGCAAAGCCACTAAAGTTGAATATAGTGGAATAAATCCGAATTAAAATGAATTTTCCTCTCATTAAAGTCAACAATCCCGAAAATCGAGTGCAAGTGTTATGGCAAGATATTGCTAGTGGGACTACTTGACTAGTTTAAAGGTTACCCTGAAAGAAAGGTTAACCCACCTACAGAATTTACTCAAATGAATGGTGTTGTTTAATAACATTGCCAGTCAGCAATAAAAACAAGCTTTTTTTATTGAAAGCTTTTTTACGGTGCCTTTAATCTCAAACGATAAAGCGCATTATTTCTTGATGACATGCATTAGGGTAAATCGGAATTATTACCGAAATCTCACAATTTTTTTAGTTGGAATAAGGACAACAGACATGAATAAAGTTCAAGCATCGTTTGAAGCTACAGAAACTGCCTTTCACGTGCAAGGTTACGAAAAAATCGATTTTAGTCTTGTCTATGTGAACGGTGCATTTGATATCAAAAACAGAGAACTTGCAGAAACCTATGCAAAATTTGGTCGCTGTTTGACTGTGATTGATGCGAATGTATATGAACATTATGGTGAGCAGATCAGGTCATATTTTAAGCACTATGACATTGAACTCACAGTATTTCCCATCATCATTACAGAGCCAGCTAAAAACCTTGCAAGCTTTGAGAAGATTGTTGACGCTTTTTCGGATTTTGGCTTAGTTCGTAAGGAACCAGTCTTAGTCGTCGGTGGTGGTCTAATTACTGATGTGGCTGGGTTTGCTTGCGCTGCTTACCGTCGCAAGAGTAACTACATTCGCGTTCCTACCACGTTGATTGGTTTAATCGATGCAGGCGTAGCGATTAAGGTAGCAGTGAATCATCGCAAGTTGAAAAATCGCTTGGGAGCATATCATGCACCTTTGAAAGTGATCCTCGATTTCTCATTTTTGAAAACCTTGCCAATGGCTCAAGTTCGTAATGGTATGGCAGAGTTGGTGAAAATCGCTGTAGTTGCTAACTCTGAAGTGTTTGAACTGCTATACGAATATGGCGAAGAACTTCTTTCCACTCACTTTGGACACGTGAATGGTACACCAGAACTTAAAGAGATTGCCCATAAACTCAACTACGAGGCTATCAAAACCATGTTGGAGTTAGAGACTCCTAACTTGCATGAAATAGACCTTGATCGCGTCATTGCCTACGGTCACACTTGGAGTCCTACCCTAGAATTAGCTCCTCACATACCCCTCTATCATGGTCATGCGGTCAATATAGATATGGCTTTGTCTGCAACCATTGCCGCACAACGGGGCTATATTCCAACTCAAGAGCGCGATCGCATTCTAGACTTGATGAGTCGGATAGGTTTATCACTCGATCATCCTCTACTAGATGGGGATTTATTGTGGTACGCTACCGAGTCTATAAGCTTGACACGAGATGGCAAACAACGCGCAGCCATGCCTCGTCCTATTGGTGAGTGCTTCTTTGTCAATGATCTGACGCGTGAAGAACTTGATGCTGCCGTAGCTGAACATAAACGTCTTTGTGCTAGATACCCTCGTGGTGGACATGGGATTGACGCCTATATTGAGAGTCAAGAAGCCAAGCTATTGGGGGTGTGAAAATATGACGAGTGTTGTAGGACAAAAAACAGCTAGACCAATAACTCCACACAGCATCTTAGTAGCCCAGCTACAGAAAACCCTCAAATTAGCACAAGAGAGTAAGATTCCCGTAGAGGTATTAGATTCTTTGCGCCAGGGAGTTCAATTAGCGGCGGGTTTAGATCCCTACTTGGATGATTACACCACCCCCGAATCGAGCGCATTAACAGCATTGGCGCAAAAAACTAGCATTGAAGACTGGAGCAAACGCTTCGGTGATGGTGAAACAGTGCGTCAACTAGAGCAGGAGATGCTCTCAGGACATCTTGAAGGACAGACATTGAAAATGTTTGTTCACATGACCAAGGCAAAGCGGATTCTAGAAGTAGGAATGTTCACAGGGTATTCAGCTTTGGCAATGGCAGAAGCATTACCAAGTGATGGGCAACTCATAGGTTGCGAAGTTGATCCCTATGTCGCTCAATTTGCTCAGGCTTGCTTTGGTGAGTCTCCTCACGGCGAGAAAATCGTTGTGGAAGTAGCACCTGCCCTAGAGACACTCCACAAGCTGGCTGCGAGAAAAGAAGTATTTGATCTGATCTTCGTCGATGCGGATAAAAAAGAGTATGTAGAGTACTTCCAGACCATCTTGGATAGTAACTTACTGGCTCCCGACGGGTTAATCTGCGTGGATAATACTTTGTTGCAGGGACAAGTTTACCTACCACCAGAACAACGCACCGCCAACGGTGAAGCGATCGCTCAGTTCAACCGTATTGTTGCCGCCGATCCTCGTGTAGAGCAAGTTCTCTTACCCATCCGAGACGGTATAACCCTGATTAGACGCGTTGTGTAATCGAGAGATGAGGAGATGACAAGAGAAGTCTAAGCCTTGGCTTAGACTTCAAAAAAATAATTTTTCGCTTGCTTCCTCATCTCCCCTCAAGCGATTTTTTGGCCACCGCAGTTGTTACATAAAATACAATAATACTTAGGAATATGAATCATGCCACTACTTCGTATCCTTCATTTAGTTGGGTCTGCATACAATGATTTTTACTGTGAGTTGTCACGCAAATACGCCCAAATCTGTCTGGTAGAGACAGCAAATCCATCGCTCTATGACTTTCTGATTGCATACATCACACCTGATCAGCAGTGGCGATTTCCTTGCTCCCTCAGTCCAGAAGATATTGCTGTCGCCAAACCCATGCCTCTGTTAGAGGCTATACAGTTTATAACAGCGCAAAACATTGACCTTATGTTGCCACAAATGTTTTGTATCCCTGGAGTGACTCACTACCGCGCACTATTCGACCTGCTGAAGATCCCTTACATAGGCAATACTCCGGATGTCATGGCAATAACGGCCCACAAAGCCAGAACCAAAGCAATTGTCGCAGCAGCAGGGGTCAAAGTGCCTTTTGGAGAACTGCTTCGCCAAGGAGACGTGCCGACAATTAAACCTCCCGCAGTCGTCAAACCCGCAACTGCCGACAACTCTTTAGGGGTGTCGTTAGTTAAAGAGGTTACTGACTATGACGTTGCCCTGAAGAAAGCATTTGAACATGCTTCGGAGGTCATCGTAGAAGAATTTATTGAACCAGGTCGAGAAGTCAGATGCGGCATCATTGTCAAAGATGGGGATCTAGTCGCTTTACCCCTTCAAGAGTATCTGGTAGACCCTCACGAGAAACCCATCCGCAGCTATACTGAGAAATTCCCAAAACCGGATGATGGCAACTTGCGTTTAACCGCTAAAGATAATGTCAAGTACTGGATTGTAGATCCTAATGACCCCATCACCCAAAAGGTTCAGCAAGAAGCGAAGAAGTGTCATTTGGCTTTGGGCTGTCGCCATTATAGTTTATTTGACTTCCGCATCGACCCAAAGGGAGAACCTTGGTTCTTAGAAGCCGGGTTGTATTGTATTTTTGCCCACAAAAGTGTGATTACCCATACGGCGAAAGCCGCGGGAATTCCTTTAAATGAGTTATTTATGACGGCGATCAATGAAGCGTTGGTCAAGATCTGATGACCGGCAAATCACCTTTTTCGCTTTCTTCTGACTTGGAATAGCACAAGGTCTTCGCTAGCGATAAGTAATAGAACTCGAATGTACATTGTTGAGTCAAATAAGTATATATCATGTCACAATTACAACTATGAAAGAGCAGATTTTGGCAATATTCCAAAACTTGGGTACTCTTGCATTACTGGCGATCGCATTTCCCTTTAACTGCACCGTCGTACTCGCATCGCTACTGTGGAATTTTTTCAGCCGATCGGATGCTAATCTTGTGGTTTTGAACGAGAATCCTCAAAATATCTTGATCGGTGGTGGCAGGATGACCAAAACCCTTCAGCTTGCGCGTTCATTTCACGCAGCAGGGCATCGAGTCATTTTATTCGATCTCAACCAATACTGGTTCAGTGGTTATCGATTTTCTAACTCTGTGGCTGGCTTTTACACAGTTCCTGACTCGCAAGAAGATTTAGAAGGCTATACTCAAGCCGTGCGTGCGATCGCCAAAAAGGAAAACATAGACTTTTTTGTCCCGGTAGGCATTTTTGCTGCCAGCTACTTTGACTCCGAGCGCAAACCAGTGTTATCAGGCTATTGTGAGAATTTCCACTTCGATGCTGATACGATGAAGATGCTGGATAACAAGTTTACGTTTGCAGAAACTGCCCGCTCACTCTCGCTATCTGTCCCGAAAACCTTCTTAATTACAGATCCCGAACAAGTTCTTAAATTCGACTTTGCCAACGAAAAGCGCAAGTACATTCTCAAAAGTATTATCTATGACTCTGTTTTACGCTTGGATTTGACCAAGTTACCAATGGATTCTCCCGAAAAAATGGCGCTTCATGTTAAAAGTAAGCCAATTAGTCAGGATAAGCCTTGGATATTACAAGAGTTTATTCCCGGAACAGAATACTGTACTCACAGTACAGTGAGAAATGGCGAATTAACGGTACACTGCTGCTGCAAATCATCTGCTTTTCAAGTCAATTACGAAAACGTCGAGTGTCCAGAAATTGAGCAGTGGGTGAGTCATTTTGTCAAAGAATTACAACTGACTGGACAAATTTCTTTTGACTTCATTCAGGCGGAAGATGGGACGATTTATGCGCTCGAGTGCAATGCCCGCACTCACTCTGCAATTACAATGTATTATAACCATCCAGGTTTAGCTGATGCCTATCTTAGTAAAGAGCCTCCATCTGCACCTCTGCAACCCCTGAGTAATAGTAAGCCTACTTATTGGCTTTATCATGAACTTTGGCGACTTAATAAAATTAGATCGTTAAAGCAGTTGCAAAAGTGGTTTACAAATATTTTGCGAGGAAAGGATGCAATCTTTGAAATTAACGACCCCCTACCGTTCTTAATGGTACATCACTGGTACATTCCTTTACTATTACTCGATAGTTTGCGCTCCTTAAGAACTTGGGTGAGGATTGATTTTTGCATCGGGAAACTCATACAGTTTGGAGAAGACATAAAATATAAAACCTCTATCTCTGCAACCCCTGAGTGATAATAAGCCTATTTATTGGCTTGCTCACGAACTTTGGAGAATTAATGAATTAAATCCTTAAAAAGGAAGCAAGGGTAGGATCGCATCTGTCTCTTTAACCTCTTCCTATGCACCAGCCACTGATTCCACTATCATGTCAAAATTCTAACTATGAGAAAGCATATTTTTGTAGTGTTCCAAAACTTGGGCACTCTTGTATTACTGGCGCTGGCATTTCCCTTGAACTGCATCGTTGTCTTAACATCGTTGCTGTGGAACTTTCTTAAGCAACCATTCAGTAAGTCAATTGTTGTCAACCCCAATTCTAAAAATATCTTGATTGCTGGCGCTAGAATGACTAAAACTCTTCAGCTAGCGCGTTCATTTCATGCTGCTGGGCATCGGGTTATTATAATTGATATTGAGAAATACTGGTCAAGTGGTAATAAATATTCCAACTCTGTTGCAGGCTTTTATACCGTTCCCGATCCAAGCAAAGACTTAGAAGGCTATATTGAAACCCTACACGCGATCGCCAAAACAGAAAAGATCGACTTTTTTATCCCGGTAGCCATTTTTTCGGTCATTCACTACGATCAAGGCAAGCCACCATTACCAGACTTTTGTGAGTTTTTCCACTTCGATGCCGATGTCACGAATATTCTGGATGATAAGTTTGCCTTTGCCGAAACAGCGCGATCGTTCGGTTTATCTGTCCCCAAATCCTTCAAGATTACCGATCCCGAACAAGTCCTCAACTTCGACTTTTCTCAGGAGAAGCGCAAATACATTCTTAAAAGCATCCCCTACGATCAAGTGCGTCGCTTGAATCTCACCAAGCTACCTTGCGATACCCCAGCAGAAACAGCAGCATTTGTCAAGAGTCTGCCGATCAGTGCGGAGAATCCCTGGATTATGCAAGAATTTATCCCTGGAAAGGAATACTGCACTCACACTACCGCGCGAGATGGAGAGTCAAGAATGTACTGCTGCTGTGAGTCATCCGCCTTTCAAGTCAACTACGAAAACATTGATCAGCTAGAAATTACGCAATGGGCGAGTCATTTTACCAAAGAACTGGGAAAAACCGGGCAACTTTCCTTTGACTTCATCCAGGCAGAAGACGGAACTGTTTACGCGATTGAGTGTAACCCCCGGACTCACTCCGCCATTACTATGTTTTACAATCATCCAGGAGTAGCGGATGCCTATCTTGGTAAACAGCCTCTGGCTGAATCGTTGCAGCCTCTTGCTGATAGTAAGCCAACCTATTGGCTGTACCACGAAGTTTGGCGGCTAAATGAGATTAGATCGTTTAAGCAACTACAAACCTGGGTAAAAAACATCAGGCGGGGGAAAGAAGCAATTTTTGAGGTGAGTGATCCCTTACCCTTCCTGATGGTACATCACTGGCAGATTCCCTTACTCATTCTCGACAATTTACGAAGGCTCAAAGGTTGGATCAGAATAGATTTTAATATGGGCGAGCTTATAGAGTAATACCAACGAATATTTTCCCCTTTCTTTCATTTTCTTACCAAATGGGGAGTATCCCGATTTTAGAGTTGAGTTATAAAATGTATGTTGGAGTACTGATGTTCGTTTACAAGAACTACCCACAGAGAAATTTCAAGAGAATAAAGAAGTAGAATTATTAATAGAGATTGAAGAATTTAGAGCACAATTAGCTGGAGTTGAGAGTTAAACGCTCAACTACTAGCTTGGGTAGCTGGTACTGTTGATACCCAACGCGAATGCTTCATTTGTTGCAGGTGTTTTCTGTTATGTCTGCGACTATACAGGAGTGGTTAATATGCTGTACTCTTGTATTTGATGCTAAGGCTGTCATGCTTCCAAAATACAATATTTTGCGCCTTTACCTACGGTGGGGCGTAGCCCATCGCCATCGACGGTAGGTCTAAACCCATCGCAGCTGCGGAATCTAGGGTCAAATCCTGAGCTGAAGGCAAAAATATTTGGTACAGTTTGAAAGTTGTATTTTTTTTGACACCGTTGGAGCAACTCAATTTTGGATTTTGGCAATAACTCTAATCTAAAATCTGAAATCGGTAGTCAAGGAACAGAAAGATATGATGATTATTTACAGATCACAAGCATGGCAGCATTGATTGGACGAGATTTATTAGGTCTGGCGGATCTTAGTTCCACGGAACTCCAAGAACTCCTGCAATTGGCAACTGAACTCAAATCACAACGGCTGAAGTTGCACTGTAATAAGGTGTTGGGTTTGTTGTTCTCTAAAGCTTCAACTCGGACGCGAGTAAGTTTTACTGTGGCGATGTACCAACTGGGTGGACAGGTAATTGATCTTAACCCAAATGTCACTCAAGTCAGTCGCGGGGAACCGATACAAGATACGGCGCGAGTGCTGGATCGATATTTAGATATTTTAGCAATCCGCACTTTTGCCCAGCAGGATTTGGAAACTTTTGCTAACTACGCCAAAATTCCTGTAATTAATGCTTTGACTGATTTAGAGCATCCCTGTCAGGTTTTAGCTGATTTAATGACGATTCAGGAGAGTTTTGGCACGCTGGCGGGGTTAACCTTGACTTACGTGGGTGATGGGAATAATGTGGCTAATTCTCTGATGCTTGGCTGTGCTTTGGTGGGGATGAATGTAAGAGTTGCCACTCCTGGTGGATATGAACCAGATGCGGGAATTGTGGCACAAGCAAAAGCGATTACACAAAATAAAACCGAAGTACTCCTCACCAATGATCCAGAACTAGCAGCTAAGGGAGCATCGGTACTTTACACTGATGTTTGGGCAAGTATGGGGCAAGAAGCAGAGGCTGACAACCGCTTGCCTATTTTCCAACCTTATCAAATTTCTGAGCAGCTATTAAGCCTTGCTGACCCAGAAGCAATTGTTTTACACTGTTTACCGGCTCATCGTGGCGAAGAAATTACCGAAGAAGTAATTGAAGGTTCTCAATCACGGGTTTGGGATCAGGCAGAAAATCGCCTGCACGCCCAAAAAGCTTTGCTTGCTAGTATCTTAGGAGCAGAGTAAAAGGTCAAAAGTCAAAAATTAAAGGGCAAAAGCAAAGAGAATCGTCTTGATTTTGCCTTTAATCTTTTTAGTTTCATCTTGTTATGGGAAGGAATTTGTAGTACTAATGTTCTAGAGACATTTGTAATTACTTCCTAAGAAATTTATGGAACGGCTAACAGAAGCGCAACAAGAACTATATGAATGGCTGGTAGAATATATCCGCTTAAATCAGCATTCGCCTTCAATTCGCCAAATGATGCTAGGGATGAATTTGCGATCGCCTGCACCAATTCAAAGCCGCTTGGAACATTTACGCACCAAGGGCTACATTGAATGGAATGAAGGTAAGGCGCGAACGATCCGGATTTTGCATCCTATTAAGCAAGGTGTGCCAATTTTGGGCACAATCGCCGCTGGTGGTTTAATTGAACCCTTCACTGATGCTATAGATCATTTAGACTTTTCTAATCTATCTCTACCTGCCCAAAGCTACGCTTTGCGGGTAGCTGGTGATAGCATGATTGAGGATTTAATTGCTGATGGCGATTTGGTCTTTTTGCGTCCGGTACAAGAACCAAATAATCTCAAAAATGGCACGATCGTCGCCGCTAGAGTTGAGGGATACGGTACAACTTTAAAACGTTTCTATCGCCAAGGCGATCGCGTCACCCTTAAACCAGCCAATCCTAAGTACAACCCGATTGAAGTCCCGGCTATGCACGTACAGGTGCAAGGTTCTCTCGTTGGTGTTTGGCGCGATTACAACTAAACAATGGTAATGGGTGATGGGTGATGGGTAATGGGTAATAGAAATCAATTACCTCTTAGACAATCCCCTTCTTCCCAATTAGCAATGCCTAATCCCCTTTTTCCCAATCCCCAATTACCCATTACCAATTACCAATTACCTATTACCTATACTTATGTATCTGACGTCAAAACCAGTGCAGCAACTGCCCACTTTCAAGCTCAAGTTACCATTTGTGGGGGAAAGTCAGGGCAGTTATCGGACTCAGCAACCATTACCAGGATGCCCGATGATGCCTTCATCTCTGCAATTGCGCCAGTATCAGCGACAAGCGATCGCAGGCTGGTTTGCTAATAACGGCAGAGGGACGCTAAAAATGGCTACAGGTAGTGGGAAAACCATCACTGCACTGGCGATTGCTTGTCAACTGTACCAACAGATAGGTTTACAAGTTTTGTTGGTGGTGTGTCCCTATCGCCATCTCGTCACCCAATGGGCGAGAGAGTGTGAAAAATTTAACTTAAAACCGATTTTAGCTTTCGAGAATTTACGCAATTGGCAAAGTCAACTTTCCACCCAAATCTATAATCTGCGTTCTGGTTCTCAAGGCTTTGTGACGGTGATTACCACCAACTCGACTTTAATTGGCGATGGCTTTGGTTCACAACTCAAGTATTTTCCCGCCAAGACTTTAATTATCGGTGATGAAGCCCATAACTTAGGCGCACCAAGGTTAGAGGAAAGTTTACCCCGTCGTGTAGGGTTGCGACTAGCTTTGTCAGCGACACCGGAAAGGTATTTTGATGATGGCGGTACTCAGTCTTTATTTGATTATTTTGGCCCGGTGCTACAACCAGAATTTACCTTGCAGGATGCGATCGCGCAAAATGCTTTGGTACACTATCTTTATTATCCCGTGCTTGTGGAACTCACAGAGGCTGAAAGCATTGCCTATCTTAAGTTAACCAAAAAAATTGGGCGATCGCTACTTTATCGTGAACGAGAAAATGGCAATGGCGGAGATTTTGAAGACAACGAAGATATCAAATCTTTATTGATGCAACGCGCCAGATTAATTGGCGCAGCAGCCAATAAATTAACCGCTTTGCGGGAATTAATGGCAAATCGCCGCGAAACCACGCACACATTATTCTATTGTAGCGATGGTTCACAAGATGCAGGACAACGTTCATCTTTGCGTCAACTCAAAGCCGTTGCTAAAATTTTGGGGGTAGAATTGGGGTACAAAGTCAGCACCTACACCGCTCATACCTCTTTAGCAGAAAGAGAAACTTTGCGCCTGCAATTTGAAAGTGGCGAGTTACAAGGTTTAGTAGCAATTCGCTGTTTAGATGAAGGTGTTGATATTCCGGCAATTCAAACAGCAGTAATCCTATCAAGTTCTGGTAATCCCCGTCAATTTATTCAGCGCCGGGGACGAGTTTTGCGCCCTCACCCTGGTAAAGAACGCGCCACCATCTTTGACATGATTGTTCTACCACCAGACTTAGACAGAGAAACCATCGAAGTAGAACGCAACTTGTTAAAAAAGGAATTGCGGCGCTTTGTCGAGTTTGCTGATTTGGCTGATAACGCCGGGGAAGCGAGGATGAAGTTGCTAGATTTACAAAAGCGCTATGGACTATTGGATCTTTAATCTACGATGTAGATAAATGCCGTTTTCTTATCTGTAATTTATCTACATCTATCGGCGGTTAGAAACATCCAATTTTATATTTTTGTGTAAAATTACTTCGGAAGTTAGAGCAGAACATCAGCGGATATGGAATAATAGGAAATATAGGACGGTATTAATATAATGGGAGTTAAATTGAATTTTCTTAAAAGCACAACTTCTCATTATCAGACTTGACAACAAGCATAACAGAGCGCTCCCAAAAAATCAAGCTTTTTCTCTCAAAAAATTTTAAATTTACCAACTACAATTTGCAAAATCTCATGCTGACTAAAAACAGTTAAAATAGAAAAAACATATATCTAAAAACCGCGATGTCACAAGAGGCAATCATCGATGATGTACAAGAACCAATTACCAGCGCACCGCCAGAAGTAAAACAAATAATTGAGAAGGTATGGAGATTAGAGAAAAGCAGACTAGATCGGAAGATCAAAACCCATATTAATGATGATATTTTAACGATAGTGAAGGAAGCGGTGCAATGAAGCTGACTTCAATTAAACTAGGAAATTTTCGCTCTTTTTATGGCAAAACCCCAGAGATAAATCTGGCAGGTAGCAATGAGCGTAACACAACCATTATTCACGGCAATAATGGAGCCGGAAAAACCAGTCTATTAAATGCCTTTACTTGGGTGTTATATGAAAAATTTAGTGCTGCTTTTGCATCAACAGAACAGCTAGTAAATAAAAGAGCCATCGCCGAATCTCAACCAGGTCAACCTGTAGAATGTTCAGTAGAAGTTGGTTGGGAACATGAAGGAAACCGCTACCGAGCTACACGTTCTTGTCGGGTTTATAAAAATGAAAGTGATATTATTGAAGCTGGTAAAACTCAGTTAAAGATCCAAGTAGCTGGAGATGACGGTAAGTGGTATTTTCCCCTCCAGCAAGCAGATGAAATCATCACCCAAATTTTACCAGCGAGTTTACATCAATATTTTTTCTTTGACGGCGAGAGGATTGAAGAAATAGTCCGTTCTGATCAAAAAGCCGAAATTGCCGAAGCAATCAGGACTTTTTTAGGTGTGGAAGTAATTGAACTTTCGATCAAACACTTGAAAGAAGCCAAGAAAAATTTAGAAGCAGACTTAAAAAACATTGGTGATGCGGAAACTAAACAGTTATTGAGTCAGCAAGAGAAGCTAGAACAGGAAATTGAAAATCTCAGCCTGCGCCAAACGGAAATCAAACAAGACTTAGAACATCAACAGACATTTAAAAAAGAAGTCAGTAACCGATTGCGAGAACTTAGCGCTGTTAAAGAATTGCAAGAAAGACGGCAGAATTTAGAAAATCAGAGAGATGCCAATCGGGAAGAACTGAAGAAAACGCGAGAAACTTTGAAAAAAGTCATCTCTGCACGAGGTTACACAGTTCTGTTATCAGAAACTACAACCCAGTTTCGGGAGATATTCACAGATTTAAAACAGCGCGGTGAATTAACTACAGGAATTTCACGGGAATTTGTGAATGAGTTGCTGAAATCCGAACGTTGTATTTGTGGTGCAGATTTACAAGACGGTAGTCATTCCCATCTGAACGTTAAAACCTTGTTAGATAAAGCAGGTTCTTCAACAGTAGAAGAAACAGCAATTCGCATGAGTGCCCAAGTAGATGAAATTGATAAGCAAGCAATATCATTTTGGGAAGAAGTCGATAGAGAACAAGATAGAATTAAGCAGTTGAGAGAAAACATATCTCAAGTTGAAGCTGAATTAGACGGCATTCAAGAACAAATTCGGAAAAATCCCAATGAAGAAATCAGTAATTTGCAAAAACGCTTAGATGAAATTGAAGCTAAAAATGATGAATTAAATAGAGAACAGGGTGGAAATCAACAAGAAATTGCTCACATAAAAACAAACATTGATAACTTAGTCAAGCAAATCGCCAAGCAAAAACAAAATGAAGACAAGCAATCATTAGCACAGCGACGTATCAATGCTACTCAAGACGCAATTGAACGTTTATCAGAAGTAAAAAATCGTCAAGAAAAACAGTTTCGGGTGCAATTAGAAAAGCGGGTACAGGAAATCTTCTCAGAAATTTCTTTTACTCCCTACCTTCCCAAAATCAGCGAAAAATACGAACTGAGTTTGATTGAGAATACGACGGGTATGGAAGCACCAGTTGCAGCTTCCACCGGAGAAAATCAAATTCTCAGTTTATCATTTATCGCCAGCATCATTGATAAAGTGCGGGAATGGAGTGAGAAACGAAAATTGATTATGGTTCCCGATAGTAGCACTTTTCCCATTGTGATGGATTCGCCTTTTGGTAGTTTAGATGCAAATTCTCGCCGACACATTGCCAGAACAATTCCTAAATTAGCAAATCAGTTAATTGTGTTAGTGACTAAGACGCAATGGCGGGGTGAGGTGGAGGAGGAAATAGCCAAAAAAATTGGTAGGGAATATGTATTGACTTACTATTCTTCTAAGCCTGATTGCGAACAGGATTATATTCAGTTAGGTGGAGAGAGATACCCTTTGGTGCGTCAAAGTCCAAATGGATTTGAATATACTGAAATTATCGAAGTTGAACGGAATAGGTAAACTCACATTTTGCCCGAATTGCTAAAAGCCGTGAACTAAAGTTCCGGCTGAAAGCACAAACCAGTTAAAACTGGTTAAAACTTTTATTTGAGTTAAGTAAGTAGGAGAAAAAATTAACCTAATAAATGTTGAAATTAGCTTGTAGTAAGGGCTTCAGCCCTACTTTGCAAAGAGAAAGCGGGCATAGCTGCGCTTACTGCGTAGCTTCGACTACAGGAGATAGAGAGGGCTAAAGCCCTCACTACAAACCTTTAATTATTTACGTTTCTCTACTTCTAGAGTGTCTGGTAAATTACTTTATATTCATTCTCGAAAAATACCACCCCACTAAAGCTAGTTAAGTTAGGTAAGGTTCGTATTTATAAACCACAGATGAAGACAAATAAACTTGTATTTCAGAAGATTAGGATGCGCTATATCAGAAATAGTTCGGTTATAATCGCTTTATTTATAATTTCGTTACCCCCCCGCGCTTTAGCTTTTTCTGACACCCAAAGCTATTGGGGAAAAAGTTGTGTTCAACAATTAGGCGAAAAAAGGCTACTGACAGGTTATCCTGATGGAAGTTTTCGTCCTAATACAACAGTTACCCGCGCCGAAGCAGCGGTTTTAATGTTGAATGCGTTTCCTGATGCGCCTGTAAAACGGAATGCTGTAACATTTAAAGATGTACCTGCCAATTATTGGGCGTATAAAGCAATTACTACTGCTTATCAAAAAGGTTTTTTCTCCGGTTATCCAGGAAATATTTTTCAACCTAACCAAGCAATTCCTAGGGCGCAAATTATCGGCGTTGTCGCTGGAGGCAAAAATTATGATTCTGTTTCTAACTCAGGGCAGACATTGCAACAGTATTTTGAGGATGCTAAACAAGTTCCTCGCTATGCCCAAAATTCTCTCGCTGCGGCAACAATTAATAATATCGTTGTTAATTATCCCAACGTCAAACAGCTAAAACCAAACCAAAGCGCGACTAGAGGCGAAGTTGCTGCTTTGATATGTCGGGCGTTAAATATCTACACAATTCCGCCAGAATATATTGCCGGTGTAGATGTATCTCCTCAAGAAGTACGCGCTTTACCTGGAAAACTTGATATTGTCCCCACTTTTAATAGCAATAGTCCTGAACTTGTAGACACTGAGGGTATTTTACTTTCAACTTTTCCCCCAGATGGTAAACAGGTAAAAGAAGCACATTTAAATTATCCTTTTCAAGGCAGATTTGATGTATTTTCTCATCATATTGTCAGGGCGGAAACAGCAGATAAAAACCGCACTGTTTACCAAGGAATAATTGTCTATAATCCAGGGAATGAACCAGTAACATTGCAAGTATTGCAAGCTGCAAGTTACCTTTCTAGAGAAGCGCCGTTTATTGCTTTGCCGGATATGGTGGATAATTCCCAAAGTACGGTTTATGCTGGCCCTGGTAGTCGGACGATGAATGATGTGCTGCGGGGAAATAGGCAGGATATTTTCCCGGAAAAGCTGGTGATTGAACCGGGAGAAAGCCAAATCTTAGCTAATTTAGCTATTCCTGTGCAAGCGCCTTCTTCCAATGGTCGCACGGTGATGATGCGTTTGAGTAGCGATCGCACAATTTTTATGGCAAACTTAGCTAAGAATAGCGATCGCCCCCCAACTCTCAATGAATGGCTACAGCTACTGAATACAGGCAGTTTAGCAGGAAAGCGCGACCCCATCCCCACACCCCTGGAACCACCAAAAGAACCAACGGTATTTAGTCGCGTTGCTGGTGTTTCTCAAGGGACAAAATGGAATGCACAAATTACAGATAATGTCAATACAGCTAATTTAACTCTCCCCCAGCCAGGAAAAGCATTTTCTTATCCTTTGGGAACGGTGCATTTAATTACACTCAGCACCGGACAAATCCAAAGTGCAACCATGCTGAAACGCTATCCTGACACAGCCTACTTTGCCCACAGTAACTACGGTGTAGAATATAATCTCACTTTGCCCCTACATAATGCCAGCAGTCAAACCCGGACTGTGACTGTATCAATGCAAACTCCGGTTAAGGATGAAGGTGGTACAGATAGATTGCTGTTTTTAAAGCCACAGGTGGAACAGATATTTTTTCGGGGAACTGTGCGGGTGCGTTATACCGATGATAATGGAGGGGAAAAAACCCGCTATCTGCATTTGGTACAGCGACGAGGACAACCGGGAGAACCGTTGGTGAAGTTGAAGTTAGCGGGGGGAGAAAAGCGACAAGTACAAGTTGATTTTTTGTATCCTCCTGATTCTACTCCACCGCAGGTTTTGACTGTGAAAACTGAGAGTTAAATCAGCCCAGAGTGCGATCGCTATATAATACCGCTATATAATTAACAGTTTTCATATCAATGGAAATCCCATCAGTTCCCAACACAGGCCGCATGGTTGATTATTTCCTTGGCGGTTCCCATCACTTTCCTATTGATGTGGAAGCAGCCAAAGTTTTTACCCAAGCTTATCCTGACAGTGCCACATTTTTCCGCACATTAAGAGATTACAATGGGCGTGTATGCCGTTATATTGAATCTCAGGGAATAAATCAGTTTGTTGTTTTTGCTGGGGGAGTGCCAACTTGTGGAAATGTCCATGAATCTGTGCCGCAAGCAAAGGTGTTATATACTGATATTGACCCAGATAATATTGAATTTGGTAGGGAAATTTTAGCCGGGAACTCTAATGCTGACTACACGTTTTGTGATGCTACAAATCTAGATAGTCTTGATGAGTCTGTGGTTTCCCAGGTTTTAGGCAAAATTCAGCGTTTGGGTATAGTTTTTATTGGTATTTCCGCTTTTATTCCTGATGAAGTTTTGGCGAATATGCTTGATAAACTTTATGACTGGGCACCGGCGGGAAGTTTTTTGGCAATAGATTTTGATGGTGAGGCGGCGGTGCAGTTTCCGCAACTACTAAAATTACTTGACTCGATGGGTGCGTCTCTATATATGCGGAACCCCACAACTTTTAAACCGCTGTTAGGACGCTGGCAATTAACTCAACACGGTATTTTGCCAGATGCTGTATGGAAGGCGGAACTCTCAGTTAATCCAATTGATTCTAGTGAACCTGTTTTTAGTTACGGCTGTGTTGTTTATAAGTGATAGAAATTAGCGATCGCATTTTGGCTGGTTGGTAGATTGCGCTTGAATGTGCGATCGCATTTGCTGGTTGGTATAAAAAAATTGCCCTTGAATGTGCGCTTGAATGTGCGATCGCTTTTCGTTTTCGGTTAAGATAACAACAACGTAGATATTAACATCATGGCAGAAACCGGCAGAATCAGGGTTGCTAAAGATAAAGCTTACTTAGTGAAGGATTTAACAGCTTCGAGTGGTGGAACTGGGCTTTTCCAAACCTTCGCTGATGTGATTGTGTTTGCAGCTGCTTTAGGTGCAAAGCATAAAAAGCGGGAACCTTTGGGAGAAATTTCTAAAAGGGAACCGGCTCCGATCAGGTTAGAGGTTTTTGCCACAATGGGACATGATGTGGTGATTAAATTATTGGGAATTAATGAAACTAAGGATATTAAAATATTTTCTCTTAATGAAGAAGAATATGACATTGAGCGCAACCATATTTTTGAAGAGTACGCTAATGGTGGACTGGAAATATTACAAACTGAGTTGCGTGGAGCAGTAGATTATTCAGAGCGAATTCTATTATTTCTCAGTTATGAAAAAACTAATACAGAGCAGCAAGATGAGGAATTTGATCTAACCAAATTCCTATCTTAACCTTTTATTGAAGCAAACAGTCAATAATTTATGGCCATCCCAGCTTAACTTTTACTATCTTTACTGCATCATTTATAGCACCTGTACCAGAATATATTTTATAAAGCTTACCTGGATTTTTGGGTTTAGGTTCTATTCTAACTATGCTATCTCTCCAAACTTCGTTTTCTCTTGACCAATCTAAACTAGCTAGTTGTGAAACTTTTTCTTGATCAAAAGAATTATCATGACGATTATAAGCACAATATAGCAGCTTTCCCAAAACTTCTAAACCAACACTTACACCCAATAGACAATCTTCTTTAAATGAGGCAATATCAGCTTCTGTTAATTCATCGAAGTGTATCGCAGCTATATACTCCGTGTTACTGCATTCTGAAAAAAACTGATTTAGACAATTAACCAAAGCATCAGAACTGCTTTTTACATCTAATTCTTTAAGCTGATTTAGCGCATCGTTACTAAAAACACTACTTACAAATTTAGCAATGTAATTCATTGTGTAAATTAGCTTATTTTTAGTTGAAGGATTTGCTTTAATTTTCTCAGTCTTATCTTTAAACAGTGATACTCGTTTTACTAACTCTTTACTAATACCCACTCGTCCGGAAAATTCCCCAAATGACAGCAATAAAGATTTATCAAGTGGTCTAGTTTGTGCCATATCTCTAAAATCAGCTTGACACTGTTGAAAATCTCCTTCCAAAACCAAAGTTATTGGAAAATCATCATCGCTAATTAAGTCACTATCAGCACTTTCTATTAATTCATGAATTGCCCGTTTACGATGCTGCCCATCAGTAATATCTAACTTAACATCACGACGAATGATAACTAAGCCGACATTTCTGCCAAATTCTAGAAAAGTGATCTCTTGCGAGGGCACATTTGCTGTTAGCGTCCCCACAATCCAAGGTTTTCCTTTTTTGGCACGTTCAATAATATATTGTTTTATTCCCTCTGCATGATCTGTAATCACTGGGCGATTTTTACCAGAATCAGGATCATTACCAATTGATGGTTTGGCTTGTAAAAGACCTGAAAAATCTCTTGCAGGGACATTAATTTGCAGCATAGTCCGGTTTCCCTGCGTCAACTTCAGTCCTGGATAACAACGCTCACGGTGATACTTGGAAAAAAAAGGCTCCATAAATGCGCTAAATTTAGCTTGCATTTCAGGAGTAATGTCATTGTTATTTTCTTCGCTTGGTTGACTCATATAAATACTGTTGCACTTAACTAGGTTAAGAACTATGGTAAATAAGGCTGTGTTAAATCACATCAGTAAAAACCACAGGACAATATTACTCGCTAACTTGACTAATTAAGTATAGATGGAAGTCCTACTTCCTTCGGTTCAACAAACTTTCCATCAAAACCAATAGTTTTATCTTCTATCGTCCTAGCATCAGCCAAATTCTTACGCAGTTTAGCAAGTTCCATCTGATCATTAATTCCACCCAAAATATAAATCAGTAACTTCGTTGCTAAATCCCTTCCAGCAACCTGCACCCGCTTCTTATTTGGGTCATACAAAACACCATACCAAAGAGATTGGGGATACTCCATCCCACTAAATCCTCCTTGCTGGTCAAACTTCCGCAACTTCTTAAAAATAGCTGCTAGAGAAAACCCTTTTTTAAACACCAAAATTCCTAAAGCTTGGGCTAAAGCCACTTGAGAAACAGGACGGAAAAGCATATTTGCTTCACCTCCCTCCTTCTCAAAACTGAACCGTCGCAAAACAGGTGTATCCTCATGTTCCAGAATCTTAAAACTAGGAAGGCTGGCTAAATAATCAAAAAGCTGCGTAAATTCCTCAATTCCCTCCTCAAGTTCATCATCCTCTGGACGCATGGGAATTAGACCTTTTTCTAAAGGTTTCCAATGAGGGAACTTTTGCCCCAAATATCGCTCAGACATATCTTGCAAAGCTTGCAGCGTCGTTAAAACTGTGGAGTTCGCTGCCACTGTTGCACTATTCCAATTAATGCGAGGGTTGCGCTCTTCCTTTTCTGCTAAAAGCGGATGTGTAACCGCGATTTTTCTGGCTACAATTGAAAAACCATCATCCTCATTTAGCTGTGCTAACTGACCTTTAGTTAAGGGTGCAGCCATGAGATTAACATGGACAAAAATCGATCTCACCCGTCGCCTCGCGTCGGTGCGAGTTTCCCCAGGTGCAACCGCACAGATAAACTCAATACCAATTTTTTCTTTGGGTAAACTTTCCAAATAAGCAGGGTCTACTTGGTACTTTTCTATCAAATCAGTTGCTGTAATAAAACTGTCATCAGCCGATTTTTCTTTTTTATAGCGCTGGAGCTTACCAGATTTGATTAAGTCCATCAACCCCTGCACCCCCATCAGTCGGTGTTGACCATCCAAAGCATATATAGTGATATCATCCTCAGAAATATTTAGTAGACCGACTTTACCATCTTTATCTAGAGGGGTGAAATCAGTAGTAGATTTGTTGGCGCGTCCATCTTTATCCCACTCAGCGGCTTTGGCATTATCCACCCAAGGTTGATTAATCACCACCAGCACAGGGGGGAATTTATGATTTTTTCGAGCTGCTAAATACTGTACTAGAGGCGCTTGACGTGACCAGTCGAGGGGACGCTGACGAATTTCATCAATGCTATCTGCGTCAATTTCGATGTTGTCAGTCTCTGGATTATACTTCTTTTGAAGTAGGGGTAAACCAGAGGCGAAGTGAACCCGACTCGCAAACCATTCTAGGGTAACAGAACCAACATAAGCCTCAGTACCACCCATCTCGGTTTTTTGAACGAGAATCTGATCATTCTTCCCTAGAAATTTCTCCAGCAGCAAGGCCAGTGACTGTTTATCCTTGTTTTCTTGTTCTAGGTACTCTTTAGCGATTTTAGTAGTTTTATCAGATGTACTGTCTTTCATGTTAATTTTTAAAAACAAAATAGTGTAAGCTAGTTTAATTGTCTAATAAAGTTGCATATTAATAGTATAGTTTTTAAAAACTTTTATTAATCCGCGTAGGTAAGTTTTGCCTGTGTGGTTCTGTGAATTCCATTAGCTTAGATGGAACAAATGCAGTCACACCAATGTTTCCAGAGAGGTAGAGAGAAATGACTACAGCACAACAACCAGAAAATAAAGAGCAGCAAAAACGTACTGTAGCAGAGTTAGTGGACTATATCCAAGCTCTCACCACTGAAATTCAAGAATTGTATTGTTTAGATGAAATACCTTGGGTTGTAGGCTATTCGGGTGGAAAAGATAGCACGGCTACTTTACAGCTTATCTGGAATGCGATTTCTGGAATACCACCAGAAAAAAGAACTAAGACTATTCATGTGATTACAACTGATACAGGAGTAGAAAATCCTTATGTTTCTGCTTGGGTGCGTAATTCTCATGAGCACATAAAATTAGCTGCTAAAGAGCAACAAATGCCAATGCAGCCCCATGTGCTAGAACCAGAGGTTACAGACACATACTGGGTTGGTTTAATTGGTAAAGGGTATCCTGCACCCCGTCAAAAGTTTCGTTGGTGTACCGGACGCTTGAAAATCAATCCATCTAATCGTTTTATTCGTGATGTTGTTAGAAGTAGCGGAGAAGCTCTTGTAATCTTAGGTACTAGGAAAGCAGAAAGCCCCAGTCGCGCTGCAACAATGAAAAAACTTGAAGAAAAACGAGTACGCGATCGCCTCAGCCCTAATGCAAATTTACCAAATTCACTCGTTTACAGTCCTATTGAAGATTGGCGTACTGATGAGGTTTGGCTATATTTAATGCAATGGGAAAACCCTTGGGGACATAGCAATAAAGATTTATTCACTATGTATAGAGAATCAACAGCAGACAATGAATGTCCTTTAGTTGTTGATACTTCTACTCCTAGTTGCGGTAGTTCTCGTTTTGGTTGCTGGGTTTGCACGCTTGTTGAACGTGACAAATCTCTGAATGCAATGATTCAAAATAATGATGAGAAAGAATGGTTACAGCCAATAGTTGATTTTCGTCGGGAATTAGATATTGAAAATGACCGTGAAAAGCGAGACTTTCGACGCATCTGGGGCGAAGTTCAACTATTTGAACGTAATGTAGAGGGTGGAACCTCCATTGAACCCATACCTGGCCCCTACACAAAATATTGGCGAGAGTATTGGTTGAGAAAGTTATTAACAGCGCAAACACAAATGCGTCAAACAGCGCCAGAAAATATGCGTGATATCACCCTTATCTCTCTAGCGGAATTGAGTGAAATTCGCCGCATTTGGCTAGAAGAAAAACATGAATTTGATGATAGTGTACCTCGCATTTATCAAGAAGCGACTGGTGAAAAATTCAAAGACCCTCGTCCTGGTGCTGACTATAGTTTACTAGGGCGTGATGAATGGATGGTGCTAGAAGAAGTCTGTGAAGGTGACGCCATGCACTTGGAACTCATGGCTAAACTGTTGGACACAGAACACCAGTTTCGGAAAAAAACTCGCCGTGTAGGCATCTATGATAAGCTAGAAAACTGTTTTGATACAAGTTCCCGTTCTCAACAAGATGCAATTAATAATGCTCATTTAAAGCGCGATTTGAGAGAAGCAATTAGTGAAGGTGATGTTGCCAAATTTAAAGAAAAATTCAAGCAGCTTACTTTCGGGGATGTACCGAATGAAGAAACTGCTGAAGAGAGTACTGAAGATAGTAAACCGCTAACTTGGGCAAATATTAAATTCGCTAAAAAATCAGAACCCATAACTGAATGACCGTCGCGTTGCTGCAATGCAAAAGTAATTAAAACATTGCCTAGTTCCCGCGCTCTGCGTGAGAATTTCTAATCAGAGGCTCTGGCTCTAGTTTACTTAATATTCCTCAACAGAGTCTCCCAAATAAAGCTTGATAAAGTCTTTTGCAGCATTTGGGTTAATTCTCTCTAGTCCATCCCGAATTTCAAGCACCGCTTCAGCTGTAGGATCTCTAGTCTCATTAATCCATCTATGTACGTTTGATCGTGCAGTTTGCATAATAACGGCCAACTGATTTTGGCTAATTTCATAGGTTTCTAAAACTTTTTTGAGAGCTTGGCCTGCTTTTCCCATGCCTTCAATTTTGTCAGAGACTCATTACGCCGTAAATGTTGTCTATAGGCAACAAGTGCTGTATTATGTTGTCTATAGGCAACATGCTTATTAAGCAGGAGTGCAAAATCCAATGCTGACAAGCTTTCTGACAAATCCTGGACAAACCTCTATGGTTATATCTCCTAGTACCTCTACAGAAACATTCCCCGGTAGAGAGAAGGTCAAATTACTGGTAATTGGTTCTCAGGCAAGCGTTAACAGCATAATTTATAGCCTTCACAATCTTGGTTTTGCCGAGGTTGGTGAATGGAGTTCCATTCTACCTGCTCCAAATCCTGGTGAAGTAATGAGAATCTTAACCAGACACATTATTACAAACTAATTGTCAAATTTTTTAGCTAGTAATGCCGAACTAACTTATCGAAAGTTCGGCTTAAATAACTTTGATTATTATGCTATATAAGTATATACTTATAACGGCGGTTTATAACGCAAATACATGCTATAATGCTGCTATTAGTATTAGCATGAGAAATTATTACAAACTAAACAGTTAGCCCTTTCAAATTTGTAATATAGCGTAGCCGTAAATTACCTTAACTGATATTTTCTCAACCCACTTACAAGATAAATGATATTTATTGAACTCGTTTTACAAAACTTCGGACCTTACGCTGGGAAACAGGTAATCAATCTTAACCCAAACATCGATGAAGAAAACTCACGCCCAATTATTCTATTAGGTGGCATGAATGGCGGGGGAAAAACTACCCTGATGGATGCCATTCGTCTTGCGCTTTATGGACAACGCGCCCAATGTTCTACCCGTGGTAATTTAAGTTATCCCGATTTTCTCAGCCAATGTGTTAACAGCAAAATAGACCCAAATAGCGACACCCGGATAGAATTGCTTTTTGAACATATCGAAAACGATAAACCAATAAAATACCGTGTCGTGCGTAGTTGGAGAAAAAATCCTAAAGACGGTAAAGATACATTAGGTATTTTGGGTGATAGTGATACATGGCCTGATGCTTTAGTTAATATCTGGGATGAGTATATAGAAAACCTGCTGCCCTTGGGTATTTCTAATTTATTTCTCTTTGATGGTGAACAAGTTAGAAACCTTGCCGAACAGGAAACCCCACCGACTATTGTAATTAATGCGATTCGCGGACTTTTAGGACTAGAGTTAGCAGACAGGTTAGCAGTTGATTTAGATATTTTAGTTAACCGTAAACTCAAAGAAGTTGCTAATACTAAAGATTTAGCAAATTTAGAAGAAATTGAAACTAGGTTAACGCAGCAACAAGAAGATTATCAAACTACAGACCAGCAATTCAAAATTATAGACAATCAGGTATCAGAATTAGAAAACCAGCAGCAGGAAGCTTTTGATAAATTCATTTCTGAAGGTGGTAAAATTGCCGCTGAACGCAATCAATTAGAACTACAGCAGGAAGCTAAAATTGCAGATATAGAACAAGTGCGGCAGTCAATGGCTGAATTAGTCGCTGATGTTTTACCCCTGGCATTAATTCCTAATTTGCTGACTCAGGTGCAAGCGCAGGGAGAAAAAGAATTTCGCCATCAACAGATACAACTCGCTAGGGATTTATTACTTGAGCGAGATCAGCGGTTACTAACTTGGCTAAATCAAGTAGAGATTTCCTCAGCGCAAGTTGAACAAATCCAATCTTTTCTAGTGCAAGATGTAGATAGTTTATACGCAAAATCTCTTCAGACCGAAGCACCTTGGTTATTAGCTGATGAAGAAAGTTTGAGTCAACTGGATAATTCAATCTATCGCTTGCAGAATTCCCGAATTTCTGCACAACAGCAGTTAGCTATTATCAAAAATAAAGAAGAAGAAATTATTACGCTAGAGAGACAAGTGCAAACAGCCGCAGCACCAGAAGATTATAAGAAGTTGCTGAAGGCAGTGGAAGAAGCACAAAATCAAGTTGCTGAAGCTAAAGCTAATTTGGAAAGTACCCGCCGCCGTTTAGCTGAATTAGAAACTATTATTGCCAAGTCGAAAAAGGAATTAAATACATATACTGTAGAAAATATCAAGCATAAAAATAGTGAACATATTATTAATGCTGCGGCTAAAGTTCAAAATACACTAAAGATTTTTCGCGATCGCTTAACTCTGCGAAAACTCAACAAACTAGAGGAGGAAGTGAAAAACTGCTTCCTCTATCTCCTGCACAAGTCAGACTTGGTGCATCGCATCGCCATAGACACCAAGACTTTCAGCCTATCTCTATATGACCTCAATGGTAAACCCGTCCCCAAACATCGCCTTTCCGCCGGCGAAAAACAACTTTTAGCGATCGCCTTTTTGTGGGGATTAGCCAAAGTTTCCGGGCGCAGATTACCAGTAGCCATCGACACCCCCCTCGGCAGACTAGACTCATCCCACCGCAGCAACCTAGTTGAACGCTACTTCCCAGCAGCCAGCCATCAAGTCATCCTCCTCTCCACCGACACCGAAATCGGCAAACAGGAAGTAGAAAAACTCCGAGACAACGAAGCGATCGCACACGAATACCTCCTAGAATACAACTCCTCCACCCGCCAAACCACCATCAAACAAGGTTACTTCTGGTAAACCCAAATTATGGAATCACCAATCGAACGAATTAAACTTTCCCAAGCAGCCAAAGAACAACTGCTCAAACTCAAACGCAGCACCAAAATAGACCAATGGAATATCCTCTGTCGCTGGGCTTTTTGTCGTTCCCTAGCAGAACCAACCGCACCCTCCCCCGTACCAATTCCCCTAGATAGCAACGTCGAAATGACTTGGCGTGTCTTTGGCGGCGAAATCTCAGATATTCTCCTCCTTGCCCTGAAGCAACGTTGCTACAACGATGGTTTAAGTACTGATAAAGAAACCCTTGTCCTGCAATTTCGCCTCCATTTGCATCGTGGCATTGGTTACTTAGCCGGTGATCAAAATATCAAAAAAATTGAGGATTTAGTTGAATTAGCAACGAAAAACTGAAATGTCAGAACATCCTGGATTTGGATATCAGCCCAGAAAGATTATCTGGTGAGAATTAGTGTATAAGTGCAAAATCACACAGCCAATATGGCAAGATAACTGCAATTCGCTCAGGTGAGGAGAAAAGTTGAAAGGATGAATGAAATTCAATCGCTGCGACAAGCGGTTCAAAGCCGTAAGATGGGTGCTTTGTTACTGTTAGGTTTTGCATCTGGGTTACCCTTATTTTTAACCAGTAGAACCTTGCAACTGTGGATGCAAGATGCCAAGGTTGATATAGGTAAAATTACTCTATTTGGGCTGCTGGCTTTGCCTTATTCCCTGAAATTCTTGTGGTCACCCTTGTTAGATAGATTCATGCCACCAGTGCTGGGAGCAAGGCGGGGTTGGCTAGTGGTAACCCAATTAGGATTAGTATTAGCGATCGCCTTTTTGGCATTGCAACAACCAGCCCAAAACGACCAAGTGCTGCAACTGCTGGCGATCAACTGCCTAATCATCACTTTTTTGAGCGCTACCCAAGACATCGCCGGTGATGCCTACCGCACCGACATTTTAGAACCAATCGAATCCCAAGCAGGCGCATCAGTTTGGGTGCTAGGCTACCGCATAGCGCTATTTATCACCAGTTCCCTAGCTTTGGTGTTAGCAGATTATCTACCTTGGAATCTAGTTTATTTGCTGATGGCCGCCTTAATGGCAGGGAGTATATTCACAACCCTTTGGGCACCTCCAGAGCCAAAATTGCCCGCCAACAGCCAAAAAGTTGCACCTCTATCTATCAAAGATGTGATTTTCCTGGTGTTAATCACCGTGCTAGTAGCGGGGTTAATCGCAGGCGTATTTGTCAGCTTTATCCCCTTGCCTGTATTTTATTGGCTGTTAGCAGGGTTGATAGTAGCCTGGATTGGCGCATCTTTGTTATTACCTACATCCCTATTAGGCGAGGTTAGAGAAGATAGTTCCCCTCAAAACTTACAAGAAGCAATTTTCTTGCCATTTAAAGAATTTTTTCACAGATTTGGGCTGACTCAAGCCAGTGTGGTACTAATTTTTATATTGCTATATAAACTTGGTGATTCCCTGGTGGGCATTACAGCAAATTTATTTCTCCGAGAAATAGACTTTACCAAAACTGAAATTGGAGCAATTCAAGCGGGGATGGGCTTTATCGCCACAACCGTCGGCGTATTAGCTGGCGGTGTGATCTTGACTAAAATTGGCTTAAATCGTGGTCTTTGGCTATTTGGTGTGCTGCAATTGTTGAGCAACTTGGGTTATTATGCCCTAGCAGTTGCTGGCAAAAATTACTCTCTTTTGGTGTTGGCAGTTAATATCGAAAACTTCTCTGCTGGATTAGTTACAGTTGCTACGGTGGCATTTTTAATGAATCTTTGTAATCACCGCTTTACAACTACTCAATTTGCTTTATTCTCTAGTTTGATGGCTATTAGTAGAGATGTGCTCTCGGCTCCAGCCGGAAATTGGGCAAAAGCCACAGGCTGGCCCTCATTCTTCTTGTTAACCTTAGTAGCAGCCTTACCCGGATTGTTACTTTTGCCTTTTGTTGCCCCCTGGAACCCTCAACCAGTGGCACTAACCAGACCTGGATTTGACGATGAAGAGGATATATGGGGAACAAAGTAGTTATTTTTGTCGGCACATTCATCCTCTTATTTACGGGTCTATTACTAGGCTACGTTCTCTCACAGCTAGTTCTGGAAAAACTAGCGTTTAATCTCCTCACCTTTCTCGGAACACTCAGCCTAATATTAATTTTTGGGACACTTTATTACGTTTTATTTTGGCAGTTGCAGCGAGACCAATCCCAGTCATTCGATGGCAAGATACTCAACCCAGTAGAAGAGGAAATCAGTGATAGCTATCTGAAAAATAGGCTGATTGTGAGGTTGTCCGGTGACAGCGTTGCTGCTGAAAGGTTAATTGAGCAAGCAAAGCAGAATTATCCTGGGATGCCGGAAAATTGGTATTGTGAAAGAGTTCTTGATGACTTGGATCGCGACCAACGGTAGCATTCTGCTTACCGTCCCCGAAAAATCGCTAAAATAAGTCAAGAAAAGTTTACAAATATTCAGCTAGTGGCTTTTAGCTAAGTCCCTAGCTCTTTGCAACCCAGATATGAATATATTTCGTCAGTACATCGCTCCATTATTTGCTGTGTTGGTGTTCTTCTTTGCCCTCGTGGCAGTCAGTGCCCGGATCTTTTTGCCCTCTGACATGGCAGCACCCGCACCCATTGAAGAGGTAGGAATAAGTCTTGTAACTCCTGACACCTTCAATTTTTGAAGTTTGTATTCCTTACGGCAACTGTAGGCTCTATTTTGAATTCCTTACTACCAGGCTATCAAATTCGCCTTGGCTCCACCGTAGATCGGGCGCTATTGGTAAAGTTCATGCAGCAAACTTACCAAGATATGTTTCCCGACCAGGATTTTTCCCACCTAGCGCGGACAGTCGAGCAATATTTATCTACTGACACGCCCTTGTGGTGGGTGAATGCAGAAACTCAGTCCGTGGAGAAATTGGGCGGTGGAGGGAATTTTCCCCTATATCCAACCCCCGTAGCTTGCCTTTGGGTGGGGAATGCCGTAGATCAAGTGCAAGGCGATCGCCATGCTCACATTTTTCTCCTCTACGTTGTCCCAGAATATCGGCGGCGGGGTATTGGCACAGCTTTGATGCACTATGTAGAGAATTGGGCAACTCAAAGAGGCGATCGCCAAATCGGACTGCAAGTATTTCAATCCAATAAACCCGCCTTAAATCTTTATCATCAGCTTGGATATCAAACCCAATCCCTGTGGATGCTGAAATCACTTTATCCTGAAAAATAAACTAATGCGTAACGTTAAATAAGAAAGTGTACAATAATTTAGCTAATGCCTATTGGGGGTAAATGCAGTTGCAAAAAATTTAGCTAAATTTGCTCAATCTTACTCATTTTTCTAGATAAACATGAATAGTGAGTAATTTTCTGCTATTTTGGTTTTCCATAGAGCTATTTTCATAGTATCATCAAGAAATGAAGCTAGTTGAACGTCATATCATCACAAAAAACCATCCTTTCTGGTCAGAAATTGACCACAAGGCTTTTTTGTCTAAAAATTTGTTTAACTATGCTAATTACCATTACCGTCAATATTTCTTTAAATACCACCAGAAACTAAACTTTAATCAACTCTATCACCAATTATCTCAAACCGACGACTACAAAGCTTTACCAACAAAAGTTAGTAAGCAAATCATTAGAAGATTAGATTCAGCATGGATAAGTTATTTTGCCGCTGTAAAAGCCTGGAAACAAAAGAAAGAGAAATTTTTAGGTCAACCGAAAATTCCTCAATATAAAGATAAAACCAAAGGGCGAAACATCTTACCATATCCTGATGAATCAATCTCGAAAAAAGCCTTAAAAAAAGGAATTTGTCATCTGTCCATGAGTGAAATACAAATTCCCACATCCCAACAGGAAATAATTGAGGCGAGAATTGTTCCTAAAAGCAGTTGTTATCTGATAGAAATAGTTTATGAAAAAATGGAGGAAACCACTAATAATCAACAAATAGCAGGCATAGACTTAGGAGTTAATAACTTAATGGCTGTAACTACAAATCAAACAGGTGTAGCACCTATTTTGATTAAAGGCAGACCAATAAAAGCGATTAACACCTTTTATAACAAACAACGTTCCTGGTTACAATTTCAGCTAAAAATCCCACATAATCAAACCAACTCGCAGAGATTAAAAAATCTCACTCATAAGCGAAACTGTCGAGTAGAGAACTATCTACATACAGCAAGTAGAAAAGTAATAGATTGGTGTGTGCAGCATCAAATAGGAATCCTGGTGATTGGGCATAATGCTACTTGGAAACAAGAAATTAATTTAGGAAGAAAAAACAATCAACAATTTGTGAGTATTCCTCATGATAGGTTAAGAGAAATGTTAACCTATAAAGCCCAATTAAAGGGAATAAAAGTCATCATCACGGAAGAATCTTATACATCCCAAGCTAGTGCTTTAGATGGGGATAAGTTACCTAAGTATGGGGATAAAAAACCTCAATTTACGGGAAAAAGAATAGCCAGAGGATTGTATAAAACCGGGGACAGTAGGTTAATAAATGCCGATATTAATGGGTCATTTAATATCATCAAAAAAGTAATTCCTGATGTCTTTGACCAAGGAATAAAGGGTTTGCCGTTTAACCCTGTGGTGCTAGATCCACTACGAATGACTAGGCTTTCAAACTTTGAGTAAGTTTGAGTAGGTTTGGTTGAGCGGTTTTGCTTTTTGGCGTGGAGGGCTAATCAACATCTGTATGTTGATCCCTAGCAGGGATGGAAACGAAATCATATGTATGACGAAGACGACCTAAGCCTACTCGATATTGAGGTGGAGCTAGAAAGCCCCCTAGATCAAATAGAGCCGCTAACTGCTGAGTCAGAAGTGGCAAAACCCGATCCAGAATTAATGCTAGCCCTCCTGGAAAATCCTCAGCCCCAGCAACGGATGCTAGCAGCACGCGCCTTTTCTGACATTGAAGACGCACGCGCTATCCCCCATCTAATTCGCCTATTAACTGATAACTGTCCCTTGGTGCGAGTGAGCGCAGTATATGGTATCGGACGCAACCCTAGCCAAGATGCAGTAGACCCGTTAATTGCCCAACTGAACCGGGATTGGAATGGCTACGTGCGTAAAGGTGTAGTTTGGGCTTTAGGAAACTGCCGCGATCGCCGTTCGCTAGCACCCTTAGCAGACGCCTTAAAAACTGATATCCCCGCAGTGCGTTTGTGGGCTGCTAGTGCCCTAGCACAGATGGCATCTGTGAGTTATGAAGCAGTTGTCGGGGCAATTCCCCCACTGATAGAAGCCTTAGTTCAAGACCCCATAGAAGCAGTGCGGAGTAACTGCGCTTGGGCAATCGGACAGCTATGCCGCGAACTCCCTTCTAACGTAGTCTATGCCACAGCCATCGATGCCTTGATTCAAGCCTTTGCCGAAGACCAAGATTTGGGAGTGCGAGAAGACGCCAAAGCCTCACTTTTAGGAGTGGGTGACCCCCGTGGCTTGCAGTTGATTGAAACTTTAGAACAAGAAGGGTGGTTTTGATTTTGATTTGGGTGAAGCTAGAGAAATCTGTACCCACCACATTATCTAGCTCTACCCGTTTAGCCTTAACTTTCAGCTATAGATTTGACCACATTTAGGTCATAAGGACGCTCTGTATCATCTTCACCCAAATACTCACCATTTTGAATTTCTAAAATAACTAAGGGAATAAATCCTGGATTTTCGACCTTATGCAAGGTTGCAGCCGGAACATAAGTTGACTGATTGCGATTCAATAATATTTCATCATCTCCACAAGTCACCTTGGCTACACCAGATACTACAACCCAATGTTCATTACGGTGATAATGGATTTGGGGTTTAATACTGTGTCTAGGCTTGATTTCAATCCGACTAATTCTATAGTTTCCTCCCTCCTCTATCACCTCCACGTTACCCCAGTAGCGTATACCCGAATGTGAAGAAGATTGATTGATATTTACCTGCGGATTATTCTCATTCTCAGTCATAACTAATTTCCGGACTAAATAATATTATTCATTATTCCCAAAACCCTATCTTCCAACTTCCCTATACTGAATCCGGTAAATCCGATTATTAGCTTCTTCTGTTATCAAGAGGCTGCCATCAGGCAACACAAGTAACCCCACCGGTCGCCCCCAAGTGCTGGGAATGGAGGGATTAAGCAAAAATCCCGTGAGAAAGTCTTCATAGTAGCCTTGTGGACGACCTTTGAGATCGAAGGGGACAAAGACAACTTTGTAACCACTGCCGCGATCGCGATTCCAAGAACCACGAAAAGCCACAAAAGCACCATTGCGGTATTTTTCAGGAAACCTCTGACCATCATAAAACTGCAAACCCAAGGCCGCCGAGTGCGCTTGGAATAACACCGATGGTGTGCGGGTACGGGCTACCAAGTCTGGGCGTTTACTTTTGCCATTTATTTTCTGACGGGGGTCGAGGTTATTTGGTCTCAGGTAAGCATAGGGCCAGCCGTAAAATTCTCCCTGCTGGATGCGTGTGAAGTAATCTGGTACCAAATCATCACCGATACCATCCCGTTCGTTGACAGTGGCGTAAAGTTCCTGGGTTACAGGGTGGAAGTCCAAACCAACCGGATTACGCAAACCAGAGGCAAAAGTCTGCTGTTGAGAACCATCCAAATTCATCACCTGCACCGTAGCCCGTGGTAGTGGTTCTTCATCTACGTTGGAACGGGAACCAACGGAGACATATAGCTTTTTGCCATCAGGTGATACCACCACATTCCTCGTCCAGTGCTGATTATAACCACCGCCTGGAAGGTCAGCAATTTTTTCACCCGCACCTGTGAGTTGCTGTTGACCTTTGGTGTAGGGAAACCGTAAAACTGCATCGGTGTTACCCAAAAAGAAGGAATTATTTGCAAAAGCCATGCCGAAGGGAATATTCAGTCCGTTTGTGGCACTAGCAAAAGTTTGACGGATATCAGCCACCCCATCAGCGTTAGTGTCACGCAACAGGAGAATCCGGTTTTTCTTGGTTTCTGTGACTAACACATCACCACTGGGGGTTAAAGCCAGCCAGCGGGGAGCATCTAGTCCTTCGGCAAAAACGTTAACTGTAAATCCTGGTGGTACTCGCAGCAAAGGGTTTTGCGGAATTGACACCACCTGAGGCGGTTTGGAGGCACTATCCGTGGCAAAAGGTGCTGGTAAATTCTTGAGGTTGATGCGGATGGGTGTAGGTGAAAGTGGTTCAGTACGGATGGTTTTTAGCGACTGTGTAGGATTCTGCGCCAGTTTGGGTAAAGGTGCAGAATCCAAAGAAGCACGAGTCTGGCTACACGCTGTGCTTAGTAACAAAACTGATAACAAAAAACACCCAACAAGTTTCATAGCAGCAAAAATGATACACAGCGTTCCGAATGTAGACTGAAGATTTGATGATTGTCGCCAGTCTCAAGTCAGATTTTTATTTTCGATTAAAAATAAACTTTTCTTGATGGAGTCTCGCACCTGAGGAGTGACATTAGCAGCACTGTTGAGGCAATCTAGCAGTAATTTGTTAGCATCCCAGTATTGTTGTAGATGCTGCCATTCTTCTGGGTTGAATTGCCAATCATCACCAATAAGGCGATCGCTAATCATCACAGTTCGCAATTTCTCAGCCCAAGCTTGTCCATTAGCCTGCCACCATATTTTTAGCGCTTGTCTGCCATGATTCGGGGAGGGTAGCTGATTTCTTAGTTCTTGCAGCAAATTTTGTAAAGACGGTTCATTCTCTAGCAGATGCTGAAGATCCAGTGCTAAACATATAGCCGAGAAACGTTGGAAAAAAATCTCAGCAGTGATCGCCAGACTCACACCTAGAGCATGAATCAGAGCCAGATCCAAGGCTAGATCAACGGCAAGATTACCAGCCAACCGATGATCCAACGTGATCGCCAAATTGTGGTTACGGGCTAGAGGCTCTTCTGGGGGTAAGGCAATAGTAAAGTAAAAAGCACGCACACTAGCTGGGTGATAGGGTGTATCTACTGTCAGAGATTTTTGCCATACCCAGTTCAGAAAATCCTGTAATTTTGGATTGGCGATCGCTAAAGCATTAACTTTTTGTTTCATTAAATGCAATAAATCATCAGCAGGTTGCAACATTTCTACAGTAAGTAAAAATACTTCCCGCCAACGCTTTTCAACAAAGTGCGTCACGAATTCAGACAAAGTTTGACTATTGGCATGGGCAACAATTTCTCTAGCAGTGAAATACTCTTGAAAAGTTAAATGAGAAAAAGAATAAATGCCCCGTGCTCTGGCGATTAATAACCCATGTTGCTCCTCAATTGCTTTTAAAACAGCCCCACTCTCTAATTCCAAAGCATCTGCATCAGTGCTTCCTTGAGGAAGTTGGCGTAAATATCCGGCTATCAGTTGCCGCATTTTAGTTTCTGGCAGAAAGTAATCCCCTTGGGCAAAAGTAATTGCTGCTACATAACTGAGCAACTTAATTTTATGTAGCAACGACAAATCACCATAAATCTGATCTCGTTTAATCCCCCTAACTTCATCCCAGCGAACCAACAGCAGATTCAATCCTTGTTTATAAAGTTCAGCGCGGTTAGTTGGAAAATCTTCTATAAACTGAAATACTAAGCAGGTGAGATTCAGCAAAATTGGTGTGGAAGCTAACTCCAAAATTTGCCCATTTTCTGCCTGTTCTAGCTTTTTCATAAATTTATCTGCTAAGGTGTTGGCATCTGCTGGAGTATTCTTCGCGACTGCCAAAAACCATTTTTGGGCAAAAGCAACAATTTGTAATTTAGTAAAATCAGCAATTTCAACTTCGGTAAAACCCTGAAATTTATAATATTGACTAGCGATTCGACAAGTGATTATTATCTTATTTTTATAGTACTTATCAATAAATATATGAATTTTATTGATAATTTGACTAGCATCTTCGGCAATAACTTCATCTAAACCATCTAGCAAAATAAGAGCTTTACCATGAGCTAATACTGTAATCAGTTCTTGCTCGGAAATGCCTAGATTTATAAAGTATTCACTCAGGTAGTTACATAAACTAATATGGGTGAGGAGTCTAGTATCCTCAGCCAGGTTTTTCAGACTGATAAAAATTGGTAGATAATCCGCTTGAAACAGTCCTTGATTACAACTAATAGCAAGTGATTGCAAAAATGTAGTTTTACCAGAGCCTGGCTTTCCCAATACCATCAAATGGGAATATTTAACAACTGCATCTATCCCCCAAACTCGTTTTTGATGTACTTTGCCTAAGCTAAAGCGGTCAAACTCATTGAAGTCAATTTTTGGCAGATTGCTAATTTCTAGCCATTTTTGATGAGTAATTTCCTCTAGGATATTAACATCAACATAAAGCTCATTTAAGTTAATAGGTTTGGCAATATCCAAAAGGTAAGAAGTACCGCACTGGGATTGAATTTTTTCGTAGTGCTCAGACCGCAGTTTTTGTACTAAGGCATCAATATTTAGACTGTGATCAGTAGGGATATCTACAGTGGTGGATTCATCGACAGCAGGCTTTTGAGCAATTTCTGAAGGGTCTAGCTCTAGGATAAAACATATATCATGGAAGGCATGGCGGTCAATAGGCTTACCAGTAAAAAACTTCCAAATAGGCTGGCGAGTTTCTAAACCTACTTCAGCAGCTAAATATTCTTGTGTCCAGCCTTTGCGCTTAAAAGCCTGTTTAGCTTTTCTCACGCCTTCATCTGATGCTTGAAGCGATCGCTTTGCCATTACCTTACCACCCCGCTAGATACTGATTTGCCTGTTCTTATACAACTAATACAATTAATCCAATTAATACATCAAGTTCAACTAAAAACCTAACATAATCTCAAACATCAACAGTTCATAATAGTGTGAAGTCAGCCAAATATATATACCCAACTAGCTTATGGCATTGCTTCGCAAGACTTTTGTCTATTGAGCAATGCCCAAGCTTTCACTCGTGCCGACAAGTATTGCAATTGCCTACCGCACAGCATTCTACGCAATCGTTGCCAGTAGGCATTGAGTACCATCGTCTCACAACTCAAACAGGACTTAGGCACTATCAAACTTTTATCTTGTTTATGTGGAAATTATTAAGTTACGTTAAATATTCTGGTGCAGGCGCATACTCATGTTTGCTCAAAATAATAAAAACTTGAGCAGTTATAACTTTTGAGTTTAATTAATCTTAATTTATCAACAAGTAGCAATACTCAACATCAGGCAAATCATGAATTAAGAATAACCTGATGCCTGCCGCTGTAAATAAAATAGAATAATTAAACCTGAATTTTGCTTAGATAGGCAAGGTTTTATCAGTCAACAAAAAGTTTTCAAATTCTCTTATAGTTAAAGGACGACTGTAGAGAAAACCTTGCATAGAATCACAGTTATTTTGGCGTAAAAAAGCTAGTTCAGCTTCTGTCTCTACGCCTTCAGCAATTATTTGTAAATTTAGATTGTGACCCATTTGAATTAATCCCTTTGTAATCGCTGATTTTTGGTAGTCACTGGCGACATTATGAATAAAATAGCGGTCAATTTTTAGGGTATTAATTGGCAATTTTTTCAGATAAATCAAAGAAGAATATCCTGTCCCAAAATCATCTATTGCGATTTTCACCCCAAGGGTTCGCAATTTATTCATAGTAGTAATTGCGCTATTAAAATCTTGCATGATCATGCTTTCAGTCAGTTCTAATTCTAGGCAATGAGGTGCCAAACTGTTGATTTCTATAAGGTTAAGTATTTCATGAATTAAATCTGGTTGATTAAATTCAATTACCGACAAATTTACAGCAATAGTCAAGGCAGGAATTCCGGCATCATGCCAGGTTTTTATTTGTTGACAGACCCGGTTTAATACCCATTTACCAATAGGAATAATTAAACCAGTAGACTCTGCTATAGGAATAAATTCAGTCGGTGAAACCATGCCTAACTCAGAATTTTGCCACCGTAATAAACTTTCAGCAGCGACTATTTTACCTGAAGCAATATCGACTATCGGTTGATAATAAACCTCGAATTCTTGAAAATTTTCTTGATTTAGCGCCCGGTGTAAACTAACTTCTAATAACTGCATTTTGGGGGTTAATTTATTAACCGGAGTCTGAGTTGATAAATATTTCTTTAAAGTTGCATGTTTTTCCAATCTGTTCATGATTGCACTTAATAACTCAGCCCTAGTGAAAGGCTTAGTTAGATAGTCATCTGCACCCATATCCATACCTTGACGAAAGTCAGCCTTGGCAGATTTAGCAGTCAAGAAGATGAAGGGTATTGTCGCTGTTGATGGATCTTGGCGTAATGCGGTAAGTACTCCATAACCATCAACTTCTGGCATCATCATGTCGCACAAAATTAAATCGGGAATTTCGGAGACAGCCAAATTTACACCAACTTTACCATTGGCAGCAGCAATAGTCTCGAAATCCTCAGCCGCTAGCAAATCCAAAAGATTCTCCCGAACTGATTCTTCATCTTCAATTACTAAAATCTTGGGCATAATCGTCCTCAGTTTGTATTGAGTTATTTAATGGTAAATTGACAGTAAACTTTGTACCAACTCCCAACGTGCTAATGACAAAAATATCACCTTGGTGGATTTCTACACAGTTTTTTACAATCGCTAGCCCTAATCCAGTTCCTAGGATATTACCAACATTCCTGGCGCGATGAAAAGATTCAAACAAACGCGGTAAGTCTTCTTCTGGAATGCCTATTCCCTGATCTTGAATTTCCAACACTGCTCGCCCATCCTGACAAGTAAGAGTAAATTTACCAGTGCTGCTATCTGGGGAATATTTGATTGCATTCGAGAGTAAGTTACTCAGAATATGCCCCAGCAATTTGTCATCCATGCAGCAGGGCATAGATTCATAATCACTAGTAAAAGAGATTAAATTATGATTGCTTAAATTCATCTGCATTTCTTCCACTAATTGACGGCAGTATTCGACCAAATCGAAGTGGGTTGGTCTATACTCTAATCTTCCCGCTTCCACCTTGCCAATTACCAATACATCATTCAACATTTCAGTCATGCGTTTGACGGCAGTTTGAATCCGGTGTAAGTGAGTGAGTTGTTTTTCTTGTGTCCATTTGTGGCTGTAGTGTTCTAGTAACTCAGAGGAAGAAAGGATAGTACTTAATGGGGTGCGGAATTCATGGGAAGTCATGGAGACAAAGCGGGATTTAAGTTCATTGAGTTCTTTTTGTTTGTCTAGTGCTACTCTCAGTTCTTGTTCTAATTGTTTGCGATTTGTGATGTCTGCCCAGTAGCCAACAAGTTCTAGTGGGTTGCCAATTTCATCTCGGACTACCTTACCTTGGTCATAGATCCAGCGATAGGTATTATCTTGGTGTAAAAAGCGATATTCTAGACTGTAACTTCCTACCTCCAATACCTTTGAAAGTTTGGCAAGCACCTGTGGTGAGTCTTCTGGGTGGATGTGACTAAACCAAAAGTTAGAATCTTCTACAAATTCCCGTGCTTCATAGCCCATCATGGCGGTGACATTTTCACTGACGAAGATAGAACCGAAATTGCTAGAAGTCTTGCAGGTATAAATCACCGCTGGACTAGAACTGAGCAAATATTGTAACCGCTGTTGGCTGATCAGTAATGCCGTTTCTGCCTGCTTGCGTTCTGTGATATCGGTTTGGATGCCGATGTAGTGGGTGAGTTCACCGTCAGTGTCATAGACGGGAGAAATATTTAACTCGTTCCAAAATAAGCTGCCATCTTTCCGGTAATTACGTAAAATTACCGTGCAGTCTTTTCCTGATTGCACGGCAGCCCGGAGATATGTTAACTCTGGTTGACTGATATCAGCACCTTGGAGCAAACGGCAGTTTTGCCCGATGACTTCAGCCGCTGTATAGCCTGTCATGCGTTCAAAAGCAGAATTGACATATATCAGTGGTTTATCGGGAATAGTGACATCGGTAATCACGATGCCATGACGGCTGGCTGCGATCGCGCGATCGCGCAATCGCAAACTTTCTTCTGCCTGCTTGCGCTGGGTAATATCAGTATAAATATTAACTTTTCCGACAATTTTGCCAGTGGCATCTTTAATAGCATCAGAACGTAAATAAATTTGGAGAATTTGACTACAGCGGGTTTGCATTGTCACCTCACCACGCCAAGACTCACCCCTCTGGATAGTAGCCAGTATTTTTTGATGCTCTTGAGGCTTCTGAAAAATTACTGTTATTCCCCCTGCAACCTGCAATTCTTCTAAGGTGTACTGAAACAGTTCGATAAATGCGGGATTGACGTAAATACCCTCACCTGTGATGTCAGCCATACTAATGGCGTCGCTGCTGCTTTCTATCGCTTTGCGAAAGCGTAACAAAGACTCTTCAACTAATTTGCGCTCAGTAATGTCGCGGGTTACTTTAGAGAAGCCGCGGAGCTTTCCAGTTTGATCGCGTAATGCCGTTAAAATACAATTTGCCCAAAACTGTGAGCCATCTTTGCGGAGAAAAACGCTCTCACATTCACACCGACCGTCCGCCGCTGCTAACTCTAATTGTTGCTTGGGCAGAGCTTGAGCAATTTCTTCTGGTAGGAAAAAGCATGAGAAATTCTGGCCGATGATTTCTGCTGCTTGATACCCAGTCATACACTCTGCCCCGGAGTTCCAACTCATCACCCGTCCCTGAGGATCGAGCATATAAATTGCGTAGTCTTTGACGCCTTCCACTAACAAGCGGAAGCATTCTTCGCTGTGGCGCAATTCTTCGTCAGCGCGTTTGCGGTCTGTAATGTCTGTGGAGATGCCACCAACAGCATAAGTGACACCATGAGCATCTTTTAAAGGAAACTTTACTGTTAAGTAGGTGTGTAATCCATCTTGGTGGGGGGCAACTTCTTCGGTTTCTATGGGGATGCCACCTGCTATTACCTGGTGGTTATTTACCATAAACTTGTCAGCAAACTCACGCAAAAAAACATCATATAAACTTTTACCTGCAATCTGCTCTTGAGTGATGTTGAATAGCTTTTCATACTGGCGATTGACAAGCATAAATCTACTTTGAGTATCTAATGCATAGATCACCGCTGGGGAGTTATCCAAAATTGCCTGTAGCTGTTGTTGTGTTTCCCGCAATGCGGCTGCTTCTTGCTGGCGCTGGGTGATATCTCGACTCATGCCGCGATACCCTCTGAATGTACCTTCAGAATCAAAGACTGGAACTCCGCTAGTTTCCAGCACCACTAAATGACCATGTTGATGAATTTGGATGTTTTCCAGGCATTGAAATGGTTGCGGTGTCGCAAAAACCGTGGTAAAGGCGTGAGCAACAATGCTGAGTTTTTCTGGTGGCATGAAGTCCAGGGGTGTTTTCCCTAGGACTGCTTCTGCTTCGTAACCCAAGATGTCGCGTACCTTAGGACTGACATAGGTATAGACGGCGTTTTCATCGACTTCCCACACCCAATCACTGCTGGCTTCGACTAAGTTGCGGAACCGTTCTTCACTGTCTTGCAGAGCGGCTTCGGTTTGTTTGCGCTTAATGCCAATGGCGATCGCATCGGCAGCAATTAAGAGTGCTTTAAAAGTAGATTCTGTGAGTGCTTGGCGGCAATACATAGCTATCACCCCTAATGTTTCACCTTCAACAATCAAGGGATAGCAAGCGTTGGCAATTATCCCCTCTTGCTTGGCCCACTCTTGATTACTGATGGGAGAATCGTCCTGCACAGTGTTGCTCAATTCGGCAAAGCCGAATTGAGAGATCAAACCTATTTTGAATTGACCGATTGGTATCCGGCTATGGGTGTCGTCAATGTGGGTGTAAATTCCCGAACTGACTTGCAACTCAAGTACTTTTTCATCTTTGTTCAGTGTCCAAATGCGAGCAACCGTTGCATCGAGATGCTTGACTAAAGCCTCGGTGCAGCCGCGCATCATACTTTCTAAATTCTCATTTTGGGTGAGAACAGCGTCTACATCGGCACGAAAATCTGCTAGCCGCACTCGTTCTGCCAACGCCGCCTCTGCCCGTTGGCGTTCTTGTAGTGCCGCTTGTTGTTGGCTAATATCGGTGATCGTGCCAATGTAAGCGATCGCTTGTCCTCGGTCTGTTCGTTCGGCAACTGCTTGACCAAAAACCCAACTGAGACTACCATCAGGACGCTGAAACCGATATTCTGAGCGGAATAGTAAATTTTGTGATACAGCTTGATGCCACTCTGCGATCACCCGTTCTCTATCTTCTGGATGAATAGCCGCAAGCCAGCCAACTCCCGCTGATTGGTGTTTTTTCAGTCCAGTAATTTCGCTCCAGCGATCGTTCACGTAAAGGCAATTTCCTTGGGCATCAGTGCGGAATAGACCAACGGGTGAGATGGTAGCTATTGTGTGATATCGCCGTTCACTCTCCCGGAGGGCAACTTCGGCTGATACGCGATCGTCGATATCTGTATTTGTCCCAAACCAATTTAAGATTTTTCCTTGGCGATCGCGCAAGGGTAAAGCGCGGATCAGATGCCAAAGATAGTTTTTGTCACCACCTCTGAGCAAGCGACATTCTATTTCCAAGGGTGTGCCTGTGACTATGGATTTTTGCCAAAGGGCCATATACCTGGGCTGATCTTCTGCATGTACCCATTGATGCCATTCCCAGCCGAAGATTTGCTCTTGGTTGCAGGCAAAGAAGTCGAGAGTCCGTTGGTTAACATACTCAATGCTGCCATTTGCTTGAGTAATCCAGACTTTTTGCGGAATGGATTCAGCCAAGAAGCGAAAACGCTCTTCGCTTTTTTCTAAAGCTGCCTGCGCTTGTTTCCTGGCGGTGATATTTTCCAAAGTGCCTAGCATCCCCACCACATTGCCTTCAGTATTATGCAATGGGACTTTGTTTGTTTCTAGCCAAATTTGACTGCCATCTGCTTGCTGTTGCGGTGTGATGATTTGATATTGCGGTGTGTTCGTCTTCATCACCTCGGCATCACAGGAGTAATAAAAATGTGCTTCTTCCTGGCTGAAGCGTAAATCATAGTCTGTTTTACCAACGATATCTTCTAGATTGTCAAAGCCAGCCATTTTAGCAAAGTTGCGATTACAACCCAAGAAGACGGAATCTATGTCTTTCCAGAAAATACTATGGGGGATAGTATCCATAATTAGCTGCAACATTTTCTGGGATTGCCGCAACTGTGCTTCTACCATTTGCCGATCGCTAATTTCTGAGACTAGCTGGTGATTGATTTGCTCTAAGGCAATTGTGCGTTCAGCCACACGCATTTCTAGCTCAAGGTTTGCCTGTTGTATGTCTGCTTGCGCCTGCTTGAGATCGCTAATGTCCCGTCCTTCGGCAATCAACAGCATCACTAAACCTGTTTCGTCGGTGAGTGGCTTGAGAGAAAAGTCAACGGTTCGCACTGTTTGATCAGCACCGAGGGCATCAACTTCGTAACGGACAAATTCACCGCTAGCGGCGATCGCGATCGCTTCTTTGAGTTGGTTTTGCGTTTGGGGAGCAATCGACCACCACCGCGTTTCCCAAAATCGATGTCCCGCTACATCTTCTGGCTGTAGTCCCCCAAATTCTAATGCTGTTTGGTTGGTTTCAAGAACAATGCCTTCTGGTGTGAGCAGCGCCGTAAACTGGAATGTCCCGTTGAAGATAGCGCGGAATCGTCTTTCGCTCTCGGCTATGGCTGCTTCTGCCTGCACACGATCAGTAATATCCACCGAAACGCCAATCAGGCGAGTTGGTTGGCCTGTGCTATCCCTCAGAACTATAGCCCGTGTCAGCAGCCATTTGTACTCCGACGGTTGCCCTTCTATCAGTACTCGATACTCTACCTCCAAGGAACCAAGATTAGCGATCGCCAAAGAGTTAGCATGATCAACATCTTGCCGATCATCCGGATGTATGCCGCTCAGGTATTCAGCGTAAGATATTTCTTGAGTTTTTCCTGGTTCACCAACCATACTCAAGAACAATATCCGGTCATTGTTCAGATTCCGCTCCCAATAAATTGTGTTGGTAGCTTCCAATGCCAATGTTAAACGGGTGGCGCTTGCCTGCAATGCCTCAAAAGCTTGCTGGTGCTCGGTGATATCTTCAGCAATTCCCGTAAAGCGGTAAACTTCACCCCGATCATTGCTGACAGGAAAGGTTTTTTCGGAAATCCAGCGCATTTCGCCGTTGGGGCGGAAAATCCGATATGCTTCGTTGAAAGATTTTCCTAATTTTAGATTTTCTATCGCTTCAATATAGCGATCGCGGTCTTGGGGATGAATCGACTCATAATAGTTTTGGGGATTTTCGTAGAGGCGATCGGCACTTCTGCCCCAAATTTTTTCGTAAGCTGGGCTAATGTAATATAAATTGTGCTGTTTAGCGTCTCGGACAAAAAAAACTTGAGGAATATTTTTTGTTAGTTGTTGAAATAGCTCTTCACTCGAACGCAGCGCTTCTTCAGTTTGTTTGCGAGCAGTGATGTCCCGTTGCACAGCCACAAAATGAGTGATTTTCCCCTGTTGATCTTTAATCGGGACTACATTGATCTCCACCCAGTATGTAGAGCCGTTTTTGTGGTAGTTAATTAATTCCGTCCTGATCGGTAAACCAGCTTGGAGAGCGGCGCGAATTTTTGCTAGTTGGGTGCGAGAAGTTTGCTCACCCTGTAAAATGCGCGGTGTTTTCCCCATCACTTCACCAACTGCGTACCCGCTCATCCGAGTAAAAGCGGCATTAACATACAATATCCGCAGACCGAATGGTTCCTCTGGTATGACCGCTTCCGTAATGATAATAGCATCGTTGGCATTAACCACTACTGACTCTAGCAACCGCAGTCGTTCTTCTGTTTGCTCGTATTTACCCTTGTTTGCCGCTGTTGCTGCTGCCATCGCTTGACAAATACTTTCAGCGGTTATTGTCCCAACAAATTGACCTTGGTGATCGATTACTGGCACTAACCGCAACTGATCTTGGAGTAACAGTGAAAGTATCGACGCCAGATCATCAAAATCAGACACCTTCACTGTCATAGCTGTAGACATAACTTCAGAAATTTTGGCTGTACTGAAGTCAACCCCTGAAGCTACTAGCTGCACCATATCTTGTTCTGTAAAACACCCCAATATCAGCGAAGCTGATTTTACCAAGACACCTTTGCCCCGCATCGCCATGAGTGCGATCGCATCTAATACAGAAGTTTCTGGCGCCACAGTCAGCGGCGAAAAGTCAATAACTGACTCCAAGCTTTGTAGCACGAGATGCTGAGGTAAGGCTTGCATAGTTTATGACAACAGCTATCATCAAAAAATAGTTATCTGAAGCAGCTTATTGATTTAAATATCTTTTAATATTGTGGCGCAAAATTTGGAACAAGATCCCCGAATTCTCGCAGAAGTCAGGTATCTGCGGCGTTCAATTCCCGAAATAGTTAAGGATAGAAATTCAGCCGCCGTTCGCCGTAACGCAACAACCTTTCTATCGTCACAAGACGATTTTCCCAAGCTTTGACTTGATAAGGATTGTCCACTGCTTGCAGGCGCATTGAGTCCCGGAATTGATACTGGAACCGAATCAACGAGGCTCTTACCGCTATCAATTTAGTAGGCGTTGGTATTGCTGCAAGCTGATTTAAGGCAAGTTGTAGCGCTTCCGCCTGGCTGTTCAAGTCGGAAATCTTCGTTGCAGGCATTTGTAGTTGGTTATTTTGCGAAACAAACTGCCATTCTCTTTGCAGCGCCGCATAACGGATGGCAGCACTTTGAAAAGGCTGGCGGTAAGGAATAGGTTCACTTTTTAGGGGTTGCACCCTACCTTGAGTGCTGCTAAAAAGTTGATCTAACTCATTGTTAAAATTGTCAGCCGCAAATAGTGCATAACCACTAGCTGGTAAATCTCTAATTAGTTGCAGTTGATCAAATGCCCCGACTGTTGGCAGCGAAAGTAAGCGAATTCCCGGCACTAACAACGTAGAACCTAATTTAGTGGAAATACTCCAAGGGCGTGCCAGTCGTTGGAAACGAGAAGTATCCAGCGCGTAAGTCATGGGCACAATTAAATCTATATCCCCCCGCCTAGCCCAAACTTCCCAATGCTGTTGGATTTTTTGAATGCGTTCTCTTTCTGGCAAAGGAAATACAGCCACCGACAAAATCAACTCTGCTCGCTGTTGTCGCAACTGCTGGGATACTTCAGCCACAAAGCTATCAACTTGCTGGGTGCGAAAAGCCGTCCACTTTTGCCACAACTCTTGGTCATTGGGAGAAATCGTCACCGGATCTACACCAGTCAGTTGCTGAAATTGCTCTCTTGCCGCTTTACCATAGCCATAAATTCGCCCTGCGGATGGGTCTTGGAAAGGATAGCGAATGTAGTCTAGGTGTAGACCATCCACCTGATAGCGAGTGACAATTTCGGTATACAGCTTGAGTAAATACTGCCGCAATTCTGGATTCGCTGGGTCGAAAAATGGCTTAGTCTGACCGACGGGGATCATTTTGCCATTGCGATCGTAATTTGCCCAATCGGGATGAGCTGCCAGTACAGGCCCTGGATAATCAGAATTGACATTGATAATCTGATTGTGCCTTTGGTTGCCAGCAGCAAAAGTCCAAACCCAAGCGTGTAACTCCATACCCCGCTCATGGGCTAGCTTGACAGCTGCTGCCAGTGGGTCCCAGCCTTGAATTAAGGGGTTTTGCTGCGGTGCAACTTGACTAGGATAAATTGGATAACTAGCATTAATAGTTTCAAAAAAAACGGTGTTAAACCCGGCTTTTGCCAGTCGGTCAAACACCTGAGCGAGTCCTTCCTCGCTACCAGCTTTGACAATTGTCCCTCTGTCTAACCAGACAGAACGGATTTCTGGTTGAGCCAATCGCCGATTTACAGGCAACTGCTTCCACAAATTTGCCTTTGTTGCCAGCCACTGCTGTCGTGCTAAAGCATAGTTTTTTTGGGCAATCAACAGCGGGATGTTTTTGGCAACTACCCTAGACTGCGCTAAGACTTGCTCTCTGCTGGCGACTGATGCCTCTTGTTTGGTGGAAGCAAACCGCGTGTCTTCTAGTTTCAGAGATTGGGGCGTTTCACCAACGCTAGTAGCATAGGCCGATGCCGCTAAATGAGCGCTTTCCACACGACCAATTAAATTTTCTAGCTCTTGCTGGAGAGCGATCGCTTCATTACTGTCAATTGGCTGTTGAGAATTGGGGATCACATCCAGACGTACCGCTTGTTCCAGTTGATCAATGACTTCTGGGGAACTTTGGGGGGTGACGTTGGCAAGCGGTTGCGGTTTGGGAGCAGTCGTTACTGTTGGGTTTTGAGTGGGGCGCGGTGTTGGAGTTTTTGCTGTTGTCGCTACTGAACTAGCGCAGCGTTGGGAACCTCCGGCTACTTTTTTATTTGTGCGATTGGTTGGCGATGTCAGATAACGATTGAGAGCAGCTTTTAACCAAGCACTATCTAAATCTGCCGCTGAAGCTGTATCCGTTCCCCAACGCCAACCTAAAAAGGTGGAACGTTCTGTTGTCAGCACGGCTGTGGGATGATCTTGGGAATTCCAAACAGCAGCAATTTCACTGGTAAGGTTATTAGGAATGACAACGCCGCCCCGTACTTTGCCAAAAAGTTCATTTTGGCTGGCCCAATCTTGGCGCCTGGTTTTTGCGGGTTGCAATTGTTGGCTACGATTCAAACTAAATCCCCAATAACCGCCGAGGAGAGTTCGCAATAACTGGCGCACTCCCGGTGCTGACAGACTACCGACAGGTCCACTAGCAATTAAGCGTCCTCCCTTGCTCATCCATTCTTCTAAGGCGATCGCTTGTATCGGCGTTAATGTCTCCACGTTTGGCAAAAACAATACCCGTCGCTCACCCCAATCTGCAGCACTCTGGACATCAGCTAAGGAAATCACGCAATACTTGACGTCAAGTTTTTGCAAGCGATTGGCGATCGCATTCCATTGATTGGCGTTTTCTTGGCTGTTGACTACACTCAATACAGCTTCTTCTGTCGCCGCTGTAGCTGGCAAAAGACCCAAGCAATTAAAAATTAAGAGATTTAAATTTAAACTTAAAAATCCGGCAGTTTTAAGGTTTAAATTCTTGAATTTGCTCTTTTTAGGTTGATTTCCCCGATTCCTCACTCCTCACCCCTCATGCAATTTTAGATTTTAGATTTTGGATTTTAGATTGAAAATTTTTCAATTGGTGCTATTGAGAATTTATGAATTTTTCTAAATCTAGAATCCCCAATTTAACATCTAAAGTTATCACAGTCATTGAGCATTTTACGAAACTCAGCCCTGAAAAATTAGAGCTATCTCCAAAAATTAAATATGCATGATGCATAACTTTTGTAGAGACGTTGCATGCAACGTCTCTACATTCTTTCACTCCAAATATCTAACGTATTGATGTCCGCACACAAACACATTCTGATTTATCTGTGTAAATCTCGTGGTTTATAATCGACTTTGTCCAAAATTTGACGGAAAACTCAACACTGAATACAGGTATTAATTAAATCCTCAACTCCGGCAACTGGCAGGATTTTTGTATCCAATTGGCGAGCTACTTCCTCAATACTCATGTCATCTAAAAATATCAATTCGCCATGTTTCAGCATGACATTTGGCAACAAAATTCCCTCGCCTAAATCTTGCCCCTGTAAGTTTAAAAGTAAATCATGCCCAGTCAGTAACCCGGTAACGCTGATACTTTGTCCCCAATAATCGCTAGATAACGCCTGCATATTTACCTCTAAACCTTCAACAGCATTCAACTGTTTAACAATGGGTTGAAATGCTCTTTCTACGGCGTTACCGACAACCCAAGTTAATTTTCTCTTGGGTGAGACTTTTGGCGGTAGTAATTCGGCAGCGGCGTTGGTGAATTGCTTGATAAACAAACGAATAGAACCAACACCGTTATCAATTTGAGGATATTCCTCATATTCAGCTTCGCTGGGTAATTTCTCACCAGCAATCAAAAACCACTCATCGGCTAACCAAGCAAAGTTAGAATCGAATTGTTGACGAAATTGCTGCAAAAGCTTGAGCACTTGAGAGATAACTTCCTGCGCTTTTTCCCGTGTTACTGGTGTCAGTTCGTCTTCTTGGGGACGAAACCGCGTCAAACCCACCGGCACAACTGCCACAGATGCCACCGCAGGCACTTCACCAGTATGAAAGGATGCTAAATCTCGTAATGTTTTTTCTAAATGTTCACCATCGTTGATGCCAGGACAAACCACTACTTGAGCATGAATTTGCAGTCTTCTTTCTTGGAACCACTTGAGTTGCTGCAAAATTTGTCCCCCACGAGGATTTTTTAGCAGTCTAGTTCTCACTTCTGGTTCTGTGGCATGAACAGAGACATACAAAGGAGACAAGCGCATTTGTTCAATCCGCTGCCATTCTCTTTCTGGTAAGTTGGTGAGGGTGAGATAAGAGCCATACAAAAAGCTCAAACGATAATCGTCGTCTTTTAAGTACAAGCTAGAGCGCTTACCCGGTGGCTGTTGGTCAATAAAGCAAAAGGGGCAACGGTTATTACACTGAATTAAACCATCAAATAGGGCAGTTTCAAATTCTAGCCCTAAGTCGTCGTCGTAGTCTTTTTCGATTTCAATATGATGGCTTTTACCAGTAGCATCTAAAACTTCTAGTTCCAGGACTTCATCAGCACATAAAAATTGATAATCAATTAAATCACGGGGTTGTGTACCATTAATGGCAACGATCGCATCTCCCACCTCGAAGCCAATTTCTGCGGCTATGGAGTCGGGAATAATATTGGTAATTTTGGCAGGATGAATTGTACTCATTGGTCGAGATTTCCACTATACAAAATAAATGATATGATTTATACATTTACTCACATAAACTTTCCATGTCTAACGAAAATCTTATAGGACTAGCAGAATTAATTCAACAGGTCAAGCGAGAATTACTTACTACTTCTCCCACTTCCCCAAGTAATGAAAAAGACATACCTTTCCTTAGTGTAGACTCTGTAGAGTTAGAACTACAAGTAACAGTTAAGAAGGAAGGAAAGAGTGGAATCAAAATCTATGTCCTCGAAGTAGGGGTGGGGGGCAGTCGGGATGATGTGCAAAAGGTGAAAGTTACCCTTTCCCCTTTAGTTAACAAGGCAACATTGCTCAAAGCCTACTACCAACAATATCCTGAACGTTGGCAAGAATTTTTAAAAAGAAGTGTGGAAGCCGTCACAAAAGGAAGCGAGGGAAACGTAGGCGACAATTTCTAAGCATAAGGAAGGAAGTAATTTCTTGGAAACTTTTGAATTATACCTGTCGCCCTTAGATGCCAAGCGATTTAAGGCAATAGTAACAAAATCTCCTGTGGGTGAAGGAGAAACTGAATCGATATTACCCTTCTTTGAAGGCGAAATTGACTGGCGGATCACTTTAATTAAGTCCCTAGAGATTACTGCTTTCAAACCAGAAAGTTTTCTACAAGCCTCTGAGCAAGACTGGATGGTGAAGTCTGGTATCCTGCATAAAGAGCGGAGTGTTTTTCATCCTAATTATCTAGCCAATATAGGACAAGCACTATATCGGTCACTGTTTCCAGTGGGTAGTAAAGTTGAGAAGGCATTACTGGCAGCAGAGCGGTTAACTGAGAGCAATCATACTCAACTACATATTCGGTTGATATTTGAGGCAGATGTGGTGCTGCGATCGCGTTTAGTAGACTACCCTTGGGAACTACTGCATAACGGTCAAACATTTTTGCTACAGCGCTTGGTCGCAATTTCCCGTTACATTGCCCATGAAACTGTTCCTTCAAACTTAGCTACCGTTGAGCGGGTGAATGTCTTACTGATATCATCGGCTGCCTTTGACTTAGAACAGGGATTGAAAAAACTGACTAAGAAGGAACAGCAAGCAATCCGTAAGGGATTGGAAAATGCTAGTGAAGCAGGACTTATTTGCCTTGCTGAACTAGAGTACGCCACTATTAATGATTTGCGAGTTTATTTAACTGAGCATCGGGGCAAGGATGCTCCTCAAGTCTTGCATTTTGATGGGCATGGGTTCTTTGGTAAGCGGTGTCCTAACCCCATCTGTCGCATGATCCATCAGGGAATAAAAGCGCTGCGTTGCCGGAAGTGTAACACGGAACTGCTTGACCCCCAAGGATACTTACTGTTTGAAGATGAAGAAGGTGAACCAAATTACGTAAGTGCTGCCGAACTGGGGATTTTGCTGCGGCAGTCTAGCTTTGGTGATGGTAGCAACACCTCAGGTGGGGTAGCTTTGGTTGTGCTAAGTGCCTGCCAGTCGGCGATGGCAGTGGCAGGAGACTCAGTATTCAACGGTACAGCACAAAACCTCATTAGCCACCGAGTTCCGGCAGTGGTGGCAATGCAATACTCAGTTAATGTTGAGGCTGCCACCACATTTAGCGAGCAGTTTTATCGGTCTTTAGGACAGAAAAATTCCCTAGCAGTTGCTATCAGTCAGGGGCGGGAAGCAATGGGAACAGAGGGCAATCAGTGGTATCGCCCTGTACTCTACCTTCGCTGGCGAGATAATGAAGGGGGACAACTGTTTGTTACTCCAAAACCTGCTACTCGTATTGGCATTCCATTTCAAGCACCACCCCTGCCAAGTTATTATGTCGACCGACAGGAGTATAGCCAAGATTTAAAGGCTCGTCTTCTCACAAAGTCATCGTCAAATGCTGGCACTATGGAAAGTATTGCCATTCATGGCATGGGTTGTGTAGGCAAATCTACTTTGGTAGCAGGACTTGCACATGACTCAGAGGTGAGAAAACACTTCTGTGATGGCATTCTTTGTGTAACTTTAGGTCAGGAACCCAAAGTTTTAGAACTGCTGGGTGGTTGGGTGCAGGCTTTGGGAGACTACAATCACCGTGCCACTAATGTAGAGGTAACGTCTAAGCATCTTGGGAGTTTGCTTCAAGACAAAGTAATGCTGCTGATAATAGATGATGCCTGGAATACAAAATATATCGAACATTTCAAGGTAGGCGGATCTCGCTGCAAGATACTGGTTACAACCCGTGAGAGTGCGATCGCTAAAGTACTTGGAGCCAGCATTTATAGTTTAGATGTGATGAAGCCAGAACAGGCGATGGAACTCTTGACCAAATTGCTAGGACGTAATTTGATAGATTTGGAGCGTCAGGAGGCTGAAGCTTTAGCTAAAGCAGTTGGTTATCTTCCCCTGGCGTTAGAACTGGCAGCTGCTCAAGTCAAAGGTGGTATTCGCTGGGCAGTTCTGTTGCAGGATATTGAGCAAGAGGTTGCACGCTTAAAAACATTTGACGACCCTGAAGCTAGAGACTTTATTGACGAAGCAAGCTTAAAACGTTTTAGCTTAACTGCATCATTAAATCTGAGTATACAGCGATTGCCAGAAGAAAACCGACTAGATTTGACTTGGTTGGGAGTCTTACCAGAGGATGTAAACATTACTCAGATGATGACGGCAACGCTTTGGGATACGGATGAGCGTGATGCTTTTGATAGATTGCGCTACCTGGGGAGTAAAGCACTACTATTGCCTAGTATCCCTCTAGCTGATGGAACATTAATCTATAGGTTACATGATCTATTGCATGACTTGGCACGTAATTTGTTAACTGCTTCCCCAACACCGAAACACAGAGGTAATTTACCTGGACTAGGTTTGAGTTTTGCTACTGCTCACGTCAACTTTTTACAACAATATCGGCAAAAGACTCAAAAAAACCTTTGGCATACCCTACCCAATGATGGTTATATTCATCAGCGTCTAGTTTGGCATTTAGAGAAAGCTGAACGGGTAGAAGAGATTCACCAGTTATTGCGAGAGGAGTCACAGACAGGAAGCAATGGCTGGTTTGAAGCGCGAGAAAAATTAGGACAAGCTGAGGGTTACATCACAGATATTTTTCGTGCTTGGAAATTAGCAGAAGAGAATTGGAATGAATCAACTTTGCCCCAAGTTGTAGGTTTGCAGTGTCGCTATGTTTTGATTAGTGCATCTCTGAATAGTTTGGCAGGTAATGTACCAGCAAAACTGCTGGTTGGATTGGTCAAAAACAATTTCTGGACTCCTGAACAAGGATTAGCTTACGCCCTGCAAAACCCAGAGCGAAAGCAGAAAGTCAACTCGCTGACAGAACTAGTCAACTATTTGCCACCAAATCTTAAAGAACTAGCACTGCCAGAAGCTCTTGCTGCTGCCCGGGAAATTCAGAATGAGAGCGATCGCGCCAATGCTTTGATTGCCTTAGTTGAGAAACTGCCACCAGCGTTGTTGCCAGAAGCCCTCGCTGCTGCCAGGGAAATTCAGAATGAGAGCGATCGCGCCAATGCTTTGATTGCCTTAGCAGAACAACTGCCACTAGATTTGTTGCCAACATTCCTTGCTGCTGCCAGAGAAATTCAGCATGAGCGGTATCGCGCCAATATTTTGAGTGCCTTAGTTGAGAAACTGCCACCAGATTTGTTGACAAAAGTCTTTGTTGCTGTGATGGAAATTCAGAATCAGAACTGTCGCGCCAAAGCTTTGAGTGCCTTCTTAGCAAAGAAACTGCCCCTAGATTTGTTGCCAAAAGTCCTTGCTGCTTTCAGAGAAATTGCGGATGACCAGTATTGCGCAAATCTTTTGATCCCCTTAGCAGAGAACCTGCCACCAGATTTGTTGCCAACATTCCTTGCTGCTGCCAAAGAAATTCATGGGCGGTATCGCGCCGATGTTTTGGTTGCCTTAGCACAGAAACTGCCGGAGGTAGTGCTAAAAGCTTTTGCTGCTGCCAGTTACTTGTTTGATAGCGATTTCGTCGATATTTTGAATGCCTTAGCAGAACAACTGCCACCAGATTTGTTGTCAAAGGCTCTCGATACTGCCAGGAAATTTCTGGATGAGAGAGAGCGCGCCGATGTTTTGATTGTTTTAGCAAAGAACCTGCCACCAGATTTGTTGCCAGAAGCTCTCGCTACTGCCAGGGAAATTCGGAATGAGAAGTATCGCGCCAAAGCTTTGAGTGCTTTAGTAGAGAAACTGCCAGATTTGTTGCCAGAAGCCCTTGCTGCTGCCAGGGAAATTCGGAATGAGGAGTATCGCGCCGATGTTTTGATTGCCTTAGCTGAAAAACTGCCAGAGTTGTTGCCAGAAGCTCTTGCTGCTGCTAGGGAAATTCAGGATGAGAGCGATCGCGCCAAACCTTTGAGTGCCTTAGCTGAAAAACTGCCACCAGATTTGTTGCCAACATTCCTTGCTACTGCCAAAGAAATTCAGGATGAGTGGTATCGCGCCAATATTTTGAGTGCCTTAGTTGAGAAACTGCCACAGGTATTGCCAGAAGCTCTTGCTGCTGCTAGGGAAATTCAGAATAAAAGCCATCGCGCCAATATTTTGATTGCCTTAGCACAGAAACTGCCGCCAAAGTTGTTGCCAACAGTCCTTGCTGCTTTCAGGGAAATTCAGAATGAGAGCGAGATCGCCAAAGCTTTGATTGCCTTAGCACAGAAACTGCCACCAGATTCGTTGCCAACAGTCCTTGCTGCTGCCAGGCAAATTCAGCATGAGCGGTATCGCGCCGATGTTTTGATTGCCTTAGCTGAAAAACTGCCAGAGTTGTTGCCAGAAGCTCTTGCTGCTGCTAGGGAAATTCAGGATGTGGAGTATCGCTATAATGCCTTGAGTGCCTTAGCTGAAAAACTGCCACCAGATTTGTTGCCACAAGCTCTTGCTGCTGCCAGGAAAATTCAGGATGAGATTTGTCGCGCCTATGCCTTGAATGTATTAGCACAGAAACTGCCAGAGTTGTTGCCAGAAGCCCTTACTGCTGCCAGGGAAATTCAGGATGAGGAGTATCGCGCCGATGTTTTGATTGCCTTAGCCGAAAAACTGCCAGAGTTGTTGCCAGAAGCCCTTGCTGCTGCCAGGGAAATTCAGGATGAGAGGTATCGCGCCGATGCCTTGAGTGCTTTCTTCGCACATAAACTGCCCCTAGCGTTGTTGCCAGAAGCTCTGACTGCTGCTAGAGAAATTCCGGATGAGAGGTATCGCGCCGATGCCTTGAGTGCTTTCTTCGCACATAAACTGCCCCTAGCGTTGTTGCCAGAAGCTCTGGCTGCTGCTAGAGAAATTCCGGATGAGAGGTATCGCGCCGATGCCTTGAGTGCTTTCTTCGCACATAAACTGCCCCTAGCGTTGTTGCCAGAAGCTCTGGCTGTTGCTAGGGAAATTTCAGATGAGAGGTATCGCGCCAAGGCTTTGATTGCCTTAGCTGAAAAACTGCCAAAGTTGCTGCCAGAAGCCCTTACTGCTGCCAGGAAAATTCAGAATGAGTATTATCGCGCCGATGTTTTGATTGCCTTAGCTGAAAAACTGCCAGATTTGCTGCCAGAAGCCCTTACTGCTGCTAGGGAACTTCAGTATGATGAGTATCGCGCCTATGCCTTGAATGCCTTAGTTGAAAAACTGCCAGATTTGCTGCCAGAAGCTCTGGCTGCTGCCAGACAAATTCAGGATGAGAGGTATTGCGCTAATGCTTTGAGTGCCTTAGCACAGAAACTATTACCAGACTTGTTGCCAGAAGCTCTTGCTGCTGCCAGGGAACTTCAGAATGAGAGGTATCGCGCCAAGGCTTTGATTGCCTTAGCTGAAAAACTACCACCAGACTTGTTGCCAGAAGCCATAGCTGCTGCCAGGGAACTTCAGGATCAGAGCTATCGCGTCTATGCCTTGAATGCCTTAGCACAGAAACGGCCAGAGGTATTGCCAGAAGCCCTCGCTGCTGCTAGGGAACTTCAGAATGAGAGCGAGATCGCCGATACTTTGAGCGTCTTAGCACAGAAACTGCCACCAGAGTTGTTACCAGAAGCTCTTGCTGCTGCCAGGGAGCTTCAGGATGAGAGCGATCGTGCCTATGCTTTGAAAGCATTAGCTTCCGGTTTGTCACAACTGCCAGCCACCGAACTTTTTCCCCTTTGGCAAGATACGCTTCATCAACTATCTCTTCGCGTTCGTCCTTTTTTACTAATAGATATAGAGACATTATTTCCCGTTATCTTTGCACTAGGTGGCGAAGTAGCAACCGCAGAAATTGCCCGCGCTATTGTGGATGTGGCGCGATGGTGGCGGTGAGTTATCAAATTATCGAATATAGCCAAATTGCTTGGTATATTCCACCAACTCTCTGGTATGCCTCCTGAAGAAATTCGTGCCAGATTCCCCACCAGGGGTAAAGTTACGGAAACTGTCATCAGGGGCTTTCGTAACCTGTAAGTACTACTAGACAACAGTTTCATCTCATAATTATCAAGCTAACGCCCTCAAAATAGAGAGGGCATACCATAAAATTAATGAAATGACAAGTATTAATTATTCTGCAACAAATTGAGTGCGATCGCACTCAAGATTGATGCCCCAAATGCCAAGCGATACCAGACGAATATCAAAGTGTTCTGGGTTTGAAGATATCGCAGCAGCCAGGCTATAGATAAATAAGAAAAGACAAATGCTGACAATGTGCCGACAAATACTACTACTAAGTCAGTTTTACCCAGGGCCTCTTTAAAAAATTCATATAAAGTAGCAACGGTGAGAGTGGGAATTCCTAGCAGAAAGGAAAATCTTGCCGCCGTGCTACGTTCCAAACCGATAAATAACGCAGTTGTCACAGTTGAGCCAGAACGGGATGCACCAGGTACGAGAGCAATCATCTGGCCTAACCCAATTAATACCCCATCACGAATTTTTAAGCTGTCGAAGTTCCGCTTGCGGCTGCCCAACTTTTCTGCTGCTGCTAATAAAAGTGCCATCACAATCGAAGTAATGGCAATGGTCGTCATGCTGTTAATCAAGGATTTTTCGTTATTAAGTGCTTTTTTCAGCAAAAATCCCCCAACTAGGGCAGGCAAGGTACCTACAGCTATCCCCACAAGCAATTGCCATTCTTCTCGTTGCCAGTCTTTTTGCCTCACAGCCTGCCATCCGCCAGTCAAAATTTTACTAATATCTGACCAAAAATAAATTAACACTGCGATCACACTGCCAAATTGAATCGTCGCCAAAAAAGGCTTCCCTGCCACTGCATCCCAGTGCAATGCTTTAGTAAAAACCTGAAGATGAGCAGTGCTACTGATGGGTAGAAACTCTGTGATGCCTTGCACAATCCCCAAAACAAATGCCTGAATCAGTCCTTCGATGAGATTAACTCCACCAGTTGACGCCTCACTCGGTAGTCCCACCTGTAAAAGTTGCCCCCATACAGGGAATAGCAAGCCTATACCGCCAGCTTCTAAGATTGTCGCCATTAACCAAACTCCCAAAAAGGATGCGTAACTCTAGCAAATTATCCAACTTTACGCGCTAGTAGTCAGTCTTTCCGGGTGGCATCCAACCTCAGCACAATTCAGGTAAAATCCCAGGGGGGGGGATTTTAAATTGTGATATCTTAGATAAGTAAAGTTTAGTAACATATATTAAAAACTTTGCTTAATAATACATTATCTTCCTACAGTGCTTCTACCCCTGCTCTTGATCCGGAGTCAACGGACATCAGAGAATTAGAGTCTCAACTCTCTTTATCTCCTTCTCTCGGAGAGCCGATCTCTTCAAGACAAACTTGGTTAGTATTTGCTGCGGCAGTGTTTTTGGTATCTGTGCCAGTGTTTGTCGAAGCGCCAATGGTGCGATCGCTCCCCAGTCTGAGTTTAGCGATGACAGGATTCTGGATATGGTTGAGTTTTGCCCTGATGTCACGTCCACGAACTTATATCTGGGGCGATTTGCTTTTAGGGTTCAGCGGCAGTTGGTTAGCAGGGGCGATTTACTGGGGCTGGTTGCGTTGGGAACCTTTATGGCATTTGCCAGTGGAGTCGATTGGGCTACCATTTGCTTTGTGGTGTCTGGCGAGGAATTGGGGCAAAGTAGGTAGCTGGTTTTATTTAGGTTCGTTATTCGGGACATTTTTAACCGATATCTATTTCTACCTGGCGGACTTGATGCCCTACTGGCGACAGATTATGAGAGTAGATGTCGCAGAAACTTCACAAATCTTACAAAATGCCCTAGCGCAAGTAGAAACACCTTGGGGAGAAGCTTGGGCGCTAGTTCTAGCCCTAACGCTGTTGACAGTCGGAATTTTATCTTTAGGTGGAAAGCAACAGCACTGGTACGCCTTTAGCGGCGCAGTTTTGAGTACAATTCTGGTAGACAGTCTATTTTTGCTAGTAGCGGTGATCTGCTGAAAGCAGCAGCGCTGAGTGCAAAGCGTCCCGTCAGGGATACGCGATCGCCTAAATTCGGTGAAAAACCCGAATGGTGGAAATCTAGTGGAACTAGACCATTGAGAGGTGTATTTCAAACTGCGACTGGAAACAGAATAAATGCTGATTGTAATAGTGCAGCAAATATTATCGGCAAAGTAGCGATGATGGGTGACATACTCCACACTCCCTTTCAGGTGAGTGTGGGCTTCTCAACGACTCCTAATCCGGACATTGATCGAGCTTTAAGACCGTGTGTCCCACGGTTCTTGATATTTATAGCCGCGTTCAAGTCCCTGCACAAACTTGTATGACATATAGGACAATTGTGCATTCTTTGGGATAGCGGTTTTATTACCTTGGAACCGCACTTAGAACATTCAAGGCTAGTACCGTTAGGATTTACAGCTATCACTTTCAAGCCAGCATTTACGGCTTTGTTTGAAAGTATGGATATAAACTGTCCCCATCCAGCATCATTTACGCTTTTAGCCAATCTTGATTTAGCAAGTCCTTTAATATTTAACTTTTCAACTGCTATCGCATCGGATTTTTTGAGGAGATTGTTTGCAGTTTTAAAGTGAAAATCTTTGCGGGTATCTGCTACTTTTTTATGTTTAATACCCAGACAATGTGTAGGCAGTCAGGAAAAATAAAGCATTAAATTTGAGGATATCAGAACGTAGATTGAACAAACTACGACTATACGCAAGTCAAAATGATAAAACCATGACTCATGTAATTGAAGACTTTATAGATTCCCTCAAAGTTAAAAGTGGCGACTCCTCATCGACCCCCTTTCCTGTCAATCCTACGGATTGAATTGGTTGTGGGTCAATTCGTCGCCGCCCAAAAATTCATCCCACACTGCCCTTCGGGTCAGATGTGGGGCTTATTTTTGTTTCAGCTAAATTTGACTTAGCTGGAATCAGTAGAGGTTGTTTAAGTCAGCCTAAGAAACTTCTACTATGGACTCTTCAGGAATCCCCGCGTCTTCAGACCGGGGAAGCTTAATAAGCTGTATATTAGTTTCTGATGACTGCTGTGTGTTGATTAAGCTATCCGCTATCAACCCCAGGACGAAGTCAGAGGAAACAAGTACTCTACCAGCCCCCAGATTGATCAGTGGGGTGGACTTCAGACTTTATAATCCTCACTTCAGCCGATAGTTGACAGTTTTTAGCTTAAAGTTTTTATTTCTGTATTGATGGAAAGAGGGAGAAAGATAGTGAAAGGATTGGTGCGTTTATTAACAGTGTTTAGTTTGTTACTTGGCTCCTGGGGATGGTTGGGAACAACTCAGATAGCCCAAGCTGCAAGTTTCAACAATTTTGCTTTACCTCAAATCCCAGTTCTGGCAATTGAACGGCAAAATCGGGCAGATGCCAAGCTAGGAACGTCATTCGGTCAAAAAATTGATTTGAATAATACTAACGTGCGCGCTTTTCAACAGTTTCCAGGGCTGTACCCAACCCTGGCGAAGAAAATCATCACCAATGCTCCTTACAAGAGTGTAGAAGATGTATTGAATCTTCCAGGATTGAGCGATCGCCAAAAACAAACCCTGCAAGCCAATTTCGATAACTTCACCGTGACAGAATACGAGCCTGCCTTCAACGAGGGAGACGATCGCTTTAACAACGGCATCTACAGATAACTAAATGGGACTGGGGACTGGGAATTGGGGACTGGGAATTGGGAAAAATTATTGAATAAGTTTTTCCATTACCCATTACCCATTACCCATTACCCATTACCCATTACCCATTACCTAATGTCTCAGATAGATATCCCGAGCCAATTTGATGTTTTAGTAGTCGGTGCTGGTGCCGCTGGACTATACACGGCGCTGTGTCTGCCAGAGTCTTTGCGCGTCGGCTTGATTACCAAAGAAACTGTTGCTTTATCCGCCAGTGATTGGGCCCAGGGTGGCATTGCCGCAGCCGTCTCAAGAGAAGATTCTCCAGCTTTGCACATTGAAGATACATTACAGGCAGGGGCTGGTTTGTGCGATGTAGAAGCTGTAAAATTCCTGGCTGAAGTTGCACCTAGCTGCATTCAAAACCTGGTTAACTTGGGAGTTGCTTTCGACCGTCATGGTAACGCCTTGGCTTTAACTTTGGAAGCTGCCCATTCTCGCAATCGTGTTCTTCATGCTGCTGACACTACAGGCAGAGAAGTTACTACCACCCTGACAAACCAAGTACTACGCCGCCAGAATATTCAAGTTATTCAACAGGCTTTAGCTTTGAGTTTGTGGATAGAACCACAAACAGGAATCTGTCAGGGAATAAGCCTGTTTTATCAAGGTGAAGTCCGATGGGTAAAGGCTGGTGCTGTGGTACTGGCAACCGGTGGCGGTGGACAAGTTTTTGCCCAAACTACAAACCCCGCAGTGAGTACAGGTGATGGGGTGGCGATCGCATATCGTGCAGGGGGCATCCTCCGCGATTTAGAATTTGTCCAATTTCATCCCACAGCCCTCACCAAAACTGGTGCAGATCGTTTTCTCATTAGCGAAGCTGTGCGCGGCGAAGGGGCCCACCTTGTCGATAACGAAGGGCGACGTTTTGCCTTTGACTACCACCCAGCAGGTGAACTCGCCCCCAGAGATATTGTTAGTAGAGCCATTTTTAGCCATCTGCAACACACCGCCCTCGATCCAGCTACGGCCCATGTCTGGCTAGATATGCGCCCCATTCCCGCCGACAAGATTCGTTACCGCTTTCCCAATATCATCAAAGTTTGTCAGCATTGGGGCATTGATGTCTTCAACGAACCCATTCCCGTTGCACCTGCTGCCCATTATTGGATGGGTGGGATTGTCGCCGATCTGATGAATCGCACAAATATTCCTGGTTTATATGCTGTGGGAGAAACCGCCAGCACCGGCGTGCACGGGGCAAATCGTCTGGCAAGCAATTCCCTGCTGGAATGTATTGTTTTTGGGGCGCAAATGGCTAATATTGCCCTTGAAGATGTGGGACGGCAATCGGCAATCCCAGTGCTGCCATTGCGGAAATTTAGGGCTGATGTCAATGAGTTGGATGCACAACTTGCACAGCTAGAAGCACTACGGCAGAAGTTACCCCGTCTGGTGTGGCAAAGTGCTGGTATTTGTCGGGAACAATCAGGATTAGAAAATGCGATCGCCACTATTGAATCTTGGCAGCAAGATTTCGCAGCTTTACCTTTGAGTCAATTCTTGCTCGGTTTATCTCCCACAGAACCAGCTAGTTTTGACCTACCAGATGTAGAACGGCAATTACGGCTTTGGGCTGAAACCCGCAATCTATTAGATGTAGCTGATTTAATTCTCAAAAGTGCGGCTTTTAGAACCGAAAGCCGGGGCGGTCACTTTCGCTTAGATTATCCGCAACCAGACCCTGATTGGCAAGCCCACACGCTTGTACAAACAGGCAACTGGTGGAAATCCCCAATTTTCAATCATTAAATTTTAGATTTTTATTTCTTAACGAGTGCCGCTACCGTGTTGACTGTCAGGTCCGCCATAATTTGGCGGGATATATCTGTCTTCACTATGAGCCTTCGCCGCATCAATGTTTAAGCGATTGTTGCTAGTAGTAGCACTAAAAGTATTTGCCATCAAGGCGCTGAAAGTTCTTGAGACCTCGAAAATTTTCGGAACTAACATATAGGCACTCACCAGAAAAAATATCACGATGCTTGTGATTTTCACATTAGTTTCGAGCATTCTCCATAAATTTATTAGCACTCTGATTCATCCCGTATTTTTCACCAGCCACAGTATATTTACTTAATTTGCTGCGGAAATTAATTAAATTTTTATTAAAAAATTTCTGATAGTGGATAGCTAAATTCACTTAATGCCAAATTACCTTGACTTTTTCATGATTAAGGAAACCAAAAATTGCTCTAAATGCTCGGCTGTACTATGTTTCCCACGAAATTTTAAAAAAATATCTATCAAAATTTGGTATGAAACCGATTTTTAGTCGCTTGCACTTGAGTGTTTAGGTAATTACTGTTCGATAGTCCTAACATTTAAGAGATATTTCTAATGTGCTAATTGTGGCATCAGTCTAAAGTCAGAGATATCCTTGACTTACCAAAATAAAATTCACTCAATTGCTGCTTTTTAACTAAATTTAAAGAATTACGCGTAAAAACATGATGTTAGCTCTATAAAAAGAGCCAAAAAAATTATCAATTATTACTTAAATTTTGGTATATGAGTTAACTAGAAATCTTAATTGGCAAAACTCCGAAAAAGTATCGGAATGGATTTACGCAAACTCATAGCGGTTTTTACCAGAATGCTTGGCACGATACATTGCAGCATCTGCTTGCTTAATTAAGGTTTCACTATCTTGGCTGTTGATTGGATAGATACTGATGCCAATACTGGCAGAGACGCTAGTAGTATATCCATCCAAAACTATTGGCTCCGTAATAATGCTTAAAAGCTTTTCAGCAACCGTAGCAGCAGCTTGCTCATTGGGGATGGCTCGGATAATTACCGTAAATTCATCACCACCCAAACGAGAAACTAGATCACTAGCGCGTAAGGAATTGCTTAATCGCCTAGCAATAGTCACCAATAGGCGATCGCCCCTAGAGTGCCCTAGGGTATCATTGACTTGCTTAAAGCCATCTAAGTCAATAAATAGCAGTCCCAAAGACAAATTGTTGTTTTGCGCCCAATTTAGTGACTCATCAAGTTGTTCCGCGAAAAATTGGCGATTGGATAGACCAGTCAGGGGGTCGTGGTATGCGATGTAACGCAAGTTGTCTTCTTTAAGCTTTAATTCGTTGTTGGAGCGGAATAACTCAACAGCAGTGCGCTTGAGGTCTTCCTCTATCTGCTTGCGTTGGGTAATATCTCGGATGACCCCAACTAAAAACAAATTACCAGCAGCGTCTTTGTGGAGCGATCGTTTAGTAGAAATTAAATGAGTCTTGCCATTAGCATCGGTAAATTCTTCCTCATATTCCTGGGGTTGCTGAGTCTGGAAAACAAGCTGATCTTGTTCTCTAAATACATCTGCTTCATGTTTAGAAAAAAAGTCATAGTCTGACTTTTCAATTAGCAAATTGTTGTCATAACCGATTAAACGACAATAAGCCTCATTTAAAACTATCCATTGATATTGTTCATTTTTCACAAAAATCGGATCAGGAATCGTATTGATCACTTGATGCAAAAACTCTTTGGAGCGTTTCAATTCTTCCTGCATATAGGCAATATTACAGGCCATCCAAATAGCTGAACTAGCGAAGGTGAGCAGTACGGGAATGATTGGTATCCACCAACCATACAAGAAAGTGATGTAAGCACCGAGGGTGAGCGCAAAGCTAGAAATCAGGAGACAAAAGAAGTTCCTAGTTGGGCTTTGAATTCGCCATTTAAGAGCGGCTCCCACATAAGACCAAGCAAAAATCCACAAATATTCCTCTAGGTCAGACCAGACTTGGAGTAATCGTCGTCCTTCGAGGGCAGATGAAATCAACTCACTGATAAAATGAGCTTGCAGTTCGATGCCAGCTATCGGTTTTGCTGTACCCATCAACAGGCTGGATTGGGGAATAAACACAAAATCTTGGAGGCTAGGTGCAGTAGAGCCAATGAGTATAATGCGATCGCGAATCCATTCTTCTGGCACTTTATCAGCTAGCACATCCCTCATCGATATCCGTTGATAATTACAGGGTTCTATAGACGAAAGTTGACAGCGGAGTTTAGGAAAACTAGACAAAATTTGGTAGCCCCTCGCATCAGCTCCCACATAAGCACCATGATTAGTCTGAAAACGAGTAAACACCGCTTTACCCAACTGTAAATACTCAGGGTTACTCGCTGCTTTCCGAGGAGTAATTCCCTCTGACCTTAAATATAATAAAGCCAGCTTCAGGGCAAAACTTTCGTGTGCTTGATTATCAACGTGCCAATATAACAAGCTGCGACGAATTTTGCCATCAAAATCATAGATCACATTGTTAAAACCCACTTGGTCAAGTTGATTTAGCACTGGTGGAGGTAAAACACTGGCATTTTTGTTATTTGCCAACAGTTCAATTCCAATCAAGTTAGAGATCGACTTATAAGCATTTGCCAGATCTTCAGAACCAGGTTTTACTGGCAAATCCCGGTAAATATCTAAGCCTATAGCACGGGGTTGGTGGTTAGTTAATTTTTGTAACACCTGGGCAATCACCCCGTCAGGAATCGGCCACGAACCCACTTGGCGTAAAGATACCTCATCAATCGCTACTATAGTAATGCGCTCTTCTGGTGGCTCATTTGGACGTAAGCGAAAAAATTGATCCAAAGCTGCTAACTCTAAAGATTGCAATAATCCAATAGAGCGTAAAAGCAGGACGCAGACTGCAATGCAGGAGGCAGTAATCAATTCCCTGTGTCTTCGACCAAGCGGTTGTTTTAGTCCAAACATTAACCTCACAAAATGCTTGCCTAACAGCTTATTCTGGCTCTATCGCACCTTTTACGTAAAATAGTATTCAAAAGTCCTGAAACTCCTTTCCTGTAAGCATTTCAATCGAATGAACTAGATAGTTTTTCCAAGCCTTGGCGTTCAGATTGATTCTGATTAAATTAGTTCATTTACCTGAAAATACCTGTAATTTGCTTGAGTTACTGATCAATAAATATTATTTACTAATAAAAAAGTCAACTGGAAGCAGATTTTGCTGCACTCAACCAGTTGACAGAAAGAAGAAAGTCAATATTTAGTGTTAGTACCAAATGACCAATAATAGGCAGTAGTTGACGGTCATTTCCTAAAATACTTGAAGTTCTGAGAACCTGTGTAACCAGAAGCTTTTGCCAGTTCCGCCAAGTTTTGCACTCCACTATAAGTTTGACCCTTGATGATCCAAGTGGGGTAGCTTTTAATATTGGCGGCTTGACACAATTCTGGTTTAGCTTTTGGGCTATCGGCAGCGCACTCAACCTTATTATTATCGTCAATGATCTTGTAAGCTTCTTTCCCAAATATCAGCTTTTGTTCGTGGCAGTGAGGACACCAATAAGCAACGTATTCTTTAGCGCCTATGTTTACAAGATGACGTGCTAGGGCGATTTCTGCTTCACCAGAAGTGGTGGTGATTTCCCACCCAAATTCTGGGTTGGGATCTACCTTGGGAGTAAAGGGCGGAATTTGCCCGGTTTTTCCTACCGTTGCTTCTGCTGACACATCTGCTGGCACATTCGATTGGTTGACACCAGCATAGACCCCTAAAGTACCTATCAGCGTCACCATGCCCACAATCAGGGCGGTAAAGAAGATTTGCCCAATATCCTCCCAATCTCGACCGATAATGGTCAGCACCAACAGACTGAGGGAAAAGAAAGCCGAGCCAATACAGTAAGGACAAATGGCTTTGATTTGGAATGCCAGCAGGTACATTAGGTAGCCGCTGAAGACGGACATGGCGATCGCCCCAATCAACAGCCCCCACCACGTCAAGTTTTCTAGTTGTTTGCGGCTCTGGTTATTTTCTGCTGAGTTAAATGCTAAGGGAGCAAAAGCTAAAATCACCATACTGGTGTAGGCCAAAAATCCAAATAAGGCTAATGGCTGACCTAAAACGGTCGCCCAAGGACTAGAAAGTACATCGTTACAGCCCTTAACACCAGCTTGGGCCGCACAATTAGCACTGCCCCCTGTTAACTTTTCAAAGGTGAGATAACCTGTTGTTAGGGCACCACATCCGGCGATCGCTCCAATCAATGGACGCGACCATTTATGAATCCAAGGAGTAGAACGGCGGCGAATCATAAGTATTAGTCATTGGTCATTGGTCATTGGTCATTAGTGATTGGTCATTAGTGATTGGTCATTAGTGATTGGGTATTGGGTATTAGAAAGATTTTCCATTACCAATTACCAATTACCACTTACCCATTACCAATTACCCATTACCCATTTTACGAATGTAGCTTTACTGAAGAAATTGATTTGCTTTCGCTTTTGGAGTTCCAACTGCGGCGTGCGGCTTCCACAAATTGACTGACGCGAATCGGATCAATTGGTTGCTCAATCTTTTCGTGGCGTTTCAGGGAACTGGAAACGATTACACCATCTGCTGCCTGCATTAGGGTAGCGATATTTTCCCAATTAGCCCCACTACCGATGAACACTGGTGTGCCAGATGCCGCGCCGCAAGCCAGTTCCAAATCTTCTTGGTTAGGTGGGCTACCAGTAGCCCAGCCGGATAAAATCACCGCATCTGCCAAACCCCTTTCAATTGTGTCTTTGACGGCGACTGTGAGATTTGGAGAACTCAACGGACGAGCGTGCTTCACCAATACATCAGCAAAGATTTTGACATCAGATCCCAATTCTCGCCGATAGCGGAGTAATTGATGGGCATCTCCCTCGATTAATCCCTGATCCGTTGCCATTACCCCTGTGAGGACATTGACGCGGATGAATTGTGCCCGTACGCAGCTGGCGATCGCGATCGCGCTTTTGCCATCGTTCCGCAAAACATTTAAGCCCACAGGCAAAGTCACTAAATTCTGTATTTGCTGCACCACTACAGTCATCGCACTCACAACCGCTGGATCGACTTGGTTTTTAGTAAACGGTGCGTCGAAAAAATTTTCCACAATAATGCCGTCTACCCCTCCACTAGCGAGAGCTGTTGCTTCTTGTTCAGCGCGATCAATCACCGCTTGCAGGCTACCTCCCCAACGGGGAGAGGTAGGCAGTGGTAGTAGGTGAACTACGCCAATAATCGGTGTTCGAGTTTTAAATAACTGATATAAGTCCACGTCTTTAATCCGCTTCGCGGAGTCCAGAGTCTAGAATTTTTTGACTATTGACCATTAACCCTTGACTCTTGACTTTTAACTAAACTAGTCACATTTGTTTTATCCTGGTCAGTCTGCTGCTTCCTCCATAAGGTGGAAATTGGCATCAAACCTCCCATAAGATATGTTAAGATAAAACCTGGCTACAAGAGGAGTTTGCCACTCACAAGACACAAGGCAGCTTTCCGTGGTTTAGGCGTCCCGCCCGCGCATCGTCGAGGGCTTTGCCTGACAGCCAGGTTAGCATTACTGCTTGATAGGCGTAGTCGCGTTTGCGATTTCCCTGAGGGTAGCGACTTCTCACAACAAGCCCTTTGGGCGGCTTCCCGATGGGTAGATTAACAACGCACACGCTGCGGTAATATAAAATACCAATAAGCGACTTGTTAGCAAAAGATTATGAGTGTCATAAGTACCCAAAGACACTTCAATTTACCCTGGGAAACAGATTAATAAAAATATCATAGCATGACCTCGATCTCCATCAGTGATTAGGGTCACCAGTCCACGTGTATTTGCTAGCAGTGGGAGTCTGTCACTGCTTTGTCCTCATGAGGGTGCGGGTAAGGAAAGCGCCTAGCTAGTGCTTGAATGTTTGACTACAAGAAAAAAAAAGTGAAGATTTTTTCAAAATATGGGTGATAAGCCAACAATTGCCATTTCTCACCTAGGCTGCGAGAAAAATAGAATTGATACGGAACACATGTTAGGACTGCTGGTAGAAGCAGGCTACGGTGTTGATACAAATGAAGAGTTAGCCGATTACGTTATTGTCAATACCTGTAGTTTTATTGAAGCCGCCAGGGAAGAATCTGTCAGAACTTTAGTAGAACTGGCAGAAGCTAATAAAAAAATTGTCATCACCGGCTGCATGGCACAGCACTTTCAATCACAATTGTTGGAGGAGTTGCCCGAAGCAGTAGCCGTGGTTGGTACAGGCGATTATCACAAAATTGTCAATGTCATTGAACGGGTAGAACAGGGAGAGCGGGTTAAACTCGTTAGTGCGGAACCTACCTATATTGCCGATGAAAATACACCGCGCTACCGCACTACAACCGAAGGCGTTGCCTACCTGCGGGTTGCCGAAGGATGTGATTATCGTTGTGCATTTTGTATTATTCCCCATCTACGAGGAAACCAGCGATCGCGTACTATTGAATCGATAGTCGCCGAAGCCAAGCAGTTGGCTAGTCAAGGGGTAAAAGAAATTATTCTGATTTCCCAAATCACCACCAATTATGGTTTGGATATTTACGGAAAACCGAAGCTAGCCGAGTTGCTGCGTGCTCTGGGAGAAGTAGATGTACCGTGGATCAGAATGCATTACGCTTATCCTACCGGACTAACCCCAGAAGTGATGGCGGCGATCCAAGAAACACCCAATTTCTTGCCTTATTTAGATTTGCCCTTGCAACATTCTCATCCAGAGATTCTCCGCGCCATGAACCGTCCCTGGCAAGGACGCGTGAATGACGGGATCATAGATCGCATTAAGAGTGCGCTACCATCAGCTGTGCTGCGAACAACATTTATCGTTGGGTTCCCTGGAGAGACACAAGAGCATTTTGAACATCTACTGGAGTTTATCCAGCGACATGAATTTGATCATGTTGGTGTCTTTACCTTTTCGCCGGAGGAGGGAACCCCCGCTTTCAATCTACCCAATCAGTTGCCACAAGAAGTAATGGCAGAGCGCCACCACAGAGTGATGGAACTCCAGCAACCAATATCGCAAAAGCAAAATCAACGGGAAGTAGGCAAAATTGTTGATGTCCTGATTGAGCAAGAAAATCCTGAAAGTGGTGAGTTAATAGGCCGTTCAGGTAGATTTTCCCCAGAAGTCGATGGTCAAGTCTATGTTAAAGGCGTTGGCGCAGCTTCTCATAGAGAAGCGAAGTTAGGAACCATCGTGCCAGTAGCGATTCAAAGTGCCGATGCCTACGACCTCTATGGTCAAGTTGTCAATAGTCATTAGTCATTGGTCATTAGTCATTGGTCATATTTTTATGCCCTATGCCTTTTGCCCCATGTCCTGATTTACAAATAAGTATCGGCTGACAATTCCAAAAGTAAAAGTAAAATCTAGGAGAGTTGATGAATCTTTCGTTTCAAGAATTAGGTATTTCCCAGGAACGTGTTGAGCAATTAGAAAAAATCGGCTTTACCGAACCCACCAATATCCAAGTCCAAGCTATTCCCATATTGCTGGCGGGTCGTGATGTCGTAGGTCAATCCCAAACTGGAACCGGCAAAACCGCAGCATTTTCGCTGCCAATTTTAGAGCGGCTGGATATTAATCAAAGAGCCGTGCAAGCCTTAGTTTTAACCCCGACTCGTGAATTAGCAATGCAAGTTCACGATGCGATCGCCCAATTTATTGGCGATGAAGGTTTACGGGTATTAGCAATTTACGGTGGTCAATCAATTGACCGCCAAATGATGCAACTCAAACGTGGCGTTCACATGGTTGTGGGCACCCCAGGACGGGTAATCGATTTACTAGATCGCGGCTGTCTGAAGCTTGATCAAGTGAAGTGGTTTGTCTTAGATGAAGCTGATGAAATGTTGAGCATGGGCTTTATCGACGACGTGATTAAAATCCTGTCTCAAGCCCCTGTAGACCGCCAAACAGCTTTATTCTCGGCGACAATGCCGCCGTCGATTCGCTCCTTGGTCAACAAGTTTTTGCGATCGCCAGCGACTGTTACCGTTGAACATCCCAAAGCCTCACCCAACAAAATCAATCAGGTAGCTTACCTGATTCCCCGCCACTGGACAAAAGCCAAAGCCTTACAGCCAATTCTGGAAATGGAAGATCCAGAAACAGCTTTAATCTTTGTTCGCACCAGACGCACAGCAGCGGAACTTACCAATCAATTACAAGCCGCTGGACACAGTGTTGATGAATACCACGGTGACTTGTCTCAACAAGCGCGGGAACGCTTATTAAGCCGATTCCGAAACCGTCAGGTGCGCTGGGTGGTAGCAACTGATATTGCGGCACGGGGATTAGATGTTGATCAACTGTCTCACGTAATCAACTACGACTTACCCGATAGCGTCGAAACCTACGTCCACCGTATTGGCCGGACTGGTCGTGCTGGTAAAGAAGGAACAGCGATTTCTCTAGTACAACCATTTGAGCGCCGCAAACAGCAGACATTTGAACGTCATAACCGCCAAACTTGGCAAGTGTTGACAATTCCGACAAGGGCGCAAATTGAAGCCCGCCACATCATGAAATTGCAAGGACAGGTAGCTGAAGCTTTGACAGGCGAACGCCTAGCTTCATTCTTGCCCATTATCAGCGAATTGATTGAAAAATACGATGCTCAAGCGATCGCAGCTGCGGCATTGCAAATCGCTTATGATCAAACCCGTCCTGCTTGGTTGCAAACAGAAGATGTGCCTGTAGAGGATAATTCCCCAACTCCCAAACCCAAATTGGGCAAGCGCCGTGAGTCTTCTGGCGAATATCCACGAGGTGGCGGTGGCGATCGCGATCGTAATCGCTCTTGGTCTAAATCAGACAACAACGGAGATGGCGACAGACGCAGCAGTGGAAGTCCCAAGCCCAAATTGCGGACAACAAACAGCCGCGATGCTTATCCATCACCTAACAATCAAAAGCTAGGTTCACCTACAGTCAGAGAATAGAGTCGTAACTGCTTAGTAATTGATTATTTCTGAGTATTTCCCCGCTAGACTCAGAACTCAAATCTAACGACTTAAAGGGGCGGCTAACTTGTTCTAGCTCCCCCATCTCATCAATCAAGAAATCTCCAGCCCAAAGCGCCGACATTCTGTTGTACCTGTGGGCTGATTTCACTCCCGCAATGGCAATTAGTGCCCCTGAGCAATTAACCAGTTGAGGGCTACTTGAGCAGGGGTACAACTATATTTTTTACTAATATTCTAGAATCAAGAGATTAATATATTAACTTTTTGCACTTACTCTTGACTAAATAATCGTTTGATGAATTCGACTATTTATAAACAAAATATTAAGTAAGGTGTGTTACGGCACAAACTAAAAATAGCGAAAATACAGTACAGATTATCGTAGACAACAATGTTGTGCCCTTACCTGTGTACTTCATTTACCTGAAAAATGCTGTAAATAGACTGGGAACGAGACAAAAGTGAACTAGATACCCGACTTCTCTAAGAAGTCGGGTATCTCAACCTATAGTGGTCATATCTTTTCCAAGACCAAGAACATACAATGGGTATATCCCATCAAAAAGTTCTTCTCTTCCTACTCCGGGGAATAGTTTCATTATGCTCCAAAGATTATATGTACATAACTTTAGATGTTTAGAAAACTTTGAACTGACCATGAAAGAGATGCCATCTGTTCTCTTGATTGGAAAAAATGGTGTGGGTAAATCAACTATTGCCACTGCATTAGAAGTATTTCAATCTATTGGTAGAGGTATCAATAGATTGCGCGAACTTGTTAAGTCTAAAGATTTTGCTCGTGGCAGGTCTGATGTTCCCATTCGATTAGAAATGGAGGTATTACTTAAGGGTAAAATATATAAATATATTCTTGCTTTGGAGTTGCCAGAAAAATTTAAAGAGCTTAGAGTCTTTGAAGAACAATTGTTAGTTGAAGGAGAACCAATTTACTCTCGAAAAGAAGCTCAAGTTACTCTTTATACTACCTCAAAAAATCGTGAGGCTCAGTTTATGGTAGATTGGCATCTGGTAGCCCTCCCAGTCATTCAAGAGCAATCTGAAACTGATCCGCTTCATATTTTCAAAACTTGGCTTGCTCACATGATTATTTTAGCCCCTATTCCCAGTTTGATGACTGGAGACTCTAACGGTGAAACTTTGGAGCCAAAGCGAGAGGGTTCAAATATCGGGGAGTGGTTTTCTGGTTTACTCGGTCGCTATCCTGCGGCCTACAGAGAGGTTGAAAAATATCTCCGAAAAGTTATGCCAGACTTTCAAGATTTTCTCAATGAACTTATCGGTAAAGACTTCAAAAATTTGATTGTTCAGTTTGAAGCAAATAAGGCAAATTTGAGTGTTGATTTTCAAGACTTATCTGATGGCGAAAAATGTTTTTTCCTTTGTGCTATCGTATTAGCCGCTAACAAATTTTATGGGCCAGTTTTTTGCTTTTGGGATGAGCCTGACAACTATCTCTCCATATCAGAAGTTGGACATTTTATAACATCCCTGCGACGCTCATTTAAGAATAGCGGGCAAATTCTAGTGACTTCTCATAATCCTGAAGCAATCCGAAAATTTTCCAATGAAAATACATTTGTACTTGATCGAAAAAGTCACTTAGAGCCAACTTTGATTAGACTGCTTAGTGAAATGTCTGTTCAGGGCGATCTGATCAATGCTTTGATTTGTGGCGATATAGAACTATGAGCATCAATAAGTTTGTACCGCACATTCTTGTCTTGCCAGAAGATGATGCTAATCGCCAGATTGCCAACGGATTTATTCAGGATTTAAACCTGAATGAGCGTGCTATTCAAGTCCTTCCAATTGCTGGTGGTTGGAAAAAAGTTGTGGATAAATTCATAGAGGATCATGTCAATGTAATGCGACAATATCGAGAAACAAGGATTGTTTTACTTATTGATTTTGACGAGTGTGAAGATAGATTAAGTTATGTAGAAAGTCGTATTCCAGAGGATCTAATAGATAGAGTATTCGTTTTGGGAGTACAATCTAACCCAGAGAGCCTAAGGAGAGACATCCAAAAGAGTTTGGAGACTATTGGAGAAACTCTTGCAAATGATTGCGCTGAAAACAGAAATGAATTATGGACACATCCTCTTCTCATACACAATCAACCTCAGTTAGAACAGATGATTTTATCTGTTAAACCCTTTCTGTTTAACAATAAATAACCTATTTATAAAAATACTAAAGTTGCAAAACATAAGATACCCCCAACCCCCCTTAAAAAGAGGGGCTAAGATAAATGATTAATTTAGCCAAGGGCGGGTAATTTGCTCTAACTCCCCAACTTCATCATCAGTCAATCTCCAACCCAAAGCGCCGACATTTTGTTTTACCTGTTCTGCGGTTTTGACTCCCGCAATGGGAATTACATTTCCCTGAGCAATTAACCAGTTAAGCGCAACTTGTGCAGGAGTGCGATAGCTTCGCTCGCCGCAGGCATCGCATTTTTCACCAATACTCTGAAGTAAAGAAATCACAGGGTTAAGTTTTTGCATTCCCTCTTGACTAAATTTTTTGTCTATGCTTCTAGCTCCGGTGGGTTTGCTTGCCCCTGTATACTTACCTGTGAGCAATCCCTGAGCTAAAGGACTATATGCCAAAATAGTCACACCCAACTCGCGGGCAGTTTGGAAAATACCGTTACTTTCTATTTGGCGATTTAGCAAAGAATAACGTACTTGGTTTACCGCTAAAGGTACTCCACGGTTTGCCAAAATTTGGTGTACATCTCGCATTTGTGCTGCCGAGTAATTACTTACACCAACTGCACCAATTCTACCCCGCTTCACTTCATCAGCGAGGGTATTCATTAAAGTTTCTTGACTTAAAAAGAAGGCAAAGGGCCAATGCACTTGGTAAAGTTCAATTCGCTCTAATTGTAGGCGTTTGAGACTATCTGTTAAGGCATCAGAGACAGATTTCGCATTAAATCTCCAAGGTACGGGGCCAAATTTCGTGGCAATTTGGACTTTTTGAGGTGTCTGTTTCATGAATTGCCCCAAAAATTCTTCGCTTTTTCCCATCCCGTAAATTTCCGCCGTGTCAAAGAAGTTAACACCAGCTTCTAAAGCGGCTGTAAAAGCTGCTTGCAACTGTTCTGGCCCATAGCCATCGCCATAATTCCAAAAGAGTTTATCGCCCCAAGCCCAAGTACCAATGCAAAGGGGTGTAACTGCTGGGCCATTTCGCCCCAAGGTGATGGTTTCCATATTGGTAAGATTTATTTTCTTTACATTTATTTACTTTTCTAGTTTATCGTTTTCCACAAAACTGAAAAAAGAAGGCGATATCAGAGGAAACTCTAGAGACGTCAGGGGTTTCAGTTTATCTTAAGTTAAAGGTAGATTAAATCCTGTCAACCATACCAAAAAGTAGCTATGGCAAGCGGTGATACATTTGATACCCCAACGAAATCCTTAGCTGTGCCCAGGGTCAATGTGTTGACCATGTTTCGGCTGGGTTTATTTCAAATGGGATTGAGTATGATGTCAATTTTGACTCTGGGGGTACTTAACAGAGTCATGATTCAGGAAATAGCAATTCCGGCAACGCTGGTTTCTCTCGTGCTAGCAATGCCGGCTTTTGTTTCTCCTTCCCGCATCTGGTTTGGTCAAATGTCAGATGCTAAACCGTTATGGGGCTACCACCGCACAGCTTATGTTTGGGTGGGAGCAGCGATTTTTGCGATCGCCGCTTTTTTAGCGGTACAAGTAATGTGGCAGTTAAACGCGGCAACTGGTAATGCTACTAGCTGGGTATGGACAACCCAAACAATCGGCTGGATAGCAGTTCTAGGTTTAGTCTTCGCTGTCTATGGTTTAGCAATTTGTGCCAGCGGTACTGCCTTTGCAGCTTTGTTAGTTGATATATCTGAAGAAGACAACCGCTCTAAAGTCGTTGGTATTGTTTGGTCAATGCTGATGGTGGGTATTATTGTCGGGGCAATTATCAGTTCCAGCCTGCTGAAGCAATTAACAGCAGATGCACCCATAGAAACTTTACAAGCAGCGATAAACAGGTTGTTTGTGGTCGTCCCTGCTGTTGTCTTTGGGCTGGCGATTGTAGCGACTTTCGGTGTAGAGAAAAAATATTCCTTTTTCGCTAACCGTTCTACACCAGCGAAGCGGGAAGATAGCGTTTCTTTAGGTAAAGCTTGGAAAATCTTAACAGCTAGTCCGCAAACAGGTTTGTTTTTCACCTTTTTATTGGTGATGACTATTAGCTTGTTTATGCAAGATCCAATTTTAGAACCTTATGCGGGGCAGGTGTTTAATATGCCCTTAGCTGAAAGTACCAGACTGAATATTTTTTACGGTACTGGGATATTAATAGCTTATGGCGTCACAGGCTTTTTGATTGTGCCACGTTTGGGTAAGCGTAAAACTATCCGCCTTGGCTGTTTTTTGGTGGCATTTTGTGCGGTATTACTAGGTTTATCGGGATTTACTGCTAATCCCGCTTTCCTGAAACTAGGTTTAGTCCTTTTTGGGTTAGCTACTGGTTTTGTGACTACCGGAGCAGTTAGCTTGATGCTAGATCTCACAGTTGCAGAAGCCGCAGGCACGTTTATTGGTGCTTGGGGATTAGCTCAATCTATATCTAGGGGAATAGCAGTGGTAATTGGCGGGGCGCTGTTAGATTTGGGGCGCAATCTGTTACCTAACTTGGTACTAGCTTATGGACTGGTATTTGCTCTAGAAGCTGTGGGGATGGTGGTGTCGATTTGGTTTCTGAACCGGGTGAACGTGACAGAGTTTCAAACGAATACCAAACAAGCGATCGCATCTGTGTTGGAAAGTGATTTAGATTGAAGGGGATTGGAAAGATTCTTTCCCAATGACTAATGACCAATGACCAATGACTAATGACTAATGAATGATTTTTGGACGACGATTCTGGATTTTGCCCAAACAACCACTACCAGAGTGGGACAGCAACTGATGCAAGATTTTGGGCAGGTGCAAGCTTTGCAAAAAGCTGATGGTAGTTTGGTAACACAAGCCGATAAATGGGCAGATCAGGAAATTCGGGATGCGATCGCTTCCACTTTCTCAGGTTATGGCATTTTAACCGAAGAAAGCGAACACACTTTCCCAGGTACAGAATGGTGTTGGGTAATTGATCCTTTAGATGGCACAACCAACTTTACACGGGGTATTCCCATTTGGTCGATTTCCCTGGGTTTACTCTACAAAGGCACACCGATTTTTGGTTATGTTTACGCACCCCCATTAAATCAAGCTTTTCACGGTTTTTGGCCAGGTACATCTGGGTTAACAACACCAACTGGAGCATTTGTTAATCATCACCCCATCCACACTAGTAGCGACGATCCTAGTAGCAATCACTGTTTTAACCTCTGTTCTCGCAGTACTGGAATTATTCAACCAGGCTTTCCCTGCAAACAGCGGATGCTAGGTGTTGCGAGTTACAACTTTTTGATGGTAGCAACAGGGGCAGCTTTGGGAGGCGTTGAAGCGACACCCAAAGTTTGGGATATAGCAGGCGTTTGGGTAATTATCCAAGCTGCTGGTGGGAGTTGGAAATCCCTCAAGTCTGAGCCATTTCCTTTAACGCCTGGAGAAGATTATGGCGATCGCTCTTTTCCCACTTTAGTAGTTAGTCGTCCAGAATTACTTCCGGTGTTTACACCATATCTCGAAGGTGTAAAAATCTAAGAGACGTGTGTTTGTTCCTAAGTTAGCAACACACTTCGGGATTTTCACACTCCCGCGAGGTTTTATGAAAGGACTTTGGCTCGAAAATAACCAGTTACAATTCCGCACAGACCTAGACATTCCCGAACCGCCGCCGGGAGAAGCAAGAGTGCGTGTCTTGCGTGCGGGTATCTGTAACACAGACTTAGAATTGCTCAGAGGCTACTATCCCTACACGGGCATTTTAGGACATGAATTTGTTGGTATTGTCGAACAAGGGCCAGAACATTTAGTGAACCAGCGGGTAGTTGGCGAAATTAACGCTGTCTGTGGAAAATGTCGCTTTTGTCGCAGCGGAAAACCGACACACTGCGAAAACCGTACTGTTTTGGGCATTGTCAACCGTCACGGGGCTTTTGCGGAATATCTCTGTTTACCAGTGGAGAATTTGCATTGCGTACCTGAAAATATTTCTACAGAAGCCGCGACTTTTACTGAACCTGTAGCCGCAGCTTTGGAAATTCAGCAGCAAGTTCCATTGTCTGCAAATGATCGGGTGCTAGTTGTGGGAGATGGCAAATTGGGGCAACTGGTAGCGCAAACACTGGCCTTAACTGGCTGTGATTTATTGGCAGTGGGGCGGCATCGAGATAAATTGGCTAATCTAGAGGCACGGGGGATTAAAACTGGATTAGCTGATGCGGTGACAGATAGAGCCTTTGATATTTCAGTTGAGTGTACAGGTAATCCAGAAGGATTTGCGATCGCACGTCGCGCCTTGCGTCCCCGTGGAACCTTAGTACTTAAAAGTACATATTCTGGCAACCTTAGTCTAGATGCTTCCTCTTTAGTAGTAGACGAAATTACGCTGATCGGCTCCCGCTGTGGACCTTTTCCCGCTGCATTAGAACTACTAGCCACAGGAAAAGTTGATGTCCAACCGTTAATTCATGCCCGTTACCCCCTCACCCAAGGACTTGCTGCTTTTGAAAATGCTCAGAGTCGGGGTGTTTTAAAGGTTTTGTTAGAAATTAGTCATTAGTAATTTGCCCCACCTTTGGACATCTCTAATACAGATAAGGATTGGTCTTTGCCTGAAAGTCAGAACAATCAATCGCTTCTTCTGTATTAGCAATAGATGGGTGTACAGTGCATTTGAGGCGATAATCGGCGGTAAAAAATTGGCAGTTAGTACAGGGGATTTGATGCATTTGCTTGGCTGTAGTGACACTATCTCGTGCCGCAGTCCACAGACTCAAAACGACGAGGATAATTACAGTCCAAGCAGCGATAAAGCAAATAGGGATAAATAACGGTTGAATCCCCTGAATAAGTAAAGATATCAGTTGTGACACGGCAACTCCTGATACAAATTAAGAGCTAGAAGTATGATAACTCCTAACTCTCGATTCTTTACTTCTGACTAAAGAGGTATTAAATTAAACGCCAGCATGACCAAGTGCTAAACCAGTGACAAGCATTCCCAGAACGAGGAACGGTTGGGCGCTAGCTTGATATTTAACGTCATTGGCCACAGGGTCACGCAAGAAATACATATCCTGCAAAGTGATTTGCGGGATGATTAACAGCACGAGAATTGCCGCGTACAAATTCTCATGGATACTGACGAGATAAGCGGCAACCAAGCCTTGAAATAAATCAATCATCACTACACAAATCCAGGAGGCAGTAGTGATGCCAAACATCACTGGTAAAGATTGTAAGCCCAATTGGCGATCGCCTTCTACACTCTTAAAGTCATTAACAATGGCAATGCCTAATCCTGCCAAGCTGTAAAACAGAGTCAGAACCACAATCTTCCAATTGAGGTCACCAAACAAAGCATGACCAGCCCACCAAGGTAAAGCAATGTAACTTGCTCCTAAGGCATAGTTACCCAACCAGCCATTTTGCTTCAGTTTTAGGGGAGGTGCAGAGTAGATATAGGCGATAAAACAACCAAACACAGCCAAGGCTGTGACATTGGGGAACTCATGACCAGCCCACACATCCAAAACAAATGCCAAGCCAATCCCCGACAAGAATAATAATACTATCTGCGTAATTACTTGGCGTTCAGAAATTGCCCCAGAGGGGATGGGGCGGTATGGTTCATTAATAGCATCAATTTCGCGATCGTAGTAATCATTCAGAGTTTGAGTGTAACCCGCAAGCAGAGGCCCAGACAACAACATACAAGCTGCTGCCTTCAACACATTTTCCAGCGACCATATATAGTTACCAGAAGAAGCCGCACCACAGACTACACCCCAAATTAAGGGAATCCAAGTGATCGGCTTCATCAGTTGCAAACGGATCTTCCAGATGGAAGTTTCCCCAGGTGCTGCACCTTTCATCCCCAGCATTTGCCTGGTTTTAGCACCGCGAGTGGCAGTGGTTATGGCTTGCTCACTGGGATTAATTACTACTGAGTCTATTGCCTCAGATGAATTGGGATTTGGGGTAATAGGAGTTGATTCGGACATAAGCTGGTTAGGGAATTGGGAAAAAGGTAATTGGTAATGAGTAATTGGGAAAAAGGAAAAAACTATTTACCCATTCCCGATTACCCATTACCCATTACCTATTAGCTAAAACGAAATTATCAAATAATTATTTTGAAACTTAGCTCCCGTAACGGGCTTGCCACTCAGGGCAGGGGGTAGGGATATATTACGCCGTTGGTCTCCTGCTTCCACAGTGACTTCTGGGCCATACTGGGTGAGTTTTACTTGTGTTTTGTCAAATCCTGGCAAGAACAGACGTACTTGACGATTATGGATGTCAATTTCAATTGGTTTGGGAGAGCCAACTGCTTGCTGCACAAAGTTAGGTAGGGCATCTATCAGCGGTTGCCAATCACCCGTTGGTGAGTCGGGAACAATGCTTACAGATAAAGGGGCAAATTCGGCTGACAGATTAACCTTCGTATCAGAGGACACTAAAATCACACCACCAACAATTAGACCAATTTGTTGAGCACTGCCCCAAAGATAACGAGCATTTGCTACCTCAATCGGGTCTTCGTTAGTCACCAAAAAGGCCGCGAGGCGCTGGGGGTCAGCGAGAGCAGCTTTACCCTTTTCTAAGAAATTGTTGGCTTGGTTGGTGGGTTGGGCGAAGTTATCTGCTGTCCAGTTGACATTGAAAAAACTACTAATCAGCGGTTGAATCAAGGGCGATTCTGCAATTGTCTTCCCTAAATCAGAGTTGATAAATAATTGCCGAAATCGCCGGACATACCAACTCAAAGACTCTGGTAGTCCCAACATCCGCAGGGTGAAAGAGTCACCTGTGCCATCGTAGACGATCGCATCATATTTACCACTGGCATCATATTCGCGGATCGCATTCAGAGCTAGGGCGCTGTCCATTCCCGGCAAAGCTACCAGTTCTTGACCATAAACTTCTTTGAAGATAGGCGTGCGGAGATATTGCGCCTCAAGTTTTTTCACTTCCTCCCAGTTGCGTTCAAGCAGTACAGATGCTTGAAACTGTACTGCTTGCAAATTGGGAGCGATTTCCTGGGGATCGGGAGCAATGTTCGTACCTAGCAGCATCGGCAACGTTGGTTCTGCAAGTCCTGCTAGGAGCACGCGCTTGCCTTGACTTGCCAACAGCTTGGCAGCGGCGATCGCGATTTTGGTACGAGTGATGCCGCTTTTACCCAAAAATGTCAGTATTAGGGCCATTACTTGATTCTCAATTATCGCCGGTCTGATCAACTCCAACTTAACACTCAACAAATCTTCTCGGCTGATGCTAAAAATTCAGATCGGCCCAAAAGCCTGCGCTGAGTTCTCTCTACTGCACAGCTTTGATTTCATCTTCAAAAAACCAGGTGGACGAATTGTCGTCAAATAGCACCACCACACCGATGCCACAACCATCAGTAACTTTGTAGTCTTGGATGATGCCCACTTGTCCTAGTTTCTTGACGATAGGGGAAGAAACGCGATCGCGTAAACGAAAGACTTTAACCTTTTGTCCGATTTCCATGCCTAATCCAACGCAATAAACCAAGTCTCAGTGTAGCCGAATCCGTGACTCAGCTGATACGAATTCAGAGTGATCTGGGGAGATCGGGTTAAAATTAAACTGACAACCAAGCAGGTACACACCCATGTTTGTCACAGCGCCACAGTTAGAACCGCAGATGCCTCTGATGGTAACAAGAGTGCCGACACCAGAGGAAGCTGCGATGGCGGCACAGCAGCAGGCATCTGCGGCGGAATTACGGTTAGAACAAGAGCAGATGCGATCGCTCGGAGTTGATCCAGATAATTTGAGTTAGAGAATATGTATCAGAATAATCCTCCTCTGCCACCGCAAGAAACTATGCCGACGATGTATGATTTACCCAGCGAATTAGTGGGAGAATCGGGCTTGCCAGACGAATTTCATGGTATACAGGCTGATTTACTCAGTGAAACTTGTCAGCCTCCCAATTATTCATCTGAGGAAATCTTACTTGCCAGCGACTTGAACCTTTACTATGACCCCCGCCATCCTTTGTGGTACAAGCGCCCTGATTGGTACATGGTATTGGGAGTACCTAATGCTGGCCAACAAAAAGACCTGCGTTTAAGTTACGTTGTTTGGCAAGAGGGAATTGATCCATTTTTAGTCGTTGAATTACTCTCACCAGGAACAGAACAAGAGGACTTGGGACAAACACTAAGGGAGGTAAACCAACCACCCACAAAGTGGCAAGTATATGAACGTATTTTGCGGGTTCCTTACTACGTTGTCTATGACCGCTATGAAAATCAGTTGCGCGCCTTTCGACTTAATGGCACTCGTTATGAAGCGATACCTCTAGCAGAGAACCGTTTCTGGCTGGAAGAGTTAGAACTTGGCTTGGGGTTGTGGCAGGGTAGTTATCAGCAGACAATAGGTTTATGGTTGCGCTGGTATGATGCGACGAGCTGGACGCCAACGTTGGCAGAACGAGCAGACCAAGAACGCCAACGAGCAGACCAAGAACGCCAACGAGCAGACCAAGAACGCCAACGAGCAGAGCGACTAGCACAGTATTTGCGATCGCAGGGAATTGATCCAGATAGTTTTAATTAAGTAATACCATAGTGTTTATTTAGATTCTTGTCTGCGTATATAGCCGTAGACTTGTTACTCGAAGAGATAGTTTTATAGTTGACTTTAATATGTCAATATGGTTTGAAAAATAAGCTATAACCTACGCATTGACCGAAACAATCAAGTATAGAGTGGAAATTTTCAGGCATTAAAGTAAAGTTTAGCTTTTACACCATAGTGAGCGATCTGCACTCCTGTAGCAGCGCTGATCGCCAACAGTCGGAAACGACCGAATTTCGTTAGCACACATAACCGTCGATTTGCCCAGTGCATAAGTCATATAGCTTCTTTTTATCAGAGGATTTTTGGAACTAACTGATTAATCAACTGGTCTTGCAGAAGTAGTATGTGCTTAGGAGTAGAAAAGTGACAGTTGATAACTTTTGTATTAAATAGAAAATCTTGTTGTGAAAAAAGCTCTGATTACAGGACTAACTGGACAAGACGGTTCTTACCTCGCCGAACTGCTCCTAGCCAAAGGATACCAAGTGTTTGGCTTAGTCCGTCGCTCTAGTTCCAGCAACCTAGATCGCATCACCCACCTTTCAGGCAACGTCCAAATCCTTTCTGGTGACCTCCTAGATCAATCTTCCTTGATGGATGCGATCGCTGAATCACAACCCGACGAAATTTATAACCTAGCCTCTCAAAGCTACGTTCCCCTATCTTGGACACAACCAGCCTTGACTGCTGAATACACAGCCCTTGGCGTCTCCCGCCTCCTAGAATCCATTCGGCGCTGCAAACTAGATGCCAAATTCTACCAAGCCTCCAGTAGCGAAGTCTTCGGTCAACCCGACGAATCACCCCAAACCGAACTCACTGCCTTCCGTCCCCGTAACCCCTACGGTACCGCCAAAGCTTACGCCCACTGGATGACTGTCAACTATCGGCAAAAATATAACCTCTTCAACTGCTGCGGCATCACCTACACTCACGAATCACCTAGACGCGGCACAGAATTTGTATTTCGCAAAATCACGCACACAGTTGCCCAAATCAAACTTGGTCTAGCTAATGAACTCAAATTAGGCAACCTAGATGCCCGACGCGACTGGTGCTACGCCAAAGATGCCGTTTATGCCATGTGGCTGATGTTGCAACAAGAACAACCCAACGACTACATCATCGCCAGTGGTGAAACCCACTCTGTTAGAGAACTTGTGGAATGTGCTTTCAATTACGTTGGTTTAAACTGGCAAGATTACGTCTCAGTTGATCCTGCCTTTTATCGCCCTGACGAACCCGTGCAGTTGATTGGTTGCATTGATAAAATCAAGACCAAGATAAGCTGGCAGCCTGAGTACACCTTTAATCAATTAGTCGAGTTAATGGTAGACTACGACCTGAAAAAATTGAGCAGTCAGATCGACTAACTTTCTCATGAAAGTGATAGTTCATAAGTTTTTGATTTAACAGTGCTTTTTAAAATAAACTATGGTAGGCTAATGCGGCAAAGTGTACTCCAATAGTATAAAGTGCGTGAATAACTTGCCTGTGGTGTGTGGTGGTGTTTGAGGATGACGGTTTCGCTTAAAAATAATTCAAATTGGTTGCAAGTACGGCGCTATTGGGAATTGCTGCACGTTTTAGTAGCGCGGAATCTCAAAGTGCGTTACCGAGGCTCGTTTCTAGGCGTCTACTGGTCACTGTTGAACCCGTTGATTATGACAGGGTTGTACACTGCGATTTTTGGGGCAACCTTTGCATCCCACTATGGCAATTCGATACTGAACTATGTATTGGCAGCCTTTACGGGTCTAGTGGTTATCAATTTTTTCTCCGCTTGTACCTCTCAGGCTTTGAGTAGCGTGGTAGTTAACGGCTCACTTTTGAATAAAATTCGTTTGCCAGTAAGCATCTTCCCAGTATCGATGACAGCAGCGAATGTGTTTCAGTTTGCGATCGGGGTTTTTCCTTTGCTGGCAGTGATAACTTTTATTAATTCCAAGAGTTTAGTGAGCGTGCTGGCGCTACTGTTTCCATCTCTGGCACTGATTTTTGTTTCTATGGGAGTTGGATTTTTAGTCAGTGCTTTATACGTGTTTTTTAGAGATGTACCTTATTTTTATGAGTTAGTTGTATTTGTAATCTGGCTCAGTAGTCCCATATTTTATCCAGCAGCTATTGTTCCACCGCAGGTAAAGCAGTTTTTAGGTTTAAATCCGTTATCACCAATTATTGAAAGTCTGCGTCAGATTACATTATCAGGAGCGCCACCGGATTTAGGTTTAATTTGGGGTGCATTACTCAGTGGCATAATTATTTTGTCGATGGGATGGACTTGTTTTCACTTGTGGCGAAATCAATTCATGGATTTGTTGTAAATGGAAGTAATTCGCCTGGATCAAGTTTCGCTCTGGCGTCGGACTCAAGAAGAGTTTTCTTATGACCTCAAAAAAACTCTCCTATCTGTTTTGGAGGGCAAGTATCGCCAGCCAGCAAAAAAGTTAGTCCTAGACCAGATTAATTTGGTTATAAACGCGGGTGAGAAGTTAGGTATTATTGGAGCCAATGGTTCTGGTAAATCTACAATACTGAAAATAATTTCTGGAATTCTTCAACCAACCACTGGCTCAGTCAGGGTGCGGGGTCAAATTGCGCCATTAATTGAACTGGGTGCAGGGTTTGATCCAGAAATTTCTGTGATGGATAATATTTTGCTTTATGGCGTACTTTTAGGATTTTCCAGGGCAGAGATGCGGGAAAGAGCACAGTCAATTTTGGATTTTGCAGAATTGCAAAATTATTCTTTAGTCCCAGTCAAGGGTTTATCTTCGGGTATGGTAGCGCGTTTAGGGTTTGCTATCGCTACTGATATCCAACCAGATATTTTGATCTTAGATGAAGTATTATCGGTGGGAGATGAGAGTTTTAAAAATAAGTGCAAACAAAGAATTGATAGTTTTTGGCATGGGGAGTCCACGGTTTTGGTAGTATCACACTCTATGGAATTTATCCGTGAGTCATGTCAGCGGGTAGTCTGGCTAGACAAAGGAAAAATAAAATTTTGTGGACAAGCTAATGAAGCTGTTGATTATTACCTTAGATCTGTAAGTTAACAATATATAGAGGAAGGTTAGTGGGGAATATGCCAGTTTGGCGAAGATATATTTTTAATTGATGGTAGAGTCAAGTTTAAAGGCGCATCTCCCAATATATTTCTTCCAGAGTGAGATGCTCTTGGCTAGTTAGTGTAGTATCTAAAAAACTGAGGTAAAAACTTAATGCAATTACAGGAAATTAACGTATTAGTAGATGGATATAATTTAGAAATGATAGAAGGGACAGGTATAAAAACCTATGGTGTTACTTTAATTAAAGCCTTAACGTCTTTAGGAGCAAATGTAGATATATTATGTAGTCGTAATAGTAAAAGTAATAGTAATAATTTGATTTTAAATGAAGCTTTATTTTTTGATAGACCAAATAGTAATAGCGCTATCGTAAAAGCTAAGATTATTTTTTTCGTAGCTATTCAAAAAATTTATCAGGCACAAAAAATACCAGTTAGTAACTTTGTTATTAAACAAGATGCCGACTACATTTTTGATTATTTAGCAAATTCAGGTAATATTTTTAATCTTGATGACTGTTACAGAATAGCTAATAATGCGTACAAATTGCTTCAAATAAAAACAAAGGTAAATATTAAAAAAAAAATAGACATTTGGCATGTAACGTATCCAGTTCCTATCAAAGTAAACAATGCCAAGAAAATCACGACAATTCATGATTTAATACCCCTCAAGCTTCCTCATACAACCTTAGACGATAAAAAATTCTTTTTCAATATCGTAAAAAATTCGATTAAAGACTCTGCACTAATCTTAACAATTTCGGAAAGTACAAAAAAAGATATTTTACATTGCTTCGACATCCATCCAGATAAAATTCATTTAACATATCAACCAATAATTGATAACAATTCGTTAATTAAAGATGATTTAGTACCCATTTTCTTGAGAAAATATAAACTTAAGTTTAAAAAATACATTCTTTTTGTAGGTTCGATAGAACCTAAAAAAAATGTGGGAAGATTAATAGACGCCTATAGTAGACTAGATACTGAAATGCAGCTAGTCATCGTTGGTAAGAAAGGATGGTTATGGGAAGGCGAAATTGGCAAATTAGAAGCGATTTTTGGTAAGGGATTTACTAGAAAGGTAAAGTTACTTGAATATGTCACAAGGCAAGATTTGAGCTACTTGTATAAAGGTGCTTTTTGCTTTGTTTTTCCATCCTTATATGAAGGATTTGGGTTACCACCTTTGGAGGCAATGTCCTTGGGATGTCCGGTAATCACATCTAATATTGCTTCTTTACCAGAAGTTTGTGGAGATGCTGCTATTTATGTAGATCCATATAATTCTGAAGAGATTAGAGTGGCAATTGAAAATTTAATCAATAATCCTCATTTGCAAACACAACTCGTAGAAGCAGGCAAAGAAAGAGTAGAGTTTTTTAGTATGGAAAATTATACTAAGAAACTGTATGAAGCCTACACTAAAATTATTTAGTTAACTAAATGTAATTGCTGACTTAAGGAGATAATTATGCCATTTCCAATCAATGATGACTTCTGGTTAAATACAGCACAGTTTTTACAGGAGAATGTTAGTGAGGAAGATAAAATAATAGCTAATAGTGAATTTATAGAAAAAATTTCCAATACGATAGCTTACCCTTCAAACTGGAACACAGAATTGACTAACTATCAATGGGTAGTTATTCATAAGGGGATGATGGATGAACTAGACTATCTTTTTCTAAAACAAATAATAGAAGATTTTATCCCAGTATTTGCTAATGAAGTATTTGTTGTTTTTTCTAAAGAACATAAGCTTTCTACAGTAGATACTACATTAGTTCATTGGCAATCATTTATAGATAATATGAAAGTTCAAGAAAGAGCTTATCAAATTTCACCTATAATCTTTAAGAAAGTTGAGCAAATTTTAATCCCTTTACTGCAAAAGATAGATGTGATGGAGGAGGTTATAGCTAAATTGACAACAGAAAAAACAAATCAATTAGTTAAACAGGATTCTGTAGCCGCTAATCCAGATTATTCGACTCTCTCTGTACCAAAGATTAAAGAATTAATGAATAGCAGATACAACTCTCACAACGCTTATAATATGGTGTGTTTGTGGGATGAGGTGAGAGCTACAGAACTCACCAGACATACGATGGCAGCAATTTTACCAGCCAAAGATAGTACAATACTTGAAATTGGTTGTGGAAATGGAGGTAGTGCTACTTATATAGATGAATGCAAAGAATATATTGGGACAGATCTTTCAGAAGTAGCAGTATCTCAGGCGAATATTGCCTATAGCAAAAAACAAAATTTCAAATTTATAGCGATGGATGCGATGAAGCTAGAATTTGAAGAAAACAGGTTCGATGTTGTCATTGCGAGAGAAGTAATAGAGCACCTACCCAACCCTATAGATTGTATTAAGGAAGCATTTAGGGTATTAAAAAGCGGTGGAATTTTTGTTGTTACTTCACCTAACCGTGATAGTCTTCACTTGCGTGTTAATAGAATGCTTGGATATGAAGATTTTAAGTGTTCATTCGATCATATAAAAGAATTCACATATAACGAAGCAGCAGAAATGCTAACTCAAGTAGGATTTAAAATTAAGGATACAAAAGGTGCTTTTTTAATGCCGTATTGGGGTATAAACAACGTAGATTCACCTGTTCGTGATTTAACTGATAATGACCCAACAATCGTTGAAACTCTGAGAGACTTAGGTGATCGAGTTGGCGCTGAGTATGCGTTCTGTTTCATTATCATATGTGTCAAACCGTAGATAATATTAAATATTTTGGTTCTTCAGTACCTGTTATGCCAAACTACTAGTTAAAAACCACAATTGTACTTTGAAATAACACGTAAAACGCTCAAGGTGACTAAAAATCAAAAAATGTTAGCAAATAACGCTTATTACCCAGTATCGGCAAGCATTTTGAGATTTAGTTGAGCGATTTTAGCATACTAACTACTGAAGAGCCAATATGTTTGATCACCCATATTATCTATAAAAACACAGCAATGCTGTACCTTAATCCTTGGAATCTTGATTGGGACAGATATTATGTAAAGGTAAAAATAAATTCACAAAAAAGGGATGAATAAGCTGATATGATTTTGTGAATTCTATTATTGAGCAATATATTCTCTTGACCAACAAGCGTTAGCAATTACGTTAACAATGTTCATCCCTTATTTAAAAACAATCAAATACCCTCTACTAACAGCACAAAAGTACTCCGAATTTAATTGCCACCCAGTCCCAGATAATCTGACTTCTGATCGAGGTACAAAAGGTCATTTTTATCATCTGGTTTGGACACAATTTCAATTACCACAAATATATAAAATTAACTAATTTTCGATTGTTGGTGCCTATGGTTAAATTAAGTAAGCGCAATGGCATGGAGCAACAACCGTAGGCGACTTAATGTAAAAATATAACTTTAACCTCATACTCATAGACTTATATATTAGAATTAACAAAAATGCATTACTTACTTGTCTAGGAACTTTTTATTTTTGTTAAATAAATTTCTCATCAACTTGTCTGTTGTCAATACTAAACCAACAGGCATAACAACCTACGCTAATAATCTGTTTCCTTACCTTCAGTCCCTGAATCCAACATTATTGATTTCACGGCAAATTCCCAATTACACCTGCTACCCAGTCCCCGCAAACTTAACACCTGATCAAGGTACAAAAGGTCATTTCCGCCGCCTAGTTTGGACGCAATTTCAATTACCGCAGATTTATAAAAATCTCAAATCTAATCTTTTATTTTCCCCACTACCAGAAGCACCCCTGTATAGCAACTGTCGTTTTGTGGTGATGGTTCACGATTTTATCCCCTTGCGCTTTCCCAAACGCTTCTCACCGTTGACACCATACCATCGCTACTACATTCCCCAAGTCATCACCCAAGCCGAACACGTTATCTGCAACTCCCAGTCCACGGCTAATGACATTACGGATTTTTTCCAGATTCCGGCTAGCAAAATTACTCCTATCCCCTTAGCACACGATCGCACACACTTCCATTTTCTCAATCTACCCACCAGCAACTACTTTCTCTACATTGGCCGCCAAGATCCCTACAAAAACCTACAGCGAATGATTACAGCCTTCGCTGCGCTACCTAATAGGGGTGACTATGAACTGTGGCTAGCAGGCCCCACTGATCAGCGTTATACCCCGATTTTACAGGCGCAAGTTGAGGAACTAGGGATAACGCATCAGGTAAAGTTCCTCAACTATGTTGCTTATAGCGAATTACCAAAAATCATCAACGGTGCTCTAGCACTCGTTTTCCCCAGTCTCTGGGAAGGCTTTGGTTTTCCAGTGTTGGAAGCGATGGCTTGCGGTACTCCTGTGATCACTTCCAACCTTTCCTCGCTTCCAGAAGTCGCTGGTGACGCGGCGATTCTGATCAATCCCTACAATCCAGGGGAAATAACTGAGGCCATGCAGGCAATTGTAAATGATTCAGAATGGCGATCGCATCTTTCCCGCCAAAGTATCGCTAGAGCCAATCAATTTAGTTGGGAACAAACAGGACAAGCCACCGTTGAAGTTTTATCCCGTTATTTATAATGCTAGCCTAAAGCTATCTTGCTCGACATTCGCCAAATAAATCCTATGGTTGTGCAAACACCCCCCCGCCAATATTCCATCGATGAATATTTAGCACAAGAAGCAACTGCTGAGTACCGCAGTGAATATCAAAATGGAGAAATTGTGCCAATGAGCGGAGGCTCTCTCAATCATAATCAGATTATTGTTAACTTAATCATTGCTCTTACCCTTGCTGTCAGGGAGCAAAATTATCATGTTTATACAAGCGATTTGCGTTTATGGATTCCTCGTTACCGGGAATACACATATCCAGATATTCTCATCATCAAAGATCAAGCAATCTTTCAAGAAGGACGCACAGACACAGTGCTAAATCCTAGTATTATCTTTGAAGTCCTTTCTAAATCTACAAGTAGTCGAGATAGAGGCGACAAATTTACTTATTACCGTTCCCTTCGCGAATTTCAAGAATATATATTAATTGACCAATATGAAATTCATATTGAGCATTTTAGCAAAACACCAGAAGGTAACTGGCTGTTTAGTGAATCCGACGATGAAGATGGAGTTTTAAAGTTAGCTTCAGCCAACTGCCAAATTCCCCATCGCCAGATTTATGATCGGGTTACATTTGAAAACGCACCAGAACTAGCGATTTAGTTCAAAATTCAAAAAATAATTTTGAATTTTGAATTTTGTTCGCGGAGCGTGCCGTAGGCTCTATTTTGAATTACTTAAGGCGTTCCCACAGCCCCAGAGTAAACTAAACCCCGTTGCATATCTAGCGTCAAAATCGCCCCATCTCGAATTACTTGAGTTGCTTTTTTAACGCCGACAATCACTGGTACACCGAGACGCATACCAATTACTGCTGCGTGACTGGTGAGACTTTCATCTTCTGTAATTATCCCGCCAGCTTTGCGAATTGCCTCAACAAAATCGGCACTGGTGCGGGAGACTACTAAAATATCTCCAGGATTAAAGTTACTCACATCCATTCCAGTATGAGCTACCCGTGCACGACCACTCACTGAACCTTGTCCCAGCCCAATTCCTTGACCTAGCACGGCCGTGACCACTTCAACTTTAATCAAATCTGTTGACCCGGAAACTCCTTGAAGTGTGCCAGCGGTCATTACCACTAGATCGCCTTCAGACAGTAGCTGATTTTCTTGAGCAACATTGATAGCAGCTTGAAATGTCTGGCCAGTGGAGGGTAGTCCTAGCACCAACAAAGGTTTTACTCCCCATACCATCTGTAGCTGCCGCGCCACATTCACATGGGGTGTGATTGCCAAAATAGGTGTTTGCGGACGGAACTTGGAGACATTGCGAGCTGTTGCCCCGGTTTGGGTTAGGGTCATAATTGCTGCTGCTCCTAGCTGTTCGGCAATTTGACCTACAGCTTGACTAATAGCATTGGGAATAGAACGCCGATTATCTCTTAGTTGGCGGGCTGTGGAGCTAAGTGCTTGTTCCTGCTCCATGCGTTCAGCAATGCGTGCCATTGTTGCCACTGCTTCGACTGGGAAGTCGCCAACAGCAGTTTCATTGGAGAGCATTACAGCATCAGTTCCGTCTAAAATGGCATTTGCCACATCGGACACTTCTGCACGAGTGGGACGGGGGTTGCTCACCATACTGTCTAACATCTGGGTGGCGGTGATGATGGGAATCCCCAAGCGGTTTGCGGTGGCAATTAACCGCTTTTGGAGCACAGGTACATCCTCCGCAGGTAATTCCACGCCTAAGTCACCTCTGGCAACCATGACGCCATCGCATAAAGCCAGTACTGCTTCCATTTGTTCAATGGCTTCATGTTTTTCAATTTTGGCAACTACTGGCACATACTTGCCGGTGCTGGAAATTAGCTCTTTGATTTCGATCATGTCCTGGGGGTTGCGGACAAAGGAAAGTGCTACCCAGTCTACGCCTTGGTCGAGACCAAACATTAGATCCTCGCGGTCTTTGTCGGTCATGGCTTTAATCGACAGGTAGACTCCAGGAAAGTTTACACCTTTGTTGTTGGAAAGTTTACCGGGCACAGTGATGCGACAATGCAGATCACCTTTGTCGCGGTTAATCTCCTCCACCAGCATTTCTACTCTGCCATCATCAAGGAGGATTTTTGCACCAACGGGGACTTCTTCTGCTAAATAATCGTAGGTAACGCAGCTAATTTCTTGTGAGCCTATAACTGGGCGATTTGTCAAGGTGAAGCGATCGCCTTTTGCCAAAATTATCGACCCGTTTTCAAATCGCCCCAAGCGAATTTTTGGTCCTTGCAAGTCTTGGAGAATTGCCACTGGCTGATTTAGTTCAAAAGCGGTTTGCCGAATTAAGCGAATACTGCGCTGATGGTCGGCATGAGTGCCGTGGGAGAAGTTTAGCCGCAGTGTGGTTGCACCCGCTTCAATGATCGCCTTGAGCATTTCTGGACTGCTGGTGGCAGGACCAATAGTAGCGACAATTTTTGTCCGGCGTAGAGAATCTCTTAATTGCATAGGGGCTGAATTTAGGGAGCTATCTGGGAAGTCATCATAAGTTAAGCGGCATCTCCTTTTCAGTCACTGCTATATCAATAGATGTAAGCAGTTAGAGAGTAGGGGAATGGGATAGGCTAGATATCTTACACCAATCTTGTCTGCATCTTCCCCAAGGGAGATCTTTTACGTCAAAACATTGCGAATCGCCGCGCCTTACCCATCAGCAAAGATATAGGTCTCGTCTGGAATCATAACGTTATTCACCTGCTGTTCGGTTAAGCCGTGGATAAATCTTGCACCATAAATATTTACATAACTTTATTATCTACTAAGATTTGTCGTATATTCATAATGTTCGATAAACAAGGAGTTAGTAATGCTCACGTCGGAGGCACAAAAACCACTGACAATCCCACCCAAGGAATTTTTAGCGCCTCCTGGTGATTTTAATCCCACACTGCTGCTGTTTCTAGCAGCTGTGACAATGCTGGTGTTATCTAACTTTGGTTACTGGATGTGGGAATGGCCCCATTGGCTATGCTTTAGTATTAATACTCTGGCTTTGCATTGTGCTGGCACGGTGATTCATGATGCCTGTCACCAATCTGCTCATCGCAACCGATTAATGAATGCTGCTTTAGGGCATGGTAGCGCTTTAATGCTGGCTTTTGCCTTTCCAGTCTTTACACGGGTACACTTGCAGCATCATAGTCATGTCAATCATCCCGAAGATGACCCTGATCATTATGTCTCTACCGGCGGTCCGCTGTGGCTGATTGCGGTGCGGTTTTTGTACCATGAGGTATTTTTCTTTCAACGGCGACTGTGGCGTAAAAATGAGCTATGGGAATGGTTTTTCAGTCGCTTAGTTGTAATTTCGATTGTTTATCTTTCTGTGCAATACCACTTTTTGGGCTATATTCTCAACTTTTGGTTTATCCCGGCGTTTTTGGTGGGTGTAGCACTGGGGTTATTTTTTGATTATTTACCCCATCGTCCTTTTGTGGAACGCGATCGCTGGAAAAATGCCCGCGTCTATCCTGGAAAAGTCCTGAATATCTTGATTATGGGGCAGAATTACCACTTAATTCATCACTTGTGGCCTTCTATCCCCTGGTACAATTATCAGCCTGCATACTACACCATGAAGCCGCTTTTAGATGAGAAAGGCTGTTATCAAACTTCAGGGTTGTTGCAGAGAAAGGATTTCTTTGAGTTCTTGTATGATATTTTCGTAGGCATCCGCTTTCATCACCACAAAGAATAAGCCATGCTCACAACCATGCGGTAAGCCTATCCGATATTACTCATTTCCCCAGGTGAAATTACTGGAATTTCTGCATCTACAAACCCAGAGACATCACGAGTGACGATCGCATCTACTCTATATGCGATCGCACAAGCATATTGCACAGCATCCTCAAAATCTTGAAAATTTAAAGCGTTTGCTTGTTCTAAAACGCTTCTATCAACCGCACAAATTTGTAAATCTGTCAGAATTTGGGTGATGGCATCTTGAGCCACTATCGCACCTGCTGCTTTATGAATGATGTAATAAATATTGGTAATCGTTGTTGCGGCTATAAATCCTTCAACTTCACCAGCATCAATTTTTTCAAACAGCTTGACTGCATCCTCTACAAAAGGCGCTCGTGCTTGCAAGAAATCAAGAACGACATTAGTATCAATCAAAACTCGCATTATTGATACTTCTCGGTTAGATAGGTGGCATAATCAGCTGCAACATCTTCATCAGCTGATACCGCTGCATTTTTTGCGATACCACACAACCGGGACAAGTTACCCTTCTTAACGACTGGGTGAGTTTCCTGTTGTAGAGATTCCAAAAGAATTTGTACTAATTGCCGGCGATCGCTAATTGGCAATTCTAGCACCTGTTTTTGCAGTTCTTGTAACGTCATCAGCGTTTTCCTGCCTGAATCGATGGCATCTCAATTGTAAAATGCCTGCTGCACCAAGTTGTTAGTCTGTTATAGTATCATTCAATCTCTCGTTTTTTCCAGTAATCTGGTTTTCGTCTTCCATGTGCGATCGCTTCCAGCGGGCGCTCCGCGCCATCGCCATAATCCAAATAAACTCCTCGAATTCGACGTAAAAGACGAGATACGGGAAACGTTGGAGGACGTAACGACGTACCCCTGCAATTGCGTGTTGCGTTCCCAGATTCGGATTTTGCCGGATATTTCCCAGAGCTTGCTCGACTTCAGATAGTAAATCAAGCCCCAATCCTACCTTTTGCGCTTCGTAATAAGCGATCGCGTTATCAAACTCCCTGATAGCTTCGGTATGGATAATGACTGGCTTCACGAATACTTTTCTCGCAACTCGGAAAACACTTTATTTGCTGGTTCACCTGTCGCTTTTCCGCAATGGATCTCGTCTAGTCTTCTAGTTAATTCTTTATCCCAAGCGGCTTCGATATTTTCATCTATACTTTCATCTAGGGAATGAATTAAAAAGTAAGCAAGTTCCGCACGGTCTTTTATGGATAGTTGAGATAGTTCTAGTTTGAGCTTTTCTGCAATTTCAGTCATGTTGTACCATCTCCTAAATAGTCTATTAATTGTCACTTCAAATATCAGTCCCCAAACTTTGAGCGTAGATTACCTCAATATTGCTACCCAATTCCAACTTATCTAAGGATTCTGTGAAAAACACAAAACCTTTGTATGCAGTCACATATTTATAGATTTTTGTAAAAAAACCTTCACTTGTAACAATCACAAGTGGCGCTTCCATTTTGGAGAGAATAGTTAGAAAATCTTCTAGCTTGACGCATACACCAGTTCCCCGTTGAGTGAAGATTCTCCCACCAATAGCAGTAGGTTGAGCGATCGCATCACCGAAATAGCTCATTTTGTGTTTATTCTTACATATATTTACCTGAGTATTTTAAACTTTTGTCTCTACCGCTTGCTGTGATGGTTGTAACGGCTGAGGTAAACTCCAGTCGGGGCGCAAGTTGGCGGCATGGCGCAAATAGGTGTGGTAAATTGGGGCGGAAGTTGGTAGGTAGGCATGGATTAAAAACCGGATGCAGCGCTGTAAGCTACCCTCAACATGCATTTGCTGTACATCTAACATAGCCACATTGTCCCAGAGAGGTCGAGATCTAGCGATCGCAGCTGGAAAAATCGCATCAAGATCCCGCGTCACTGAGAAAGTAACACTAATTATGTCGTGCGGCTGGAGTTGATTCCGTTGTTCCAGTTCATCTAGTAACTCCGTCACCGCTTCTCTGATTGCCTCCACGGTATTTTCGGCAACAGTTGTCGCTCCGCGAATAGCCCGCATTTGCCACTCCACTCCTAAGTCCTCCTTATATTGATCAGGCGGGGAAACCCCGCCCCGACTATTGATAATTGATTTTTATGGTCGATATAACCACAGAGGCAGCCCACTGGTAGACATTTCAAATTCGAGCCAGTTTATACCAGCCCCAATTCCTGATGAAACCTGACGACTCCCTGGTAAAACGCGACTCAACAAGGGTTTACGTTCTTCTAGGGTATAGCAAGGTGTTTTCTCTGGATCAAGACCTACCAATTCAGCAGTCCAGCGACGTGCATCTTCTTCTGTTCCCAATCGGTCTACAACACCCAACTCTACGGCTTGCTGTCCTGTAAAAATCCGACCATCGGCGAAACTTTTTACAGTTTCTACCTCTAAAGAACGGGCTTCGGCGATCGTTTGCACAAATTGCTGATAACTGATATCAATCAACTCTTGCAAAATCGTTGCTTCTGGCGCAGTCAGTTCCCGGTCAAATGCCAAAATGTCTTTGTACGGGCCAGACTTGATTACCTTGAAAGAAACACCGATTTTTTCTAGCAAGACTTCCAGGTTATTACCACGCAAAATCACGCCAATACTACCTGTAATCGTGCCAGGGTTAGCCATGATGTGTTCTGCTCCCATGCCGATGTAGACACCGCCAGAAGCTGAGATATTGCCAAAACTGGCAACGATTTTGATTTTCTCGCGTAAACGCTTTAAAGCGCTGTAGATTTCTTGGGAATCTCCGACTGTACCGCCAGGACTATCGATGCGTAGCAGTAATGCCGGAAACTTTTTCTCTTCTACAGTTTTCAGAGCTTCTAACACACGTTTGCGTGTAGCACCAGCGATCGCACCAGTGATTTCAATCCGCGCAATTTGTTTACGAAACTTAGACTTAAATGGCCAAACCATGAGCAATCAAATAACCTTTTAGATAAGATCAATATAACAATGCCTAGCGCTCAGACGACCTGCTTGATCATGTTAAGAAAAATTAGCAGGCATGATGCCATTTAAAATCTTAAGGAAAATTTTATATTTTGAGGATAGCTCTATTTGCTATTCTCATTGCATATTAAATCAAGTCTATAGGAGGAGCGTGCTTTACACAAAATGCTCAACTCCGACTTGGCGTCTAACGCTATTCGCTAAACACCCTGGGAGAAAGCACAGCAGATTCCCCGGTCATTAGCAACTAATAACAAAGGTCTGTTCTCTTTGATTTTTCCAAACTTTATCAGAAACGCTAATATTTATCTAAGTCAGGACTAGCAACATCTTCTGCGCTGAGGATGATTGCTGTTTGATATTTTGTGCTGACTATGAGCACCTGACGATGACATTTTAACTACTCAAGAATCAATTCGTAAAATCTGATATCGATAATAAGCATACATATCAAACAGTGCGCCGACAAAACCACAAGTAAAACTAATCACAAATAGTCCATGCAGGGAACTCCCGCTGCCAAAGGTGGCAAGGAAATGCATGATCTGAGTCAAGATATCCTCCGTCGCACCTTGTAAACCAGGAATATGACCTGTGAGGGATAAAAGGAGCAAAAAACCCCCGACCAAGAACATGGGAGCGACAAAACTAAAAACTGTCGTCAGCAGCAGGGAACGGAGAAAGTTAGTCAAAATGGTCATTTAGGGCCAGCTCCTTGAGTAAAGAGGACATTAGCTGGAAAGCTGTATGTCATTTTCTACAATAAGTGCGATCGCTCCTGAGCAGAGATTCTGTCAAAAATCTTAAGTTTTGATTAAAAGAAACAGCTTCTAGTTCCCATAAATGCTGGGGATAATTAACAGACCAAAATTCGCCGAAACCCTTGTAAAATCAACCTTATATCCCTAAAATATCTGTACTAATGCGTTATAATACGCTTAAAAATAGCTTAATTTTCTGAGAGGAGCTTTAAACTAAGTTAATGTTTCACCCGACAAGAAAAGACGGGAGATGGCGGCAGAAAACGAATGATTAATGACTAATGGCTAATGACTTTCGCTATTCTTAAAGCAGTTACCGAGTTAGCTACAGAACATTGAGCGAGACTATATCTAAATCCAGTTTAGGAGCATGGAGTCAGCGGCTGCTGGCAGCAATTTTGCTGGGTGGACAAGTAATAGTTCACCTATTTAGGGGCAAAATCCATCGGCGCAACACTTTAGAGCAATTGGCAGCAGTTGGGCCCGATTCCCTATTGATTGCCCTATTAACGGCTGTTTTTGTCGGCGCGGTGTTTACCATTCAGGTGGCGCGGGAGTTTATCACCTTTGGCGCCGGCAACCTCGTCGGCGGAGTGCTGTCAGTAGCGTTGACAAGGGAACTTTCGCCCGTACTAACAGCAGTGATTTTGGCGGGGCGAGTTGGTTCGGCTTTTGCGGCGGAAATCGGTACCATGCGAGTCACAGAGCAAATTGATGCCATGTTGATGCTAAAAACCGATCCAATTGATTACCTAGTTATCCCCCGTGTCCTTGCTTGTTTGTTAATGCTGCCAATTTTAACCCTGCTGTCTTTGATCACAGGGATGTTTGGGGGATTGTTAATTGCGACAAATATTTACAACCTCTCTGACACAGTATTTCTAGACTCAGCCCGAAACTTTCTCGGCGTCTGGGATATTTGTAGTGCCTTGATTAAAGCCGGTTGTTTTGGCGTTTTAATCGCTGTCATTGGTTGCAGTTGGGGCTTGACAACAACAGGAGGAGCCAAAGGAGTAGGACAATCTACCACAACTGCTGTTGTAACCGCCTTGATGATTATCTTTATTAGCAACTTTTTTCTTTCGTGGTTAATGTTTCAGGGAACTAGCGAGCCATTTAGCCCAGGTTTATAAGGACTTGACCTTTTAAAATGGAAATAATGTCCACTCACAAAGCAGGTTTTGAGACTGTGACCAGTTCATATGCACCTAACTCCATATCAACCGTAGAACTCAAGCCTAGTTACAACATCCCTATCGTGTTGGTGATTGTCGCGATTCCCCTGCTATTGGTACAACCTTGGGTAGGAAGTGCGATCGCATTTTTGGGCTTGTTTCTGTTGTTTCAGGCCGCAACGCTGCGGTTGCAATTTACCGCCACCGACTTCGATCTTTACAGAGGTGAAAAATTAATTCGCCGCTTTCCCTACCAAGAGTGGCAAAACTGGCGGATCTTCTGGAATAGAATTCCCATACTGTTTTACTTTAAAGAAATCAACAGCATTCACTTTTTGCCAATTATATTTGACCCCAATACCCTGAAAACTTGTCTGGAAGAACGTTGTCCACGCATTTAGTACTTAGTAGGGTGCGTTAGGAACGCACCAATCTCAGAAACGGTGCGTTAGAGAACGCACCCTACTAAACTGTTTTGTGGTAAGTCGGTTGTATATTTCAGAAAGCTATTTATTCGCGCCAGAGGAATTGCACTATTATTTATGAACCCAGAGGAATCCCAAACCCCAGAATCAATTGATCAGTGGTTGGAACAAATACAACAAAACCCTACAGTTGAAGAACAAGATAAACCACCTGCTGAGTTAGTGCTGGAAACAGAAGCACCAAGTCCATCAGTTGACAACGCCCAACCAGACTACGCAAATTTTGAGCCAATACTGGCGGGTACTGAAGCAGAAAATTCTACAGTCGAATCAACAGACGAGTTGGTGACGCCATTACCAGCAGAATCAGAAGATAATTCACTAGCAACGCTTGCACAGCAAAGGCTGGCAGATTTACAGCACACTGAAGAAGCCCTCAAAGCAGAAATAGCCAATCTGCAAGTTTCTTACAACAATCTTCAGAAACAAGTGAATGAAACTCAAACTGCTTTAGGACGACTCGTGCAAGAGTCGCTGGTGCAGTTAGAACAACGTAAACAAGCGTTGCAAATTTCTGTGGAACAACTGGAACGCCGACAAGAACGCATTCGCAACGAGATGCGAACCACTTTTGCGGGAACATCTCAAGATTTGGCAATTCGGGTACAGGGTTTTAAAGACTATCTCACAGGCAGCTTACAAGATTTGGCATCAGCAGCAGAACAGTTGCAACTAGCGCCGATTGTCACGGAACGAAGAGAAAAGCCAGCGGTGAAAGAGGTTAAACTCGTCGAAACTCAGCCAGGTATCCCACAATTTGCCCAACAGCAGTTTCAAGATACTACAAAGCAAATTCGCCGCCTGATTGACCAATACCGCAGCCAGCCAGATTACTACGGACCGGCGTGGCAATTGCGCCGCACTTTTGAACCAGTCCACGCAGAACGAGTTTCTAACTGGTTTTTTAACCAAGGGGGACGAGGTGCTTTGCGGACGATGGGTAGCCGCTTGCAGAATATCCTGATTACCTCAGCAGTGATTTCAATACTACATAAGCTGTATGGAGAGCGAGTCCGGACTTTGGTTTTAGCTAATACCCCAGAACGTTTGGGTGAATGGCGGCGCGGGTTGCAAGACTGTCTGGGAATTGGTCGTCCAGATTTCGGCCCTGACCGAGGCGTGGTATTGTTTGAAACCTCGAATGCCTTAGCCCAGAAGGCAGACCGATTGGTGAAAGCGAATCAACTGCCCTTGATTGTGATGGATGATTCTGAAGAGCAAATCAGTTTGGCACTGCTGCAATTTCCCCTGTGGTTAGCCTTTGCTCCTGACCCCAAAACAGTGAAAAATAACTATGATGATGACTTTTAAGTTAGTTATTAGTCATTAGTCATTAGTCATTAGTCATTAGTCATTAGTCATTGGTCAAGAAGTATTATTCTGGACTGGTGACTTTTTTTGAATTTTGAATTTTGAATTTTGAATTAATTGTTTATGGCTATTTGGTTAACTTTGTGTGGTGCAATTGTGGTGGTAGCTTACCTGCTGGGTTCTTTCCCTACTGGGTATATTGCCGTGAAGCAGTTAAAGGGTATTGATATTCGGGAAGTAGGTTCAGGTTCAACCGGTGCCACAAATGTGTTAAGAACGTTGGGGAAAGGGCCAGGAGCTTTGGTGTTATTGGTAGATTGCTTAAAGGGCGTATTAGCGATCGCACTCGTTTACTGGCTATTTAACTTTGCTCCCAGTCAAAATTTAATCCTACCAACGGTAGATGTGGCACTGTGGAAACCTTGGCTGGTAATTTCTGCTGGATCAGCCGCCATTATCGGACACAGTAAGTCAATTTTTTTGGGCTTTAGTGGTGGTAAATCCGTTGCTACCGGTGTGGGGATTTTGCTGGCAATGAGTTGGCAGGTGGGTTTGGCAACGGTGGGTGTGTTTGCTGCGGTAGTGGCAATATCGCGGATTGTCTCTTTGAGTTCCATTGCCGGTGCGATCGCTGTGCCGATTTTTATGATAATTTGGCGTCAACCATTGCCCTACATTCTGTTTGGCGCTGTCGGTGGGTTGTATGTGATTTTGCGCCACCGCAGTAATATTGAGCGATTACTGGCGGGTACTGAACCAAAAATTGGGCAGAGTTTAGCGACGGAACCTGAACAGATTTAACATCTCTCCTGCAAATGCAGAGACGTTGCATGCAACGTCTCTACACTCCCCGTTAGGTCAAGTCGTGTATTTGATTCAGTCTAGAACAGCTAGATGATCTTTTCCATTAAAATGCATTTGGCGTGAGGTTCTATCTTCTCAAAAACTTTTAACCCTTGATATAGATAATCTTTGTATTCAATAGCAACAATCTCATTAAATCCTAGCTTGCGTGCATTATGCTGAGAAATTTTGCCTGTAGCCTCACAAATCACAGTAGTAAATTTTTTATCTTCAGCTAAACCAAGATTTTCTGTAATTAGATTTTTCGCTATATTGAGATTGCGGTAATTTTTCTGCACTCCAACCATAATAAAATGCAGTACCTGTCCTTTTTGGATGATTTTGTCCCGCAAATATGCCTCTTTTATATCTTTTAATAAAGAGATAATTGGATAAAATTTAATCAAGCTATTTATAACTGTATTATTTTCTTCACTTTCTTCCTGAATCAAATCTTCAGAAATTCTAAAACCTATAACTTTCCCTGTATTTGCATCTTTAGCTATATGAGATAGTCCTTCTTCGACTGCTTGAATACAGACAAGTTCGGCAAAAGGATAAAATTCATCTATAGTTATACCTAATGCTGTCGTCAATGGTTCACTATTGGGAAAAGCCTCAGCCATACAATTAATGGTGGCTTCTAAATCTGGGGCTGCTAATAACTGATAAATAATTCCGTCTTTGACTAACATAAAATCTTCCTGAAAATTCCTAATAACAATGATGAAGTTTTTGGTGATTTAGATTTAGTCTAAGCTACAGATAGCGTTGTAATAAACCAATTACAACTTCTGGAGTTTCTAGATGGGGTAGTATTCCCGTGTTGGGAATACCATAAAAATCTCGAATCACATCTGGATTTAAATTTGCCAAGCGTTGCCCTAGGTTGATCTTAGTAAATTGTGCTTTTTCACCCCAAAATATCACAGTGGGAATTCTCAATTGTTGAATATATAAACTCAAGTCAAAATAAAGGTCACCCCGCAAAAACGCCAAAGCGGCAAACTTGGCATTAGGCTGCTGTGCAGAGGTTAAATAAGCATCCACCATTTCCTGAGTTACTCGTTCTGGTTTAGCGAACAGAAAACTCTGCAAAAAATTCCGCACCGCAAATTCATTTTCAGCACCCAGTGCATAAATTAAAGAGTCTAACAGTGGTGTATTGATTACAGAAACTGGTAGTCTACGTCCAGCACCTTGCCCGAAGTCGTCAAATCCAGAGGGAGACACGAGAAACAGTGCTTGAAATAACTCAGGTTGGGTAATGGCCAGACGGATGGTAAAAGCTGCTGTGAGGGATGAAGCTATGACTGCGACAGGTTTGTGGCAAGTTTGGGTAATAAATTCGGCGATCGCACTCAGATAATCCCTAATTTCGTAATCTCGCACTGGATGAGCAGATTCTCCCCAACCGATTAAATCGGGGGCTAAGATGCGGTATCTAGAGGCAAATGCGGGGTAAACCTTAGACCATTCATAAGCAGACGCACCCCCACCAAAGTTGTGCAAGAACAATAGCGGGGGCAACTCTTCAGTGTTAGCAATTATCCAAGGTGCAGCGGTTTGGGTATAGTAAACCATAGCCCCCAAAGATGTATTGATGACTTTATGCCCAAAGCCAGGAGGTTTAAATTGAAGCATATGAATTATGAAAATCTCATCCTTTATCCTGCTTTATCTCCTGTGATCTGAACAAGTTGATTCAGGTTCTCACCACTAATATGATAAGCTGCCCCGAAACCGATGACAAAACGGCCTTCACTTGGAGTTAATTGGAAAATCCGAAAGTCAGACAAGCCGCGTAAAATATCAACGATCTGACCAAAACGCCCTTGAAATTGGTCAACAATATAATTCCACTTGTCAGTTTCTCGTTCGATCAAAGTTGCTGTACAGTCAAAGCTTAAACGACGACGGGCAAAAACTTGATCAGCCTTAGCCTCATCCTCGATAAATAGAACACTTATATGAGAATTAGCATAGATGTTTTTGGTATGGGTCGAAAGACCACTAACATAGATATAAATATTTTTGGCATCATCCATCCAGAAGGGAGCATAACTAGCGTTAGGGATTCCCGCTTCACTCACAGTGCCAATGACGAGGCTGGCAAATTCTTCAATAAAAGTTTCATACTCTGCTTGAGCTTTTTCTAGTTGGCTCATAAGTCAATTAATCTTTGATGAGAAATATTTTAATAATTATAATATTGGAATTCATATTTAGGGCAACTTTGTTTTCATCCTCATGGTAGAGTTTACCATCTGCAAATACTATTGATACTATAAAATTAATGAATCATTAGTAAAACCTTTTCTTTCTTCCCTTGGTGTCCGTTGCAGTTCCTTAAAATAATAATTTTTATGAAGGAAGATCCGATAACTATATCTACTAATGAGCTAGCCAGGTAAATTCCCAAAGCTCTTTTTTTCGAGAGTAATAGAAAATGAGCAAGACAAATACAGAATTCAAAATATCGCCAACGAACCGCTAAGACTTGTTCATTGTTCTCCCATTAGGCTAGACTTAAGTAAAATAGTGAGGACGCAATTGTGACTGACAAAAATCGTTCTCAATGGGACTTATGCAGGTTCATCGAAACCCTTACCTACTTTGAGGTAATTCCTTTACTTAACTGGGTACAGCAGTTAATCCAAGGTCGTCCCAAGGATAATGAAAATATACCCAATGGAGGAAGAAAAGTGGGTGTAATCTTGGTAGCAGGTGCGACGGGTGGCGTCGGTAAACGTGTGGTGCGACGATTGGTAGAACAGGGGTATAAAGTGCGATCGCTAGTCCGCGACATCGAGAAAGCCAGAACAATCCTTGGTAATGACGTAGATTTGGTAGTTGCAGACATCACCAAACCCGAAACTTTAACCCCCATAGTTATGGCTAATATCCAAGCTGTGGTGTGTTGTACAGCAGTGCGCGTGCAACCAGTGGAGGGAGATACAGCAGATAGAGCCAAATATAATCAAGGCGTCAAATTTTACCTCCCAGAAATAGTTGGTGACACACCAGAAAATGTAGAATATCAAGGTGTAAAAAACTTAGTAGAAGCAGCAGCAAAATATCTACCCCAAGCAGACGAAAAATTGATATTTGATTTCACCAAACCATCAGATGAATTAAAAAATATCTGGGGTGCGCTGGATGATGTCGTGATGGGTGGCGTGAGTGCAAGTAATTTCCAACTACTAGAAAATTCAGCGGTGTTTGCTGGTAATGTCTCCACCGCCAACTCTGGGGGATTTGCTTCTGTGAGAACTAAGAATTTTACCCCATCTATTAACTTATCTGGTTATCAAGGTGTAGAATTGCGCCTCAAAGGTGACGGTCAGCGTTATAAAATATTTTTACGGACAGAAACAACTTGGGATGGTGTCGGTTTTAGCTATTCTTTCGACACTGTAGCTAATACCTGGATAGATATTCGCATTCCTTTTAGCGAATTGGTGCCGGTATTTCGGGCAAAAGTTGTTAAAGACTGTCCACCAATTGACACTAGCAAAATTAGCTCATTGCAATTGATGTTGAGCAAATTTGAATATGATGGCGCTTTAAATCCTAAATTTACTCCTGGTGGTTTCGCTTTGGAAGTGGAAGCAATTAAAGCTTATGACGGGGAAGTTTCACCACAGTTTGTCCTTGTTAGTTCTGCTGGGGTAACTCGTCCCGGAAGACCTGGGATTAATTTAGATGAAGAACCACCAGCGGTAAGATTAAATGACCAATTGGGAGGAATTTTAACTTGGAAATTCAAGGGTGAAGATAGTTTAAGATCAAGTGGAATTCCTTACACAATTATTCGACCTTGTGCTTTAACTGAAGAAGCAGGGGGCAAAGAATATATATTTGAACAAGGTGACAATATTCGGGGCAAAATTAGCCGTGAGGATATTGCCGAACTTTGCGTTCAAGCGCTACAACAACCAACAGCGAGTAACCGCACCTTTGAGGTGAAAGCAGGAGAAAATAGTCCTAATTCTATCGATTGGCAAAAGTTATTTTCTCAATTACACCCTGATAAATAAATTCAAAGAACCCCACCCCTTAATCCCCGCCCCGCTTGCGAGGAGGGGAGATTTGAAAGCTAGAGATACCCGACTTCTCAAAGGAGTCGGGTATCTAGTTCCTCGCCAATCATTTGAAACTGCTATATAAATCTTAATAAATGCTGGATAACGAGTTAATGGGATGTTTAACAGATTATTATTCGCCGGGATTTTGGTAGGAATTATTTGGAGCAGTATATTATCAAATACTGTTTCATCACAGCAAGTAGATTCTCGCATAAATAATCTACAATCAGACTTGCGTCGTGTTGAGTTGCGGTTGAATCAGATTGAGTTACAACTGAGTCAAACAGGTCGGTCTCCATCTTCTAGAACAACGCTGACTCCTCCATCCTCAGGGGGTTCTAGACGTAACTTAGCACAATCAGAACGCGATAGAATGTTTGACCGGCTGGCAACATTGGTGGTTGAATTAAAGCAACAAGTTAATAGATTAGAACAGCGAGTTTCTAGAATTGAATCACGCTGAAGAACCTAACCCCCAACCCCCTTCCCTAGTAGGGAAGGGGGCTATTGTCTCGTTACTAGGCTCCGTCTCCACTAAATTTCAGGAGGTGGAGCCTTTGAGAAATGCATTTCCTGGCTAGAGCAGACGAGAAAATTTGTATTTAGTCACATTTTTTAAGAGTGTTTGGGGGGATATTCTAGAGATAAGTGTTATGTTTATCTATTATTTAGGTTAACAAATATGACAACAGATTTTAATAAAAAAGTCATTTATGAAGGTGGATGTCACTGTGGTGTGGTGCGCTTTCGGGTAGTGGTTGATAACCACAAAGTAGATGATTGCAATTGTTCAATTTGTTGGAAAAAGGGTTTTTTGCATTTAATTGTGCCGAAAGAGCAGTTTACTTTGCTGCAAGGTGAAGATGAGTTGACAACTTATAAATTTAATACGGGAGTTGCACAGCATAAGTTTTGCCGCATTTGTGGAATGCATCCTTTTTATATTCCCCGCAGTCATCCCGATGGTGTTGATGTGAATGTGCGGTGTTTAGATGGAGATGTAATTGGGAATTTTGAAATTGTGCCTTTTGATGGCGCGAATTGGGAGGACAATATTCACAAATTGGTTGATTAGTTTTGAGTTCATTAAGTAGGTTGGCGTAAATAATTCAAGGTTGGTAGTGAGGGCTAAAGCCCTCACTACGAGCTAATTTCAATATTTTTTACTTCACTTAACATAGTTTGATTTCTTTTCGCCTACTTACTTAGTCAGGGCGAAGGTAGAAACGTTCCATAAAACGTCTCTACATCTAAATTCACACTTTGTTATGGTTACGCCACGCAAGCTATCACCAACGCCGCTAGTTGAGTTAACAAAAATACATGACCTTCAACTTGCTCAGAAAACCACTGCAAATCTGCTATACTATTTTGCAGTTGGCGCGATCGCAAACTCTCAACTCCTGCGATTGTCGCCACACTCATCAAAAATAATCACCCAAAAAATAAAAGCGATGACATACCGCCATCGCTTTTGAGATGATTTTAAAAAATGCAGGTTAAGCCGCAACAGGTGCTAATAACTGGATATTCGAGAAAATAAATTCTTGAACTGAAACTTTTCCTTCTATCTCCGTGCGAATCTCCCGACGATTGAGAATAGAATACTCACCAACTTTTTCGTATTCGTCAACAAACTCGCTTCTACCGCCCTTTTGTGCCCCGGTTTTGGGGTCATGATATACAGAGTCATAGGAGTGAGACAGATATCCTGCTCCTGTGTCATGACTGCTAAAGGTGTCAATTGTGACGTAAGTACCGTGAATTAAACGGTGAACGTGACACACTTCATTATTGCGAACTTTGTATTTATCACCCTCAGCCTTACCACCCATCAAAATCTCCACTGCACCAGTTTCATCAGTGGTACCATATCTAAAGGTGTTGGCGCTGTGGGTGTCTTCAAAGGCGCGACGGACGCGGTGGATAGCGATTTCCCAAGCTTGGTTATGAATTGCTTTTTTAGCTTGCTCGTCTTCTATATCTAAAACTTCTGCTTTGAGATTGCCATCAATAATAACTTTGCCTGTAATAACTTGCCCGTCCTGCTTATATGTGACATCTGCGGTGTAACCGGGGAAGTTCTTATCCCAAGTGTAGCGGTTTTCATAAGCAGCCCGGAAAAGTTCTTGGGCAGAGATTGTTGTAACTGTCATGCGCTTCTCCTATCGCCACTAGTGATAATAGCGTTTTATTTTTGCTGGTATTAGCATAGAAGTAATTATGGAGCCTCGCATAGTCCCCAAATGGGTACACTTATGGCTAATTCTCTCCACGCCGTTTTTCATGCGATCGCTAATGTCCGAAATGAGCAAGAATTAAAACTAGCTCTCAAGGATATAATTAGCGAGCATTTTGGCGTACAACATTGGGGCATCTATCTCCTAGATGACGACTCAACCGCTAAAATTGAAGTTCAGGGCATTCCCGCTGTCTGCTTAGAGAGCAACCCCGTGGGGCGCTATGTAGTTGAGCGTCACGCACCTACCCATGAGCAATTGTTATTATCCCCAGGTGACTGGAAAGATATTTGTTCACGTTCCGACCATGAACACGTCATGACTGGGCCAATTGTCTGTGATGGTCGTTTGGTGGGAACGGTAAATTTTGCCCGCGATAAAGGAAATCCCGCCTTTAATGGCAACGATTTAGCTGATTTGAGTGCTTTGTGCATTCATTTATCAGCTAAACTCGCCACCCTGCGGACAAAACCAAAAACATTTGAGTCTTCTGCAAGCTGTCCCCTAACACCACGGGAGTTACAAATTGCTGAATTAGTCGCACAGGGGTTAACGAATGCCGAAATAGCTGCCAGACTATGGATTAGTCAAAGTGCTGTGAAGCAAGCCTTAAAAAGGATGTTCCGCAAGCTAGAGGTTTCATCTCGTGCAGAAATGGTGGCAAAATTGCAAAATCTTGCCGCCTAACAAAAAAATCGGTTGTTGAGAAACCGATTTTTTTATTACATCAAGAACTTTGCGATACACTAACACCCATAACTTTGGCTGGGATAATTATCCCATAGTAACCGGCTGCGATCGCCGCTAAAGCATTGATTAACACATTATTCCCAAAAAGTGGCATTAAGCCAAAAAAGCTGTTAGCAAAGGGCAATAATCCCATGATTGCCAGTACAGCATAAGCAACGGCAAAACCACGATTAAATAAACGGGTGCTAATAGTATTATTGTAGGCAGCAATGCCCAAAAACCCTACAGCGCAGCGTACTAAGTTATGCAAAAAGTTGGTAGGAAATAACCCAAATATATAGCCAAATCCCGCCGCGTAAGCATTGGGAGCTACATCTGCTGGTACATAAGACGCACTTGCTCCTGGTAATGAAACTAAAGCGGGGATAAATCCAGCTATACCCAGAATCAAAAAGATAATACCAATTCCTAAAGCGCAGTAACGCTCTGCCATTTGACCAGCGGTGACGTTTTGCATATTGTTTTTTACTCCTGATATAAGTCAGTCTTCACAGCTTGGCTGAAATTTCATTCCAGCCAATTGCTATTAACCATCAAAATTATTCTGTGCCGTCAATTAATTGACGAGACATAACACTTTTAATTCAACTCACATTCCTTACAGTTGACTCTCTCACAAGGAATAATTCTCGGTTAAATCAGGAAGATTTTCGCGAAGTAGGGGATTATTGAGTTAAATGTCTTCAGAAACAGAATTCACATAGATTTAGTCAAATTAAGCATAAATTCACTAATTTATAGCCAATATTTCTCTTAAAGCTTGATAAATATGATTGATTGATATTAGCCCCCCTTTTTAAGGGGGGTTGGGGGGGATCTCATTTGTTTCAACCTTATGGGTAATTGGTATAACTAGCAACTTAAGTTATTAATCTCTTTTGCTAACCAAACCCGAAAGCTGTTATGATACAATCTATAATTTATTTCTTTATCAATACGCGTTTCTTGCAAAAATTCTAACCAATTTTCCATAATTTCCGCTACATCATATATATCAGCATTGAGAATTTGGGCAATAGCAACTGTTGACATTGCTTGAGTTTCCGCCACAGTCAAAACCCGCAATAACTCTACAGCCAAATCTGAAAAACCCTCACCTTGCATCTTTTGCCAATGCTGTTGATAATAGGCTTCTAAACCTAGGGGAATGTTATCAAATTCCGAGGCTTGAGAGTAAAAACCTTCAGCTATAGCTTTTAAAATTTGATGGACATACATAAAATTATTTTCGTCTTCGCTGATCAAGTGTGACCTCTCCCCCAACCCCTCCCCTGCTAGGGGAGGGGAGTCATGTTTCCCCACTTCCCTTGCAGGGAAGGGGGGAAGGGGGGTTAGGTTTATTTGAATATATGTTTTGATATCTTCGCTATTTTCGGCTGCATAATCTGATAAATATATGCTTTGTGATGGTGCTTCAATTAACAAACCGGAATTTGCTTTTTTATAGGGACGACGGGAGAAAATAAAATAAACGCCATCTGGTAAATATCGCGGTAGATAAATAAATTTGTTCCCAATGGTTGACCATTAGGGTCAATTGCATCTAAAGCATCAATAATAATGATTAATTTCTCTTCAGGTTGTAACTTATCGCTGATTTGTTGCAGCAGAAGCGATAAAAACTAACTTCCTTCCGCAGCATTTTCAGATATTATCTCCGTCATCCCTTGCTGTGAAGGTTGGGTATTCATAATTTACGTCTCTATTCCTTCCAGACTGAGAAAATGCAAGCGTCCCGATTCTTCGCCGACTACGATTGTGACACCATCAGGCGCGACAGCACAGCAGGTTATGGAACTTTCTCCTGTGAAAGTAGCTATTTCTGAACGGGAGTACAAATTCCAGACTTTGATTGTGTTGTTAGCAGAACCAGAAATCACAGACTGACCATCGGGGGTTATGGCGATCGCATTTAGCCAGTTACTATGACCAGTCAGGGTGAATTTTTCTGAACAAGAGTGCAAATCCCAGACTTTGATTGTCTCGTCATTGGAAACAGAAATCACCGACTGACCATCGGGGGTAACGGCGATGGCATTTACCGAGTCACTATGACCCGTTAGTGTCAACGTTTCTGAACAGGAGTGCAAATCCCAGACTTTGATTGTCTCGTCAGCAGAAGCAGAAATCATCAACCGACCATCGGGGGTAACGATGATCGCCATTACCGGGCTAAAATGAACTTCTGTCAGGGTGAACGCTTCTGAACGGGAGTGCAAATCCCAGAATTTGATTGTGTTGTTAATTGTGTAGCATTCAGAACCAGAAATCACCGACTCACCATCGGGAGTAACGGCGATCGCATTTACCGAGTCACAATGACCCGTCAGGGTGAATTTTTCTGAACGGGAGTGCAAATCCCAGACTTTGATTGTGTCGTCAGCGGAACCAGAAATCACAGATTTACCATCGGGGGTAACAGCGATCCCATTTACCAAGTCACGATGACCTGTCAGGGTGAATTTTTCTGTTCGGGAATGCAAATCCCAGACCTTGATTGTCTTGTCATCGGAACCAGTAATCACTGATTGACCATCGGGGGTAATGGCGATCGCATTTATCGAGTCACAATGACCCGTCAGTGTGAACGTTTCTGAACAGGAGTGCAAATCCCAGATTCTCATTTCGTCATAGGAATTAGAAATCACATATTTACTATCGGGGGTAACGATGATCCTATGTACCGAGCGACTATGACCTGTCAGGGTGAATTTTTCTGAACGGGAGTGCAAATCCCAGACTTTGATTGTCTTGTCATCGGAACCAGAGATTACCGACTGACCATCGGGGGTAACGGCGATGGCATTTACCGAGTTATGATGACCTGTCAGGGTGAATTTTTCTGAACGGGAGTGCAAATTCCAGACTTTGATTGTCTTGTCATCGGAACCAGAAATTACCGACTGACCATCTGGGGTGATGGCGATCGCATTTACCGAGTTATGATGACCTGTCAGGGTAAACGTTTCGGTTCCTGTCTGTAAATCCCAGACTTTGATTGTGTTGTCATCGGAACCGGAAATCACAGATTTACCATCGGGGGTAATGGCGATCGCTTTTACCAAGTTGCGAAGATTTTTGTTTGCGTAGTGTTTCCCAGGAATGGTGAATTTTTCGGTTCCTGTCTGCAAATTCCAGGCTTTGATTGTGTTGTCACCGGAACCAGAAATCACAGATTTACCATCTGGGGTAACGGCGATGGCATTTAGCCAGTTACTATGACCTGTCAGGGTGAACGTTTCTGAACGGGAGTGAAAATCCCAAATTTTGATTGTGTCGTCATCGGAACCAGAAATCACCGACTGACCATCGGGGGTTATAGCGATCGCTTTCACCGAGCCACTATGACCTGTCAAGGTGAACTTTTCCGTTTGGGAGTGCAAATCCCAGACTTTGATTGTCTTGTCATCGGAACCAGAAATTACCGACTGACCATCGGGGGTAATAGCAATCGCATTTACCGAGTTATGATGACCTGTCAGGGTAAATTCTTCGGTTCCTGTCTGCAAATTCCAGGCTTTGATTGTGTTGTCACCGGAACCAGAAATCACAGATTTACCATCGGGGGTAATAGCAATCGCATTTACCGAGTTATGATGACCTGTCAGGGTAAATTCTTCGGTTCCTGTCTGCAAATTCCAGACTTTGATTGTCTTGTCATCGGAACCAGAAATTACCGACTGACCATCGGGGGTAATGGCGATGGCATTTACCGAGTCAATATGACCTGTCAGGGTGAAGGTTTCCTTTCCTGTTTCCCAATCCCAGACTTTGATTTTCTCGTCACCGGAACTAGAAATCACCGACTGACCATCGGGGGTGATGGCGATCGCTTTTACCCAGTTGCGATGACCGTTCAGGGTGAATTTTTCTGAACCTGTTTCCCAATCCCAGACTTTGATTGTGCTGTCCCAGGAAGCAGAAATCACAGATTTACCATCGGGGGTGATGGCGATGGCGAAACGCCCGCTGGAAGCGATCGCATTTACCAAGTCATCATGACCTGTCAAGGTGAACTTTTCTGCTCCTGTCTGAAAATCCCAGACTTTGATTGTGTTGTCATCGCCACCAAAAAGCACAGATTTACCATCGGGGGTGATGGTGGTTGCACTTCCACAGCTACTATCACGTGTCAGGGTGAACCTTTCTGTTTGGGAGGGCAAATCCCAGACTTTGATTGTTTTGTCATCGCTAGCAAAAATCACAGATTTACTATCGGGGGTAATGGCGATGGCGAAACCCCCGCTTCCCGAGTCACTATCACCTGTCAGGGTGCGAATTAATGGCCCACCTGGTGGAATTAAGCTACCTGTTAAACAACGTAAACCAATGTTTTTGATCGCTGCCATTTGTTGCATTAATCCCTTAATTTCCGGTGCGTAAAAATGCAGCAATCGCCCTGATAATTGTCCAGCTAATTGTTTTTTATCCTGATTTAAAATATGTGCTGACAGCCGCAAAGCGCCTTGAATTAATTTTAATGCTTTCACTGGTTCAGCATATTCTAAATAAGTTAATAATTCTGCTTTATCAATTAAATCGTAATCTTCAATTAGCGCCTGTACACCAAATTGAGGGTGATTAATTTTAGCTTCAATAAAGTCAAAATCAGCTAACAAACGGCATAATTTGTCAAATTCTCTACCTTCTATGCACAACCGGGGAACTTCACCTAAAAAGTGTTTTCTTTCCTCCGGTGACTTTTCAGCTAACCAGGCGCTAATATTATTCACAAACCGTAACTCCCGCTGTGATATTATCTGCAACTCTGAGTTGATTTTTCTCTAATACGCTAGATTGAATATTATCTGATAGACGCATATATAAAATGAATTGATAAATTTAGATAAGTAACTCAACCAAATGAACTTTAAGATATCTCTCGTGCAAATGTAGTAGAGATGTTGCATCCAACGTTTCTACACTTCATGGAAGCACGGAATATGTTTCTAGAAAATTATCAAAAAATATCCCCTCTCCGCATTTGGAGAGGGGCTAGGGGTGAAGTTACGCCGGATAAATTCTTAAGCGGCGATTTGGTTCTTCGCCAAAACTGTCAGATTTGAGTCGATAATGTTCTACCAACTCATGCTGCATTTTGCGGACTTGGGAAGAACGGGGCAATAACTCAACTGGCTGACCTTTGGGAATGACAATTTGCTCTACAGCAAGCCTTGCTTCTTCTAGGGCGTCCATTTCGTCATCGCTGCCACTGTGCAAAAACAGTTGCAGTTCTCGGTCATCGGCGGTTTCTGGGTCATCCATGTTCAGCAAGCGCCGCAAGCCACGAGTTATCTGAGGAATAGTGCTGGACTTGATGACGTGGATGGGTACTTGACGCGCTTTAGCCATTTGCCGCAGCTTGGCATGATTTTTGATGTGCGATCGCAATGCCAAAATAGCATCAGCACTATCAATATCCTTTGTCAGCGCTACCGGCAAAGTTAGCACATTGATTACCTGCTCCAATTGGTGACGGCTAACCCCATAAGGGTAAATATGCAACGGCAAATCCTCGCCATTTGGCCCCGCATGTTTGCTGGCATGGTAATCAAAGCTGTCAGAATGATTAAAAGATTCATCCAACAAGCGGTCAAATTCACTGCGTCCAGTCACCCGCTCCCGTTCTAGGGGCAATGCTGGTAATGCTACCATCTGCCCAGATGAACGCCAACCATTAGGCTGTCGCACCGGTGGGAAAGATTCCTCTCCACCTGCTAGCTGTCCACCGCGACCGTTAACCACAGCTAACTGCCGTGTAATTGCAACTTTGCCTTGCTCATCAACTGTTCTTGTTTGTGGGCTAGGTTGACGCCCCCGCAACAGATTATCAACCGTGTCAGCAACGCTTTCGTGGACTACCCAGCGCTGCCTCTCCAACATTTCCACAGCAATCTCGAAAGTGGGAGGGGCTTTGCGTTCCAAAACGGTCTTTTGAGATCCCCGTCTTCTAGCCTCGTCATCTCCAAGGGTCACAGCCTGAATGCCCCCAACCAAATCACAGAGAGTCGGGTTTTTGATCAGGTTCTCAATCTGGTTCCCGTGGGCAGTACCTACCAATTGCACACCGCGTTCGGCAATGGTACGAGCTGCTAAAGCTTCCAGTTCTGTACCAATTTCATCAATTATAATGACTTCTGGCATATGGTTTTCCACTGCCTCAATCATCACCTGATGCTGTTGGTCTGGATGAGCTACTTGCATCCTTCTGGCGCGACCAATGGCGGGGTGGGCAACATCACCATCTCCGGCGATTTCGTTGGAGGTGTCGATAATTACCACCCGCTTATGCAGATCATCCGCTAACACACGGGCAATTTCCCTTAAGGCGGTAGTTTTGCCAACGCCCGGACGCCCCAGCATGAGAATCGATTTACCAGTTTCTACCAAATCGCGGATCATGCCAATTGTGCCGAATACCGCCCGACCGACGCGACAAGTTAAGCCAATAATCTTGCCTGTGCGGTTGCGGATGGCGCTAATCCGATGCAAAGTTTGCTCAATTCCTGCCCGATTATCTCCGCCAAAAATTCCGACGCGCTGAATGCAATCATCTATTTGTTCTTGAGTTACAGGTGTTTCGCTCAGATACTCAGCTTGCTGGGGAAAGCGAGCTTCTGGGCGACGGCCCAGATCTAAGACTACTTCAACTAAAATATCTCGTTTGGGATGATTCTCTAGTACGTGTCGCAGATCCTGGGGCAAAATGTCTAACAACTTTTGGAGATCTTCTGTAATCGTCATGCTTTCTATGGTGACGTTTTTAGAGATAACGAACGAGCGATTAACGCTCCTGCTGTGACTTGAGCTGGGAAACGAGAGAATGGGCAAGCCCTACAGCCTGCCAAAGTAATTCTGGTTCTTCTTCTAGGTGGATAGTCGCCTTGAGACTTGCTTGACTCACCTCCTTTTTTTCTAATTGCTCAAGAACTGGTGACAGCAGTACACGGGCGTAGCTACCGTAAGCTACTCCGGCAATTTTGGATTTTGGATTTTCGTCTTCTAATCCAAAATCTAAAATCGGCAATCTAAAATCGTTGAGCAGTGCCATTGCCTTTAACTTAGCAACGGTATAGCTGTTGGTGCCACCTGCTAACTGCACATATCCCGGTAACTTTGCTGCCAAAACTTTTTGCCCTAATTTCACAGCGGCGATCGTGGTACCGTCTCCAATATCACCACTCATTGGACGACCATCAGTTTGCCAAATTAAGGTACTTTTGAGGGGGGCTATCAGATTATACAGCGCGTCGAGGTAGTCAATCATTCCCTCGCCATCGGGACAACTGATAGCTATGACCTTTAATTGCTCTGCCCACGGTGAAATTGCTTGCCATAATTGCTGAAATTCTGCCAAACGCCCTACTTTTGTATGAATTTCGATGGCATCTACTCCCGTTGACATTACCAATGGTGCGATCGCTCCTGGCGTTGACATATAGGACTCTGTATAAATTTTCTCATATGGACATGCTGGTAGGCAACGTCCACAGCCATAGCACTTTTGAGCAACTACCCCCGAATAGTTCTCTTTTATACTGTTAAACACGATTGCCTGTGCTGGACAAATTTGTTCACAGGGTCTAGGGCAGTCTTTGGGGCACTCAGTGGCACGAAACTCAGCTTTGCGAAAATGGGGGTCTTCTCCATCATTTAGGCTGACCATCAAAAAGGGTAAGCTGCCTTTGTTGCTAAAACCTCGCTTTTGAGCATCCTCAGCTAAATCTCTGGCTACAAGTAGAGCCTCTTGGGCTGCGGCAATTACAGCTGGATCAGCTGCCACGTCTATGCAGTCAGCGCCCGCCAAAGTGTAGGCTAATGTTAAACTTCTGACAGCAGGTAGATGTTGGAAACTGGCGCCGCAAATCAGCTTGAACCAGTGACCTTGTTTCAGGGATTGTAAAGGGGCGAACAGATCAGTCACATTTCTATTATGCGTTTAGGCGATGGAAAATAGTAGCCTGCAATCGATAAAAAGTCCGGATTTCCTGAGCCAACATTCTCAGTATTCAGCAAAATCACGATTGAAGTCGCCTGTCATCCTTCTCTAGGAATAAATAACTGTTAGCTTATTTTGTTTGTTGTATTTATGTATACGAGGTACGGTAGTAAGATTGCCAACAGTAGATCAATAGTACTACTTATTTTGTATAAAATTATAGTTTTATTTTTATTGCGGAAGAATCTCAATTTCGTCGCCGACTTGTAAAATTTTTCCCGCTTCTGAGGCGGGTAATCTTGTATTCACACTCAAGCTGTAAAAGGTTTTAAAGCTGGATGTTGCTACCCAGCTTGGTAAGGTGGCTTGGCGCTGGTGGGCAAATATTTTGGCAAAGTTTGGGTCAGCTTTCCCTAGGTAAGAATCGCGGGTGGGGACGACACAACGCTGACAGGGATATACTCCAAAAAAGCGCACATCTCCCACTTTAAAGGATACTGCATCCCCAGTTTCGGTAAACAGCCGGTCTTCCCAAAAGGCTGGTACATCGCCAATCTCGATGTTGGCACGCATCCGCCGACGCAATTCATCTGCACTCAAACCAGGATACCAGGAAGCTACTTCTGTCAAGGTGGCTGTGCTAATTACTGTTGGACCTGGTGAGTCTGGATCATCAGGAAAGCCTAGTTGAGAGTTTTGTTTGAATGTGACGGTAAATTCAAAAAAATCGCTTAAAGTCGCTTCTAGCCTTTGTCGTTCTTGATCTAAATGAAAAACTTGTGGTGAGTTGCTGCCTGGAATTTGTAGTGAGATAGTTCTAGATTCTAAGGAAAATTCTGAGCGCAGTAAATGGATTTTGGCATGGCGCTTGCCGTTGACAAGCCTACCTTGGGTGTCAAAAATGGCAAATTCGCGATCGCCTTGCGGGCGCCTTGCGCCATCGCCTTGCGGGCGCCTTGCGCCATCGCCTTGCGGGCGCCTTGCGCCATCGCCTTGCGGGCGCCTTGCGCCATCGCCTTGCGGGCGCCTTGCGCCATCGCCTTGCGGGCGCCTTGCGCGATCGCCTTGCGGGCGCTGTGGCCCAACATACGCACCATCGTATTTAAGGGCGCCACTCTCTAAGACTGTCGCGGTTTCAACTTCAACGCCATCCAGTGACTTAATTGGGTACAGTAAAATCTTGGCTAAATATGGCATTTGAACAATTAAAAATTAAAAAATTAAAAATTAAAAAAATTTTAATCGCCATAGCAGCGAGCTATGGCGTAATTCTGGTTACTAATTGGAGTCTGGATACAACGGCGACTCATCGAGTCCGCCAACATTATTAAGCGGCCAGAAGCGAAGTACGGCACGACCGATAATATTTTGCCGGGGAACTAAACCCCAACAACGTCCATCATAACTGCTACCACGGTTATCACCTAAAACCAAATATGAGTTAGTGGGTATCGTTTGGGGTTTAGCTAAGAAAGGTGGCTGCGGTCCTGATGTGCAAACATCAACAACTGTACGCTTTCCGCTGGATAAGTAGTTTTCTTCTTGGAGGGGTTTGCCGTTGATCAAGACTTTGCCATCTTTGAGTTCTATTTTGTCTCCAGGTAAGCCAATGACACGTTTAATGAAGGCATCTTGATATTGTTCTTTTTGTAGCTCTAATGTAGGTGAAAATACTACAATATCTCCCCGTTGGGGAGCAGAAAATTTATACTTCAATTTATCGACAATAATCTTATCTGCTTCCCATTGGTTTGGCGTACCATGCAGAGTCGGTTCCATTGAGCCAGAAGGAATCCAGCGGGCTTCGGCGACAAATGTACGAATTCCCAAAGCTAGAACGATGCTCAAGATAATCGTTCTACCTAGCTCTGCGATCCAGGAATTATCAGTTTGTTGGCTAGAGTTGTTATCAGGCACTTGATTTTGCATGAAATTACTTAATTTAACGAAGGATGCAGGTAAGTAACTCGCCTAGGGAGACTTTATTTGTTAATCTTAACGAAAGAATTTTGTTTTCCTGATGAGGTTGGCGACTTGAGCAAGTGATTCATAAGTTAAAAATAAACTTTTTTTTTACAAGCAGCTAAATTTGGGTCTGAAGAGCGCAACCAAGTTTACCCTAAAAGGATAGTTATCTTTGATCAATAGCTCTCTATCTTCACATTGTGTACTCCATGTCATCTGCCAAAAGTTTACTAATTCGCCACGCCCGCATTATTCTACCCAATGGTGAATTGATGATTGGGGATGTATTGACGCGCGATCGCCAAATAGTTGCAGTGGCGCCGGAAATTTCCCCGACCACACCGACCAAAGAAATTGACGCACAAGGGTTAACTTTGTTGCCTGGAGTGATAGATCCCCAGGTGCATTTCCGGGAACCAGGACTAGAACATAAGGAAGATTTGTTTACTGCTAGTTGTGCTTGTGCCAAAGGGGGGGTGACATCATTTCTGGAAATGCCCAATACACGCCCGCTAACGACTACCCAATTCGCAATAGAAGACAAACTAAAACGTGCCTCCGAGAAGTCCTTGGTTAATTATGGCTTTTTTATTGGGGCGACGACTGACAATTTAGCAGATTTGCTTTCGGCAAAGCCAACACCAGGAATTAAAATTTTTATGGGGTCGATGCATGGTCAGTTGCTAATTGACCAAGAAGCAGCGTTGGAGGCGATATTTGCCCAAGGAACTCGCTTAATTGCTGTTCATGCAGAAGATCAAGCGAGAATCAACCAACGACGCCAAGAATTTGCCGATATTCATGATCCAGCAGTTCATTCCCAAATTCAAGACAATCAAGCGGCACTTTTGGCGACTCAACTAGCGTTAAAGCTATCTCAAAAATACCAACGGCGTCTCCATATTCTACATATGTCAACGGCCGAGGAGGCAGATTTGCTGCGTCAGCATAAACCAAGTTGGGTAACGGCAGAGGTGACTCCACAGCATTTGTTGATGAATACTGATGCTTATGAAAAGATTGGGACTTTAGCGCAGATGAATCCACCTTTGCGATCGCCACATGATAATCAAGTCCTTTGGCAAGCTTTACGCGATGGTGTAATTGATTTTATCGCTACAGACCACGCCCCCCACACCTTAGAAGAAAAAGCTCAACCATACCCCAACAGCCCCTCTGGAATGCCTGGGGTAGAAACTTCTCTAGCTTTAATGTTAACAGCTGCGATGCAGTCCAAGTGTACTGTGGCTCAAGTTGTTCACTGGATGTCAAAGGCTGTGGCTGTAGCTTATGGTATTCCCCACAAAGGCGCGATCGCACCTGGTTACGATGCCGATTTAGTTCTGGTAGATTTAAACACTTATCGCCCAGTCTTGCGTGAAGAACTATTAACCAAGTGCGGTTGGAGTCCATTTGAGGGCTGGAACCTTACCGGATGGGCTGTTACAACCATTGTCGGCGGCGAAATTGTTTACGACAAAGGGCAGCTAAATACATCAGTGCGAGGTCAAGCTTTAACTTTCGTGTAGCGAATCATCTTGGCGACCGCTGGTATGATGACTGTTATTTGTGGGAGATATGCGCTGCTTCTTCCTCTGCTCCCACAATATTTCCACCGTATAACTTAAAGCCTGTCGATAAAAATAAATTTGGTGATTGGCAATTCCCACACATTGACGGGGGAGTTTCTGCTAACAATCCTGCTCTAGCAGCGTTGAGTTTAGCTATGAGAATAAATCAAAGTTCGGTCTCACAAACAATTAAAGAAAAATACAAACTTCATGATCTTCAGTTTGCCGATTACTCTATTCTTTCTATTGGCACTGGTCAAACTGGTGAACCATATCAGTTTGAGCAAGTAAACAAATGGAAAGGCTTGGACTGGGCAGCACATCTTACTGATATTTTTATGGACCCTACATCTGAGGTAGCGAGTACAATTTGCCGACAAATTATGGGCGGATATAATTCAAAACGTTATTTACGTCTTCAATTTAATTTAAATGAGACAACTAAACCTAAGCCAGAAGAGACTTATAAAGATCCTCGCCTCGTATTGCGGCAAGATGAGCGAAAAAACAAATTTACAGAGCAACACATCACTGAAGAAATAGATAATGCTAGCCAGGAGACTATCCAGCAGTTAATAGATACAGCGTCTGCATTCATTGATCAAGGTCGGAGCTTTTATACCAGAGATGAAGATGGGCCTGGGGTGAAAGATGCGATCGCCTCTTTCATCAGAAATAACTAATACATCTGGCGGCGAAATCTCCACTAATAACACAATTAAATGGCGTGATTTCCGCTATACGAGTATTGTTATCCCCATAACTCAAGCGCACACTCAGATAACTATCTGGCTTGTAAGGCAAACGTTGGGGCCACTCAATCGCTACAATTCCCGGCATGACTTCAACGCCTTCCCAATAAGTTTCTAAATTCAAAGCGGCAACTTCATTTGCTTCTAAGCGATATAGATCCAAATGGTAAAGCGGGAGGCGTCCTTCGGTGTACTCGTTAATCAGGGTAAACGTGGGACTGACAATCGATTCAGTGATACCCAGACCCTTACCAATACCTTGCACCAAGGTAGTTTTGCCAGCGCCTAAATCCGCTTCTAGTAAAATTACACTACCAGCAGTCAGCAATTCTCCAAGAATTACACCCAAACAGATCGTTGCTTCTGCATCTGCAAGAAAGATGTTCATATTGGTTAGTTATCAGTGATCAATTGTCCTCTGGTCTTTATTTTCCATGATTAGCCCCACTGTACCAACGTAACAAGACTTTCGCTAGTTTTGGGGGATCGTGACGTACGCAACCCGTTTCATCTTCATACAAAACATTCGCTGGCACAATTCGCCGTCCTAGTTGGGTGACAGCTTCTCGATCGAGAAAAACAGGATTAGACTTTTGTTGAGCATAACGGATCAATGATTGAGCCGAGGGGGATTTTTTGTGGACTAATACAGCATCAAATAGCCGTCTTTGCCCGCAAGCATCATCAATGGCGCGGATGTGGTCAGCAACAGTGTAATCTTGGGTTTCTCCCGGTTGAGTCATGATATTGCAGACATAGATGCGGGGAACGTTTGTCGCGGCGATCGCATCAGCAATTTCTGGAACCAACAAATTGGGAATCAAGCTAGTATAAAGACTACCCGGCCCAATAATAATATAGTCAGCTTCTTTAATTGCCTTAATCGCTGCTGGCAAGGCTGGCGGGTTAGCAGGAATACAACCAACTTTCAGAATTTTACCCCCAGCTTTGGGAATGCTAGACTCACCCTCGATGCGGCGACCATCGGCTAATTCTGCCCAGAGGCGCACATCACTCAGGGTTGCTGGTAGCACTTGCCCCCTAACTGCTAGCACTTTAGAACTAGCAGCCACAGCCTGTTCCAAATCCCCAGTAATTTCTGTCATTGCCGTTAAAAACAAATTGCCAAAACTGTGACCCATCAAGCCATCCCCAGCCCGAAAACGGTATTGAAACAGTTCTGTTAATAACTTTTCTTCATCTGCCAGTGCAGCTAAACAATTGCGAATATCTCCTGGTGGTAAAACTCCAAATACCTCGCGCAACCTCCCAGAAGATCCACCATCATCAGCTACCGTGACAACGGCGGTGATATTCGCGCTGTAGGTTTTCAGTCCGCGTAGCAAAGTAGAAAGTCCAGTACCACCACCAATCACCACTATTTTTGGACCTCGGTACAATCGGTGATGTGCCAGTAGAACATCTATAAGTTCTTCTTCTTCGCCTCCTGGTCTTAGTACCTTAGTAATTGAGCCTACAGTACGGGATTGCCCCCAAAGCACCAACAGCACGCCGAACAGGATTACCAAAGGGCCGCTGACATAGTTGGGTAAAATGTTGGTGATCACTCCCAGAAAATTCCTCACCAACTCCAGCGCCCAAAAAATAGGAGTTAGCTTAATCCAAATAGCCAACCCCAAACTTGCCAGCACTACACCGCTAACACTAATTAGCAACCAACGTTTTACTGATATTCCAGGAGATAACCACTTGAACCACTGGTTCACCCGATGAGAAGTGCGACTGCGCGATTGTTTTTGCAGGGCGTTGAGGGCTTGTCTGAGAAAACCGATTGACATACCTGATTTGGAGCAGTGCTACAAAAAATGTTTAACAGAAAATGTACACCACCTGGTTCAAAGACCAAGTGTGAAATTATTATAGTTATCAACTCTCTTGGACTTCGATTAAGTCTAAGAGAGTTGTCAGTATTGCCAGCCAAATAACACCCTGGATTAGTCAGAACGAATTTAATGGAAAAGCGAATTTTAGGAATAGATCCGGGACTGGCAATTGTCGGATTTGGGCTAATTACCTGCACACAAAACGAAGCTAAAGCACAAGATACAACCGTAAAAATGCTGGATTTTGGGGTAATCCGTACGTCTGCCGATGCAGAAATGGGACAACGGTTGTGTACCTTATTCGACGATTTGCACACCCTGATGGAGGAATTTAAACCAGATTTGGTTGCAATTGAGAAATTATTCTTCTATCGTATGTCAAATACTATCCTAGTTGCACAGGCAAGGGGTGTATTAATTTTAGTTTTGGGCCAGCTTCGTCTCCCATATATAGAGTTTACCCCAGCACAAATAAAGCAAGCTTTAACGGGGTACGGGAATGCAGATAAGGCTGAAGTGCAAGATGCCGTAGCCCAAGCCTTGGATTTAGATGATATTCCCAAGCCTGATGATGCTTCAGACGCTTTGGCTGTAGCCCTAACTGCTTGGTATCAGTTATAGAGTTGTACAACGAGAATAATTAACTGAACTATAGCAATCCTATTTGAGTTGTGTATCCCTTCGGGAGCGGTCGGCATTACAGCAGTATTTTTTTAACGTAGACGCGGAGCGGCGTGCCGCAGGCTACCACTCCAGACGCAGAGAGGAGGCAGCGCGTTGCGGGGGTTCCAAGAGTTGTAGCGACTGCCGTCGCAGAGGAAGAGAAAAAAGAGATGTGATGCCTACGGCTCCCGAAGGGATACACATCTAATTTAGGATCGCTATAGAGAGTAATTATCAGTGGGCAGAAGAATTTTTTCGTCAACAAAATATTTGTCCTTGACGACAACAATTAGTAAAAAATGCTAAGTTACAGTTTTTCAACTTTCATGATTTTTCTGCTTCCCAAGATTTCAAGCTAGCTTTACGCTCTCTCCAATCTGGCATTACATTACCTAGTGCTTTCCAAAAGGCATTACCGTGATGGCGGTGTAATTAAGTGGACTAATTCATGAGCGACTACATATTCCAGAACCGCCACAGGAGCGTGAACTAAATGCCAATTGATGCGAATTATGCCATCTTTGCCACAGGTTCCCCAAACTTGTTTTTGCTCGGAAAGCTTGACATTTGGTAGCGTGAGCCCTAACTTATTTGCATAAATTTTGGCGAAATGCTTAATGTCCTGCAAAACGCGATCGCATTTCCACGTAATCAAAGCAAGCTCAATCGCCTCCTGTTGCTGAATTTGAGTCAATTGCTGTGGTACTTGGATATAAAAGCGGCTTTTGCAAGTAATCATTACCTGTTTTACATCGGCTGACTCTATCTGCAACATTAAGCTACGTCCCCGGTACATCACCTTTGCCCCACTAATGTAACCCTGGGGAATTTCTGGTGAATGCTTTGGGCGACAATCTTCAACAGCATTAAATAGCCAGCGCCGTTTGCTATCAAGAAAATCGGTAATTTCTTCAGAGGGAGTATCAGGTGGTGCAACAACTTCTACAGCTTCAGGGGTAACAATGATGCGCTGGTTTTTAATGCGATTACTATAGCGCACAGTGTAGGGAATGCTGGTTTGACCAATTTGTAAAATAGGCATAACAATAAATCAGACATCTTTTTATATCGGCGGTTAGAAACCGCAACTACACAGGCAAAACCCACCTGCGTGGGTTTAAAACTTAGAGGATGTCTGAAAAGTATCAAAATTGATCGAGATCCCCCCAACCCCCCTTTTTTAAGGGGGGCTTTTAACTCTCTTTTACCCCTTTTTTAAGGGGGCCGCCGCAGGCGGGGGGATCTTATCCGAACCGTATTGACTCAATATCTTCTCTCTACGGTGTACACACATCCTTATCTAGAGTGAATTACAACCATAAAAACAAGATGTAACCAGAAATCCAGTCCCCCTCATCGCTTGCGGGGAGGGGTTAAGGGTGGGGTTGTATGTCCATAAACGGGCAATTTTCAGACTTGTGTGTACACGATAGCCCAAAATCTGGGACGGGTGAGGATACCCATCCCACAAGAAAAGAAAAGCGCCCCTATTCCAGATAAAGACTAGATTTTAAGACATTTCTCAGACTACAATCTCTTTAAAATTAGCATAGACGATTATCATTTCATATCTATGAATTCTCCCTTAAAATCTCGCAAGTTACCAACTCAAGCAATAGGGGCCAAGATATTCCATTCCTGCAATATCGTTAGCCTGTTTCTCATGCTTACCAGTGGACTCCAAATTTACAACGCCAACCCGGTTTTTGGTGGACGTGCAGGCTTACATATTCCTCCCATATTTACCTTAGGTGCTTGGTTAGCGGGGGGTAGACACTGGCATTTTGCCGCTATGTGGCTCTTTTCGCTCAATTTATTATGGTATGGAATTTATGTTTTAATTACCCGACGTTGGCGACATCGCTTTGTGGGAGTTAATGACCTTAAAGCATTGCAAAAAAGTCAAAACTCCCAGCGGTTAATTTATGCTTGGCACCGCATCGCCTATACAGCAATTATTCCTATATTGCTACTAGCTTTACTGACCGGAATAGGAATGTATAAACCTGCTCAATTTCCTTGGATTTTGGATATGTTCGGCAGTTGGCAAGCGCTGCGAATTGTTCATTTTGCCTCAGTACCAATGGTTATCTTATTTGCCGTAATTCATTCTCTATTAGGAAGGCAAGCTGGGGGTGATAAACTCACAGAATCAATGTTTTGGTAAAACCAATGTCCCATAAAGAAGATATCAACTTAATTCGTGTAAACCGTCCTCAATTAACTCGCCGGAAATTTTTACAACTTTCGGGAATTTCTAGTGTGAGTTTATTTCTCGGTGGTTGTGGTACACCAGCATTAGAAGACTTAGTGGGTAAACTTTCTGAACCGCTGAATCAGAAGGTTGAAGGCTTAATATTTAAACCACAAAAACTTGTACCGGAATTTTCTGCTAGTGAAATTGAACCAGAAGCATTAATAATTAATACTTTCCGGGCTACTCCCATCATTGACCCAGCAAAATACCGTTTAATTATTGATGGTGAAGTAAATAATCCCCTCAGCCTCAGCCTAGCAGACATTCAGGCTTTGCCGCAAACTTCCATGATTATTCGTCACGTTTGTGTAGAAGGTTGGGCGGCGATCGTACAATGGGGTGGCGTAGGTATGCGAGAAATTGTTGCTCTCTCCCAACCTAAAGCAAATGTCCAGTATGCTTACTTTAAATCGGCTGATGGCTACTACGAAAGTTGGGATATAGCTTCAGCGCTACATCCCCAAACTTTATTAGCTTATCAAAAAAACGGCGAACCTTTGCCAGTAGAAAATGGTGCGCCCTTGCGTTTAGCTTCGCCGATTAAACTTGGTTATAAGCAGAGTAAGTGGGTTACTCAAATTACTCTAGCTAATTATTTTTCACCTTTTAAGGGCTACTGGGAGGATCAGGGTTACGAATGGTTTGCAGGACTGTGAATATTTTGTAATCAGGAATAGTAATTAATCTGACTGTTTCTCATTACCTCCAAATCTTAATTTTTGAACATTGAAAATGAACTTTTTTGATAAATTAAATAGTCAGATATCGCGAAGTCAAAGCTTACTATTTGTAGGACTTGACCCAAACCCAGAGATGATGCCTGCTCGTTATGCATCTCCAAATCTCATCACTGGGTTGGAAAATTGGTTACAATTCATTATTGCCGAAACTGCTGATTTTGTTTGTGCTTATAAGCCTACACTTGGCTTTTACGAAGCTTTAGGTGTTCCCGGTTTAGAATTACTGCTCAAAACTTTGGCAGTTATCCCGGCACATATTCCGATTATTTTAGATGCCAAACATAGTGACTTAAATACTAGCACCATCTGCGCTCACACTATGTTTACAGAATGGCAGATAGATGCTATTACTCTCAGTCCCTATACTGGACAAGATCACGTAGCGCCGTTTTTGGTTTATCCTGATAAAGCTGTGTTTATTTTGTGTTGTACTTCTAACCCAGGTGCAGCCGCTTTACAGCAATATCCTAGCAAAGAATCACCTCTTTATTTACAGGTAGTCAAGGAATCAAAAAATTGGGGTACTCCAGAACAATTGGGTTTGGAAGTAGGAACCACAAATGCTAATGCTTTGGCGCTGATTCGGGCAATTGCTCCTGAACGGATCATCATGGCACGTAGCATTTGGGCTGAGGGTAGTAATCTTAAAGAAATTTTGGCAGCAGGCTTGAATGCTAACGGTGACGGTTTGCTAATTCCTGTACCTCAAGATATGTTAGGAAAGCCAAAATTATCTCAGGCAATTCAGTCTTTACATTCAGAAATTAATCAAATCCGAACTGAAATTATCTGGGATGGTTCGACCTGTTCTGTGTGGTTTCCTGATATTTGTTTTTTAGATCAGCATCCTCACCAAGATTTGATTTTGCAACTTTATGATATTGGTTGCATTATGTTTGGTGACTATGTCCAAGCATCTGGAGCGACTTTTCCTTATTACATCGACTTACGGAAGATTATTTCCAATCCTCAAGTTTTTAATCAAGTGATCGTTGCCTATGAAGAAATTTTAAAAAATCTGACTTTTGATAGATTAGCAGGTATTCCCTATGGTTCTTTACCTACTGCAACTGGTTTGTCCTTGCGCCTTGATTGTCCGATGATTTTTCCCCGGAAAGAGGTGAAAGCACACGGAACTCGGAAGTTAATTGAGGGTGATTTCCATCCTGGTGAAACGGTCGTGGTAGTTGATGATATTCTGATTAGTGGCAAAAGTGTCATGGAAGGAGCAGAAAAGTTAAAATCAGCGGGATTAAATGTTAATGATATTGTGGTATTCATTGACCATGAACAAGGTGTAAAAGATAAATTACAACAGAATGGTTATCTGGGTCACTCGGTTTTAACTATTTCAGAAATTGTCACTACTCTGCATCAAGCAGGACGGATAAATAATGAGCAATTTTTAGCTTTTACAGAAAGCAATGAGGGTATATAGCGATCCTAAATAAGATGTGTATCCCTTCGGGAGCCGTAGGCATCACATCTCTTTTTTATCTTCCTCTGCGACGGCAGTCGCTACAACTCTTGGAACCCCCGCAACGCGCTGCCTCCTCTCTGCGTCTCTGCGGTAATGCCGACCGCTCCCGAAGGGATACACAACTCAAATAGGATTGCTATATAAATACAACAAATTGCCCAGAATTTCGCTTTTCTAAGTTGAGACGTTGCATGGAACGTCTCAACAGTGTGGTCTATTCAAGTAGTTTGCAGTAGCTGCAACTTCCAGTTTTTAGGTAATTTTAAAATTGATGATTATGAATTTGTCTCTCAATCAACTACTTAAATGGTTAATTTTTACGCTGCTATTTCCGCTAATCTTTCTTAATGTTTGGCTAGTATTTAAGTTTTTTAAATATTTTCAGCCATTAGTGACAATTTTTGTCTTAGCGACTTTGTTTGCCTTCATTTTAAACTATCCGGCTTCTCTTCTCCAGAAACGAGGACTTAAACGCAACTATGCAGTGGCGTTAGTTTTTATATTAGCATTGCTGATTTTAGTCGCGGTGGGTATCACGTTGCTACCCGTTGCGTTAGAGCAATTTAATGAAATGGCTAAACTCTTTCCCCAATGGGTTGATTCTAGTGAGGAAAAACTCCAGAGTTTGAATGATTTGGTTTTTGACCAGAAATTAAGAGTTAATTTAAGCCAGTTATTAACTAATATCATTAACCGCTTACCTGATGAATTAGAGCATTTGGGAAATCAAATCTTCAGCATTGTTGTAGATACTATTGATAGTATTTCTGAGGCATTAATTACAGTAGTACTAACTTTTTATCTATTATTAGATGGTGAGAGACTTTCAGAGTCAATACTGAAAAAATTACCATTAAATTTTGGTCAGTTTTTGAGAAATTCTCTTCAGCAAAATTTCCAGAATTATTTGATTGGTCAGGTAAGTTTGGCTTTGCTGATGGGACTTTCGGAAACGTTGATGTTTTTAGTTTTTCGAGTTCAGTTTGGTTTATTGTTTGGTTTAGGGGTTGGGCTTTTGAGCTTAATTCCTTTTGGTGATGTTGTTAGTTTGGTTATCATAATTTTAATTATAGCTTCCCATGACTTTTGGTTAGCAGTGAAGATTTTTGCGGTAGCTATTGTTATTGACCAGTTAATTGATCAGGCGATCGCACCGCGTCTTTTAGGTAAGTTTACGGGAATTAGACCAATATGGGTAATAATTTCTTTACTTGTCGGCACTTATATCGCCGGGGTGTTGGGTTTGCTAATAGCAGTACCAGTGGCGGGTTTAATCAAAGATGCGATTGACGCTTTATCTAGTGATATTGATCACGCTGTTGAGGGTGAAGGTGTAGCAGAAATGTTAACTGAGGAGTCAGCAACGCAGTGAATTGGCGCGATCGCTTCGAGCGGGCGCTCCGCGCGATCGCTTTGCGTCATCGCCTTTCTAGCTTTGGTATAAAATGTGAAAGCTTCCTAGTTCAGTGAAAATACGACGAATATGCCGAAAGCTGGTGATGGCGTTAGAAAAATGGCTTTGAAGCGCCGAACTGGGGCTGTATTACAGTTTAGTGCAGCTGGCGGTTTTGTGATTATTCCGCTTTTGCTACCTATTCCCCCAGGATTAAAACTCTTGGTTTGGCTTGGCTGCTTGGTTTGTGCAGCTTTCCTTTACCAGCAAGGAAAGCATTTATGGATGCGAGCAAATCTAGCCACACAAGGGGCTGTAGGGGAAGAAAAAGTTGCCGAAACTTTAAAACCTCTGGAAAGTCAAGGTTGGAAGATTGAATATAACATCCCCCTAAAGCCCTGGGGTGATGCTGATGTGTTTCTGCATTCCCCTAAAGGTAATTACTTTGTCATCGATACCAAGAGTCAAAGAGGAGGAGTATTTTTTGATGGTTCTGTACTAAAGCAACGCTTCGGTAAGAAAGTTCACGAATTTAGGGGTGGAAAAGACTTATTGAAAGTTGTCGCAGGTCAAGCTGCCACTCTTAGAGATGTGAAACGGGTTAAATCTGTGCAGCCTATTCTGTGTTTTACACAAGCAAACTTAGAGGGAATTAAACAAAATCAAGATATTAATGGTGTGTATGTAGTAACTTCAGCAAAGTTAGTGAGTTTGTTAAAACAACTAGATAGAAATTAATGCACAAATAACTAGAAATATAATTTACAAAGCTTGTAAAAATAACTTTAAACCATCAAAAGCCGGACTATCCCAGTTAAAATAACCCGCTTGTGCTGCTTCTCCTAAACGCTTATCTGGCGCAATTTGTGACGCTAGCCAAACGCGTAAACGTGCTTTTGCTATATCTTTATTTTTCGGTTCTCTCCCTACTGTGGAATAAACACATTTAAAGTAATCATCTACACATTGTATAGCTCGGTCTGTTGTCACTGCTTTTAAACAGACATCTTCTAGCATTCCATTATTTTGATAATCTGGCAAAATCAAAACGCTGACTTGGGGACTTTCTCCAATAATTTGTTTGGGGCGATTTGGTATAGGTAATTTCCCAGTGTTTAAAAAGCCGCAGACACTATCAAATGCATTTATGGCTGAATCATCGGCATCCCGTGTAATACCTAGAGAAACTACTTCATTATAACTAGGTCGCAAATGTAGTGTTTTCAAATAATTTCCAAGTCCCTGTTTACCTCCATAATTTTCTACCTAAATATCAGAGGATGTCTGAGAAGTTGTTAGTGATAAATCAAACACTGGTAGATCCCCCTAAATCCACGCCAGTCGCTCATGGGGAGCCACTGCGTTGGACGGGTTTCCCTGCTTAAAGCAAGTGGCGTGGAGACCCCCAAGACCGCGCTGGCTCCCCTTTTTAAGGGGGACTTTGACTCTTGTTCCCCCCGGAAGGGGGGTTAGGGGGGATCTCGATCAATTTTGATACTTTTCAGACATCCTCTCAGTAATGTTAAGATGATTTAGAAATGCATTGAAAAATAAGACTTCTTCTGAACCTTCACCAATAAGTAGTTTTGGCTTGGAGAGTTGCTGCGATTTGCTAGACATCAGCGAATCTCCCAGTCCAATTCTTCTGAGGTCTCTAAAGCTTCTTGGTCATAAGTAATGGCTTTAATTTCATCTTTTACTCTATCAAGTCGATGATAGCGAAAATCATATTTATCACTATTTTTAAATGCTTCGTGCGCTGCTATGATGCACTCTCGACTGTGGGTAGTGGCAAAGATTTGTACATCTGCTCTTCTAGCAGCATCAGCGATTGCTTTCCAGACATTTGTTAAAACTGAGTGATGTAAACCATTTTCAATTTCATCAATTAAAACAGTTCCACCTTTAGCATTAGCTATTGCTAAGACGATTGATAGTAAGCGTCCTATTCCTTCTCCCATTAATGGTAATGGTACAAGCTGAGACACACCAATATCACCGTATATTATTGCTTCACTATCTACTAACACAGTAAGACGTTTCAAGCGTGGTTCTAATAAGCGTAGAGTTTGTAAAACTGCTTCTTGTTGCCCAACACGTTCCAGGTTACTAAAGCGCACAGTATCTTCTTTAGAAGAGCGGATATTAGTAGTTAAATAGATGCCTAGAGGAAATTTTTCTTTTCTAGAACGAGTACCAATTAATTTACCGTCGGCTGTTAGAGAGATGCGTGATGCACTTTTTTTATTTATTTGATATTCCAATACTAAGGTGTTATGTGGTTTAAACTCGGTTGTTAGTGATGCGTTAGATTGCAAATCCTCAAAATCTTCAAATAGTGATAGTTGTTTTTTTGATTCATTTAAATAAATTTCCAGGAATCGTTCTATTTGATTATTTTCAATACCACTTAGTTTAATAATATTATCAATCATTTCTTGTCCAAAGAAAAATCCTCTCATTTCTTCCATATCTTCAAATCTACCACTCTTTCCTATACCTCGTAGACGATTAATTTGTAATAATGATTCAGGATTATTTGGGTTGATAAAAATAAAAATGGCTTCTAAAAGTGAAGTTTTACCAACATTATTTTTGCCACCAATTAAGTTGATTCTTTCCAGTGGTTCAATGGTAAAGTTCTGGAAGCAACGAAAGTTTTTGAGTGTTAATGAGCGCAACATAGCTTAATTAATTGCCTCAGCATTGTTGAAGCTTCTTACTCCTATAATTTTATCTTCTTTTATGTCAATTATTTGACTATCATGCTACATAAAAAAATCCCCTGGCATTTCTACCAGGGGGAAATATTTACTTTAATAACAGTGATGAGGTCTAAATATTAGCCAACACTTGCTAATAAAAACTCGCGTGTTTCTGGCTTGGTTACTCTTACCTGTCCGTCATCATCAATATCGACAATGGCGGTGTCTCCATCGGCGATTTGACCAGACAGTAGTGCTTCGGCGAGAGAATCTTCTAACAGGCGCATAATTGCCCGACGTAACGGCCTAGCGCCGTAGCTGGGGTTGTAGCCTTCTTGTACTACACGCTCTTTGAAGCGATCGCTAACTTCTAGTTTAATTCCCCTTTCAGTCAAGCGGCCAGCCACATCGAGCAGCATAATTTCAGCAATTTGCTTGACTTCATCCTTACCCAACTGAGTAAAGACGATAATCTCATCTAAACGATTCAGGAACTCAGGACGGAAGTAAGCTTTCAATTCCTCATTGACTAAGGTGCGAATGCGGTTGTAACTAGCTTCTGATTGATTGTCGGCGAACTCAAAGCCTAAACCACTACCGCCTTTTTCAATCACCTTAGAACCGATGTTAGATGTCAAAATGATCAGCGTGTTCTTGAAGTCCACTTTCCGACCTTTGGCGTCGGTGAGTTGACCATCATCCAAGATTTGCAGCAACATATTGAATACATCGGGGTGCGCTTTTTCGATTTCGTCGAATAGCAGCACTGAGTATGGTTTGCGCCGCACAGCTTCTGTTAGTTGCCCGCCATCGTCGTAGCCAACGTAACCAGGTGGAGAACCAATCAGCTTGGAAACGGTGTGGCTTTCCATGAATTCCGACATATCTAGGCGAATCATCGCTTCTTCGGAACCGAAGAAATATGCAGCTAATGCCTTCGCCAATTCAGTTTTACCAACTCCGGTGGGGCCAGAGAAGATAAAGCTAGCAATTGGGCGATTGGGATTTTTTAGCCCGACACGTGCGCGACGAATGGCGCGAGAAACAGATGTAACTGCTTGTTCTTGACCGATGAGGCGTTGGTGAAGCGTGTCTTCTAGGTGTAATAGCAACTCTGATTCAGATTCCGTCAGTTTGTTAACTGGTACTCCTGTCCAAGAAGCGACAATTTGGGCGATGTCTTCTTCGCCAACGATGGGGATCGTAACAGTTTTATCGGTTTCTGATTCGGCGTGCAGTTGTGTTTGCAGTTCCAATTCTTGGCCGCGTAACTTGACAGCTTTGCCAAAGTCTTGGACTCTAATGGCGTCCTCTTTGGATTTGGTAACGCTGATTAGTTCGCGCTTGAGTTCTTTATTGGTGGAAGAGCGAGAGTTTCGCAAATGCACACGAGAGCCAGCTTCGTCAATTAAGTCGATGGCTTTATCTGGCAAAAAGCGATCGCTAATATAACGCTCTGACAACTCTGCTGCTGCCAAAATTGCCGCATCAGAAATATGCACTTTGTGGTGCTGTTCATAAGCACTGCGTAAGCCGTAGAGAATTTGGACAGTTTCCTCAATCGAGGGTTCACCTACCAAAATCGGTTGGAAACGCCGCTCTAAAGCAGCATCGCGCTCAATGTGCTGACGATATTCCTTGAGGGTGGTAGCACCAATGCACTGGAGTTCACCCCGTGCTAAGGCTGGCTTGAGGATGTTAGCTGCATCCAAACCGCCTTCTGTACCACCAGCGCCAACTAAGGTATGTACTTCGTCAATTACCAGGATGATATTGCCCACAGAGCGAATTTCATCCATGATTTTCTTTAGGCGTTCTTCAAAGTCGCCGCGAAAGCGAGTCCCAGATACCAGAGATCCCATATCCAGACTAATAACTTGCTTGTTGAGCAAAATCTCTGGAGCATCTTGGTTAACAATACGTTGAGCGATACCTTCTGCGATCGCTGTTTTACCAACTCCCGGTTCCCCAATCAACACTGGGTTATTCTTAGTCCGTCGACCCAGAATTTGAATGGTACGCTCAATTTCCTTTCCACGACCAACTACGGGGTCGAGTTTGCCTTCTTGTGCTAGTTTGGTGAGATTTCTGCCAAACTCCTCTATAGTTAGTTTTTGGTTACGCTTTTGACTATTACCACCAACGAATACAGAGGCATCATCACCCAAACGACGCATTACCGCAGTGCGGACAGCCTTTAGGTCAACCCCCAGATTTTGCAGTACTTTAGCGGCGACTCCCTCGCCCGCTTCAGTTAACCCCAATAATAAGTGTTCCGTGTTTATGTAGTTGTGTCCAAGGCTATGAGCTTCTCTAAACGATTGCTCGAACAAGCTTTTAACCTTGGGAGTAAAGGGAATTTCTGGCGGGACAAAGCCAGATCCTCGACCAATAATTTTTTCTACTTCGCGACGTGCATCTTTGAGGGTAACGCCCAACTCGGTCAGCACCTTAGCAGCAACCCCTGTTCCTTCTCCCATCAACCCTAGGAGAATTTGTTCCGTTCCTACAAAATTGTGTCCCAGTCGGCGTGCTTCCTCCTGGGCTAGCATAATTACTCTAATGGCTTCGGAAGTGAAGTGTTCAAACATAGCGGGTTATTGCTCCCTTGCTGCTTGGACTTTGGGTGAGATAAAGTTCACCCTCATCTAAAGTTTCTTGTATTTTCTTAAAGATAATGTATCTTTATTTAAAGTTAAATGGCAGTGGTGAGAGCCGTAAGAGCTAAGGTGTGGTTGCCGTCATCAGCCTAAAATGGCGAAATTGTGAGACTCCTACGTCCTTAAATCTTAATGAATTTTAAATGCTGTGAGCTGTAAGAATTATGACAGAATTTCCCGGAAGTAAAGATCAACAGCATCCTCTTTACAATCGCGATCGCCCCTTTATTGATATTCTACTCACTCAAGAGGCAACAGATTACAATTTGGCAGAACTTGCTCGGCTAAAAATTCGTTATCAAGGGTTCCCAGGTGCTAGAGACATTCAACAAGACCTAGATAAAGCCTTGCAGCGCTGGGGTTTGACCGAATCTGAACTTTTTGAAAAAACTCAAGCACTTCACAAGGTTGGGGGAATTTATCAAAGTCGCGGCAAAAAAGAAGAGCAAGATTGGAACTAGGCTTTAGGCATTGTTTTATCCCACTTTTTCCTCATTTATCCTGCGGTTTTTGTGTTATAATTTCTAGCTATACGGCAGGGAGTGCCGGAATTAACGCTTGAGGAGCTAGTTGGAAGACTAGGTGAACATTAACAAAAAACAGTTATTGTGCCCAAGAAACCTGAAGCCTTTTGGTTAAGGTACTTCACTTTTTTTCAATATAAATAAACCCGCTTAGACGGGTTTATTTGTGACTAATTTCGATTTAAATGTAACTTTGGGTAGTTGCCAGCAGCGAATACAATAAGTTAGCTACATATCCTGCTGGGAGACTTTGATGAAAAGTTACAGTTTTTTGCAAAAAATTACTACAGCGATTATCATATCCAGCCTTTCTTTATCCTGTGGTGCAACTGCTAAAAGAGAAACAAATCAAGCACAAGCTACTAATAAGCCAAAGCCAGAACCAACTATTGTCTACGGTGACTTAATTATTAAAGAACAATCAGATTATCTGATGATTCCCGTTAATCTCCCAGGACAGGATAACGATAAAGAAAGTAATTCTGGATATTCCCGTGATTACAAAAGAGAAAACCTACTATATAATATCATTTTTTATCATAAACAAAATGGTGATGCTCATCTTTTATTAAAGAAGAAAGCCATAATAAATTCCTTCGATTTCTTAGAAACAAAGACAGCAGGCAAAGTATCCACAAGGCTTTGGTTATATAAAATTTTTGACCAAGATACTAATGGAGACAAAAAGCTAGATTATAAAGATGCCAGTATTGGTTATGTTTCTGATTTATCCGGCAAGAATTTGCAGCAAATTACTCCAAATAATACTCAATTGATAAATTGGATTATTATCCCTAGTCAAAACGCCATTTTTCTGAAAATTATCAAAGACTCAGATAATGACAAAAAATTTACAGAAGCGGACAAGACAAACTTTGTCAGAGTTAGTCTTGATAAACCCGGTATGGGAATTGAAATTATTAGCGACCAAATAGAGCAAGAAATTAAGTCATATCTTCAAAAATAAGGTAATTGCCATATATCTTTTCAGGTTATAAAAACCTTTATTTGGTGCTTTTAACAACTATTTTTGTACTAGTACATCACGGCGGAAATAAAGCTACCATTCACAATTGCTGAAAGCTTTACAGTACAAGCTTTTTAATTTTTAATTTCTAATTTTTAATTCCGCGTTCGCGTAGCGTCTCGTAGAGATAGCGGTACTAGCTTTCTTGCAGAGCAATTAAGTGTTTTAGCCTTGATTCACATTCTTGATAAATCCAAAAAACTCGATTAATTCCTTGCACTTTCAACCAATTAACTGAAATATATAAATATTCAACTTTAGTTTGTTTGGCAATTGCTTCTAACAAAATGCCTAACGATGATGCACCGATTCTAAATAAGAAAATACCCGCCCTTCGTGGTAAATTAAACTGTCGCAGTGACCAAAGTCTACGAACTTTTTCTGTAACCAAGGGTTTGGTGTGCCAACTTGTCATTAATTCTTTGGCTTTTTGGCGATTACCTCTAGCTTGTTGGTAAGCAATTAGAGTTCTATACTCTATTGGATTAAGGGGATAAAGACCGCGTCCACCTTTAGGATAAAGAACTGGCTTATCATTTTCATTTTCGCTGGAGTGTGCGCTATAAACTCTGCCATTGATTTGCCATTCATATTTGATTTCTTTAACTCCAGGGTGGTGCTTGATATTAATGCTGCTCAAAAATGTGGTCAAACCAGGAATAACAAACACAGAACAAATTAAATACATTAAGGAATCAAACAAACTCCACTTCATACCAAGATTTAAACCATATACCAAAGTAGGTGATATTGTTAATATTGAAGTAATTCCAAAAATTGTAGATGAAACATTGGCTCTAGTTTCTCCCACAAAATAATATAATTTTTGAACTATCCAACTTGCAATATAAACGCCAAAGCCACAAGAGATCAAGTAGACAAATAAAGTTCCATCAAGACTCATTGTCTTATTCTTAGATAGCAGAGATAAAAAAGTAAAAATTAATGCCAGACTGATGGTAATTCGGATATTTAACTTAGGAATTGCTCTAACAGAAAAATAAATTAATTCTTTGGGTTTTGCTAATCCAAGGTCAATGGCTTGTAAATCTTTATCAATATCATCTGTAGGAACTATTATCGTATTTTCGATGTTGGCATAATCTACATTTAATCCAGATGTAAATTCGCCATTGCGTTGATAAGCGTAAAAATGGCGATTATTGGGTTTTTTAAAATTAATTAAACTTGCTTCCATTCTTTTTCACCGATTTTTATCGATTTATATGGCAAAAATTACTGTTCGGTTAAGCTAATTTATGCTGATTTTTGCAGTATTAGCACACACAGGACTTACTCTTGAGCGATTATCATTGCGAGTAGGGAGTAAACAAAGCTTATTTATCTCGAATTTGTTCAAGATATTGAACCATTTTTGCTGTATTGTCTGCTGTTTTGATTCCAGCAACTAAACCTTCAAGTCCAATTCGGATAAACAGTAGCCAAACTAGACCAATTAACGGAGATAAAATCAAGGAAGATAAACCTTTGACAAAACCTTGAGAAAAACTACCAATGACAATGCTTAAAATCGCTAAACCTGCCAGAAAAATCACAATTCCGTAAACAATGCCGATCACTTTAGGAGCGACAAATCTAGAGAAAGAAAAGTCAAATAATGAACCAAAAAATCCTTTGTTGTCCATAGTTTTGTACCTGGTGAATGTTGATTAAACAGAACTTACGCACAGTACTGCAATGGTGTGAGATTCTTTCCTGCGGTCAGAATGACAGAAATGCGTTCCCTGTGCCTAAGTCCTGTTCGAGTTAAATGGCTCTACCGTAGTTGGTTTTAGCAGCTACAACTTATCTACCCAACCGTTGTTAGTCAGAAACAAAGTTATTTCTTGCTCAGGTGGATTATCTTTAGTTTCTAATATTTTATTAAGTTCACTAATTGTTGCTTGCACTTCTGGATCTTCAACCCATTTACCAATGGTTTTAAATTTGTACGTATATTTAACGCTTGACATTTGCGGAGCGCCAGGATAACTCTGTGGTGGAGTAAAATTTATGATTTTGTCAACCTCCGCTTCGCCAATACAAAATCTTCCTGATGGTTGGTTATAAAATTTTTGTCCCTCTGGTGTGAGGGAGTATTCAATTGAAGGTGAACCGGGTGTAATTTCTTTGCTAGATAACAAGCCAACTTTTACCAAAGAATCAAGTGGCTTGATGGAGTTAGCGGTTCTTTTGTCTACTGTAACAGGAAACGGAAACAAAAACACTAAAAAACATCCGACTTTTTGTTTAGCTAAGATTGTGTTGATAGCCTGTTTAAAATTACCCTCATTAGCATCTTTAGGATTACTGCAACCTGACAAAATTAAACTTAAGCCGGTGAGAGTTAACACAATCATGCTAATCATTTTCGTTTTCATCTTGAACCTCAAATTATGTATAGGTTTTCATCGCGGCACTTTTGCAAATAACTTTGCCAGTCTATTTTGTATGCTTATGAGATGAAGCTTTAGTGAAACTTCCTCAGAGGATGTCTGATTCGTATCAAAATTGATCGAGATCCCCCCAACCCCCCTTGCAAAGGGGGGCAAAAACTTCTTAAAGTCCCCCAAGGATTGGGGAGCCAGCGCTGTCTTGGGGGTCTTACCCATGAGCGACTGGCGTGGATTTAGGGGGATATACTTATGTTTGATTTATCACAAACAACTTTTCAGAACTCCTCTCACAAGCAATATGTAGAACTATCTTTTTCTATTGTTTGTCCGAACAGGTTTAGAATTATTTGGACAAGTACAATTACCGTTATTGCTACCAGTTGTACCTGTTGATGTCTTAGATTGAGATGTGATAGTACCGATATTAGCAATAGTTATTCTTTTTTTTGATTTGGCAGCAGATTTAATAGGATCTCTATAACCCAAATCGAGAGCAGCTAATTCATTAACTGGTTCTGGTATATCAAAACTGAATGTTATTTTGGTTGGAATTCCAGAAGAAAAATCATGTTTAATATTTCTTACATAATCACCATTAGTTATATAAGTTCCCATTTGTATAACTGTGGCAGCATATACAGTACCAGAGGAATCGATAGCATTTGTAAATGGTCCTTGAGTAGTTGTGTTTGAAGCTTCAAATGAAAGGACTGCGGGTGTATTTCCTATATTCGTGATCAAAACATCGCAAGATACTTTTTTATTGTTAATTCTCCGACAACCACGGGATTCAAATTTAAGATTGTATTCTTCATCAATCGATTGAGCGATTAATAATTTGTCTGATGATTTTTGTGTGATATCTGGTGTTACAGGAATAGCTAATGCAGTGGTAGATGTCACACCACAAGAAATTGTGATAGTTGCAGTGATGAAGTTCCTCAATAAAGATTTTGACAACAGATTCTTACTAAAGTTGTGTAACTTTAAGCTCATATCTTCTCCTGGTATGTGGTATTTTTTGTTGTGTTAAGTACCGCAGTATCCCTGTGCAGTTATTCAGCCATCAGCGGTTGGGTGAAGAGTTCCTCATTTGGTTACAAAACTTTATAAAGTTAGCGTAAAGCCTGATTTTTTATAGATGGGTTGAAAACTTTACCGTGCTTACCTTACAGCCATTATCTGATGAATAATTTTCATGAAGTACTCAAGAAACTGATTATCGATGCTTGTCGTCATCCTCCCAAAAGCTGGGAACGTCAGGAAGCTTTAACGCAAATCATTCGCTTGGTGATGCAGTCTGGTAAATTGTGGCAGGAGAACACACCGTATTATGAAGATGCACAGCAACAAATGTGGTTGTATTTTTGCCGTAATGTTTGCGAAGCGACTACGACGGAACAACCCTATGACCCTACGCGCAGTAGTTTGGTGACTTGGCTAGATAATTACCTGAAAAGACGTCTGCAAGATTTTTGGATAGAGGAACAGGTTGAGAAAACTAGAACGGTTCCCCGGTTTACAGTAGAGGGGAAAACAACTGACCCTTTAGCAAATATCCCTGCACCCTCACTGCATTCACCCCTGGACATTCTCGAAGCGACCAAGAAGTGGGTAAATACAGACTCAAATGGTGAGTTACGGCGAATTCATCTCAAAGGACATCCACAGGTAACTTGTCAGATGCTGCTGTGGCGACGTTTACCACCACGTACTCCCTGGAAAGACCTTTCTGCTGAGTTTGGTTTACCCATTTCCACCTTAGATAGTTTTTATCGTCGCCAGTGTTTACCTCGGTTGAGGAAATTTGGTGAATTTGAGGGATATCTTTAGGGAGTAAAAATCCAAAAAATTATGACTTATAACAATATAGTAGATAGTCCCTTACCTTTACCAATTAGCCAGCAGACGAAACTGATAGCACAGCAGCTAGCCGACCAACTAACAGTAATTGCTGTGGATGAACGAGTTTATCTAAATACTCTAGCGGTGTTGGTAGTGAATGATTACCTACAAATGATGGGTTTTGCAACTGACCTCGGAGGAAGTGAAACTTTTAACTCGCTGCTGCATTTTGCTGCCGATGTGTCAGATTTAAAAGTTACTGGACTTGGACATTTAGAATGTCGGGCTGTTACCCCAGGGGAATTTTCTTGCTATATTCCAGAGGATGTTTGGCAAGATAGGATTGGCTATGTAGTAGTGGAAATAGCTAAATCCCAGCGCTTGGCATTGCTTCTAGGGTTTACCCAATCAGTAACAGAGGCATCGTTACCCTTAAAACAATTACAACCACCAGAGTTTTTATTACGGCATTTGCATCAATTAGTGCAAGCCTTAGATAGTGTAAATACTGTAGTTATCAGCCAGTGGTTTGAAAATCTGTTTGTGGCTGGTTGGCAGAATCTAGAGGCGCTTTTCGCTGGAGACACTCTGAATTTAGCTTTGAGTCTGAGAAGCGATACTGCACCTGAGAGGGAAGTTGTTGGGGCAAAATTGATTGATTGGGGTGTTGAATTGGGGGGAGAAGCGGTGACGTTGTTGGTGGCGTTGACTGGGACAACAGATGAGCAAGTAGGAGTCAGGGTACAAGTGCGCCCTGTACCAGGAACATCCTATTTACCGCCAAATCTAGTTCTGGCTATTTGCTCACCAACGGGGGAAACACTGAAGGAAGTATGCTCCCGCAGTCTTGATGATTACATTCAATTGCCTCGGTTTCAAGGTGTTCGTGGCGATCGCTTTCAACTACGATTAACTCTTAATCAGGTAAGCTTTACAGAAGACTTGGCGATCTAAACAGATGGGTCATCAAGTCGTCTTAAAATTCGGTCGCGGTTCCTGGCAGCAGGGGCTTCCGGCTATTACCGCTCAAATTGGCAGGGATGGCGAACCGCATCAAATCCAAGTTACTGCCAGTTTACCACCAGCCTTTGATTTGCCGGAACTTTATCGCAATTGGCAGGTGTTGTATTTAGCGCTTTATGACCGTTTGGGGTGGCGATTTCGCATCACCTTTGACGACACCCAAGCAACGGTCACAAATTTTTCCTCTGCTGATTTTCATACAGTTTGTCAGCAGTTACGCAGTCGGTTTAATGTCTGGTTGAATTCCCCAGAGTTTCGCCCCGTTTACCAAAAGTTATGGCAAACCTTGAGCCAAGATAGTTCAATTCGCCTACTAATTGAAACCAATAACCCTGAATTACGGCAATTTCCTTGGCATCTGTGGGACTTTTTTCAGGATTATCCACGGGCGGAATTTGCTTTAAGCAATCCTAACCATGAGCTAATTCCGGTTAATTCCCGCCATAGTTCTAGTGAAGTCAGAATTTTGGCTGTTTTTGGCAATAACCAAGGGCTGGATTTGCAACAAGACCAAGCCTTGTTAGAAAATTTACCCAATGCTAAACTGACATTTCTCTCAGAACCATCGCGGCAAAGCATCAGTGACCAGATGTGGCGTTATAGTTGGGACATCTTCTTTTTCGCTGGTCATAGTTCTAGCCAAATGGCAGGGCAAAAGGGGAAAATGTCCTTGGATGGCGATCGCAATCTGACAATTGGCGATTTAGAAAATGCCCTGCGGCGGGCGATTTCTCAGGGTTTGCAACTAGCAATTTTTAACTCCTGTGAGGGTTTGGGGTTAGTAAGCGAACTAGAAAATTTAGGCTTGCATATTCCCCAAATTATCATCATGGGAGAAGCTGTGCCAGATAGGGTGGCACAAGGGTTTCTCAGTTATTTTTTAGAAGCATTAGCGCGGGGTGAATCGTTTTATTTAGCAGTCCGGGAAGCGCGGGAACGCTTGCACAGTCTAGAAGATGAGTTTCCTTGTGCTAGCTGGTTGCCGGTAATTTGCCAGAACCCCGTCGCTATTCCTCCCACCTGGAACAGTTTACGCCGTATTCATCACCAACCAGGATACAGGGTTTTGTGGGCGAGTGTGGTGATGAGTGCCTTGGTTGTGGGGATGCGAAGCCTGGGAGTTTTTCAGGGAACAGAACTACAAACCTTTGACCAAATGCTGCGCTGGCGACCAAATGAAGCAACTGACAACCGATTGCTGGTAGTTGGTGCTACAGAGGAAGACATCAATAAATATGGATTTCCGCTTCCAGATGCCATACTGGCACAGACAATTAAGCAGTTATATCGGCATCAAGCGCAAGTCATTGGCTTGGATATTTACCGCCACAACCCAGAGAGTGCAGATTTAATCAAGAGGATGCAGAATAGCGATCGCGTGATTACCCTATGCAAAGTTAGAGAAGGTGACGAGGGAGACATCCCAGCACCACCAGGAATACCCCTCAAGCGCCAGGGTTTTAGTGATGTGGTAGTAGATCGCGATCGCATCGTCCGCCGTCATTTATTGGCCATGACCCCACCACCTTCATCTAAATGTAAAACAGAATACGCCTTCAGTCTCCAACTAGCACTGAAATATTTAGCAAATCAAGGCATCTCTTCACCACCCACCGAAGTTTTGCAACTTAAAAACAAAGTTTTCCCCAAACTCCAACCCCACACAGGCGGCTACCACCAGCTAGATACACGGGGTTATCAGATATTACTCAATTACCGTTTTCCCCAAGTTTCCCAGCAAGTCAGCCTTAGCCAAATACTGAATGATCAGCTCGACCCCAACAGTATAAAAAACCGAGTTATACTGATTGGTGTCACCGCCCCTAGCAGCAGAGATAAATTTTTTACACCATACAACAGTCAAGCCATTTACCAGGAAACCCCAGGAGTCATTCTCCAAGCACAGATGGTGAGCCAAATACTGAGTGCTGTGATAGACAATCGTCCAATATTTTGGGTTTTATCTCCAACCTGGGAAATCCTCTGGATAGGCTGCTGGTCTTTGCTAGGGGGAGTTTTAGGGTGGTACTGTCGCTCGTTATTAATTTTAAGTTTAACTATCTCAGTAGCAGCTATTAGTTTATATGGAATCTGCTATGTCCTGTTACTACAAGGTTGCTGGATGCCCTTAGTTCCGTCAGCCTTAGTTGTAATATCTACAGCAACCATCACTTTTTACATCATCTCTAAAAAATAAATGCATCATAAATTATTCAATTTCTTCGTTCCTCATCTAAAACTGATAACCCTAACTTCAGCGCTAGTGTTTTCTCAGTTGAGTTTACCCCAAATGGCAGCAGCAGAAAACTCATCATCCTTAAATCTAGAAACACAATTCAAACCGCCTAACGACGGCGCACCAGGAGGACGCAAAGGTGGTGGTAGTAGACCAGGTTGTCCAGCTACAAATCAGCCGATTACAGTATTAGTTCCGGCAGCTAACATCGGCTGGACAACTTCTACTCATCCGACTTTCTGGGTTTATATTCCATACCAAGTAACGTCTCCACATCCTGTAGATTTAGTTCTTCGCGATGACACAGGTAAGCAAGTCCACAAAAATACTTTTCAATTCACAGGTAAACCAAGAATTATTAGCTACCATTTGCCAGAAACAGCACCAGATATAGAAATAGGTAAACGTTACAGTTTATCAGTTTCTTTCTTTTGTAACCCAGTTAACAGGTCTGAGGCGAATATAGTTTCCACCTGGGTGAAGCGAGTCGCACTTAGCCCAGAACTGAAGAAGAAGTTGACAGCCGCAACACCAAAGCAGCGGATAATTTTGTATGCCGAGAATGGGTTGTGGTTTGATACTTTAACAGCGTTAATTGAACTCCGTCGTCAATCACCTGATGCATCTTTGGATACGGCTTGGGCTGATTTATTAAAACATCATTTTGTGCAGTTAAATGAGTTAATTAGTGTGTCCTTGCGGTAATATTAAAAATAATTTTTATTACAAAAATATGAAAAATATTATTCACGTGAAAACAGCTATTGCGATTTCCGCTACCTTATTAAATCTTGTGGGGATTAGTTATCCAATTATCTTACATACTCCCCCAGCACTAGCACAAAATTCTGGCGAAAAAGACCAGATAGTGGAACAAATGGCTCTAGCAAAAGCACTCTTTGAAGAAGGCGAAGCACTGTTTAAAAAAGCCGATTATGCATCTGCTGTAGAGGCTCTAGAACCAGCCTTGAAACTCTTGGTAAAACTAGAAAGTTCCAAGGAAGCTCAACAACTCGCTCAATATATGGATTTAGCTTACTTTCCAGATAGAATTTGGAAAATTACAATGTTTCTCGGTGTAGCTCATGCAGGATTGGGCAATTACAAAAAGTCCATTGATTATAACCTACTACATTTATTAGTAACTCCAGCGCTTATAGAAGCGCTCCAAAATTATAGCCCGTATTACAACCCTGAAAATTTTGTAATAAAGATAAGACAAAATGAAGTTGATATAGTGAATCGAATAGGACTTAATTATCAATCCTTAGGCAGCTATAAAAAAGCAATTGAACATCATAATATAGCTTTATCTACAGCACAAAAAATCAAATACCCAACAGGAGAATTTGATGCTTTCATCCGCTTAAGTAAGGCTTACATTAATCTCAATGATAATACCAAAGCCACTAATTATGCTGAACAAGGTTTAGCCTTAGCAAGACAAATAGAAGATCGGGAGGCAGAGGCAGAAGCTCTGGGACAATTCCAAAAAATTTATACTAGCTTGAAAGACTATAATAAAGCAGTAGAATATGGCGAACAAAGTTTAGCGATCGCACGCCAACTAACAAACTCTATTGACAAGATACATCTTCTCAGAAACATCAGCTATAATTACATATCTTTGGGAAAGAATAGCAAAGCAATTGAATACCAGGAGCAGAGCTTTGCGATCGCCACACAGATAGGAGGATATGTAGAGTGTTTATCTCTGGCAAATAAGGGTGATTTTTACCATTCCTTGGGAGACCATGCTCAAGCTATTGAATATAGTCAAAAAGCTTTGAAAATCGCGCTAGACTTCAGAAATCCACTGTTAGAAGATAAGGCTAATAAAACCCTGGGTAATACTTACTTTTCTCTAGGAGACTATAAGAAAGCTATTGAATATTACCAAAAAAAATTAGTGGTGGCACAGCAAAGAGGAAACCCAGAAGAGGAAAGTAGTACTTTGCTAAGTTTAGCGAAGGCTTACTTGGAGTTAAGAAATTATAATCAGGCAATTAAATTGGCTCAACAGAGTTTAGGAATTGCAAAAAAACATAACTATCGGGAAAATGAGGAACTTGCTCTCCAGCTTTTAGGAAACACTTATATAGGTTTAGGTGACTTTTCCAAAGCAATTGAGTACCAGCAAAATACTTTAGCAAATTCTCGTCAATTAAAACAGCCAGACAGAGAATATCTGGCTTTGGAACAATTAGGTGTTATTTATCATGAACAAGGAAACTATAGCAAAGCCATTGATTACTATCAACAGAGTTTAAACAACCGTAGAAACTCTCAAAAAGTTGATCCAGAGCAATGGAAGATTTTATCAAAGCTAGGTTCTGCGTTTGCTGAAGCTGGTAATTTTTCCCAGGCTCAAGAAACATTACAAGATAGTGTGAGATCGCTGGAATATGAACGGAGAAGACTAGGAACTAATGATAGTGATAATCTGACATTTTTTGAACAGCAAGTAGATACATACCGAACTTTACAAAAAGTCTTCATCGCCCAAAATCAGCCGCAAGCAGCCTTAGAAATTGCTGAACGAGGACGTACCCGTGTATTAGTTGATTTATTAGCAACAAGACTATTCGCTACTCAAGCTACTCCCATAACTCTCAGTCCACCAAGTATTGCCCAAATTCGGCAAATAGCTCAACAGCAAAATGCTACCTTAGTCGAATATTCAATTATTAATCAATCTTCTGGATTTCGCCAGCAAAAGCAGGCATCTAATCTGTATATTTGGGTCATCAAACCTACAGGAGAAGTTATATTTCGGCAAGTTGACCTTAAATCCCTGAAAGCTCCACTCAAAGACCTTGTTAGCCAAACTCGTGAACTGATTAACGAAGGTAGAGGACGTGGAAAAAACAATAACCTAACTTTATTGCCAGGGAACTTAGTCAAACTTCAAGGTGATGCTGATGATTGGCAACCTTGGGAAATTGTATCTACAAATGTATCTGCTCAAACCATAACAATCAAACGACCAGATAATCCCGAAGCGCCGCCAATTATACGTCCAATCAAAGATGTAGTTTCTCAAGTTGAGTCTCGCCGTAGCAATCACCCCAGCTTACAGCAACTCCATCAATTACTCATCCAACCCATTGCTGATTTACTACCAAATGACCCCAATTCTCGTGTAATTTTTATTCCTCAAGATGAACTTTTTCTTGTGCCTTTTGCCGCATTGCAAGACGCACAAGGTAACTTTTTAGTTGAAAAACACACCATTCTTACTGCTCCAGCTATTCAAATTCTTGACTTAACCCGTCAACGGCGTGGACTAAATCGTAAAGACAAAAGTGCTTTAGTGGTTGGTAATCCTACGATGCCAAAAGTATCCCTTGTGCCAGGGGAACCACCGCAACAATTATCAGCTTTGCCAGAGGCAGAAAAGGAAGCACAGTTAATTGCTCAGATGCTGGGTACTAAAGCGTTGATTGGCAATCAAGCTACTAAAGCAACAGTGGTATCACAGTTACCAAAGGTAAGCATAATTCATCTAGCTACCCACGGGTTACTAGATGATAGACGCGGCTTAGGAAGTAGCATTGCTCTCGCTCCTGATGTCGAAAAGCAAGAGGGTAACGGTTTGCTGACTGCTGATGAAATTCTCAATTTACAGTTAAATGCTGAGTTAGTAGTCCTCAGTGCTTGTAATACTGGCACTGGGGAAATTACGGGAGATGGGGTGATAGGTTTATCTCGCTCGTTAATTTCTGCGGGTGTTGCCAGTGTGTTGGTGTCACTGTGGACTGTACCTGATGCGCCCACAGCGTCGTTAATGACTGAATTTTATCGCAATTGGCAGCAGCAACCAGACAAAGCGGCTACGCTGCGTCAAGCAATGTTGGCAACTATGAAACAGTACCCTCATCCGAGAGATTGGGCTGCTTTCACTATTATTGGCGAGGCGGAATAGACCTTTCTGGACAATGGTTTTAAATACAAGTTGAAATGCAGGATGCACACCGTGATAATTTCACTCACTCATAGACAACACCCAATCACGTAAAAGTGGGTTGACTTTATCGGGTGCTTCATCATGGGGACAATGACCCGCTGTGAGGAAATATTCTGTTAATTGGGGATAATATTGGCGAAACTTTTGGGAACGTTCTCTGGCATTTATCCAAGGGTCTGCTTCTCCCCACAATATTAATAGAGAACAAGTTAATTGCTTGAGTAGCACATCTACTTTTTCTCCTTGGGGACTGCTAAAAACTGAGACAAATACATCTAATGCACCAGCATCAAAAGCAGGACGAGAAATTTCGTCGATCAATTGCTCTGTAATTGCGCTTTTATCTAGATAAACTTTTTCTAGAGTTTGACGAATTACCCAGCGCTGGCGCACGTATTGAAATAATATAGTTTGGGCTAAAGGTTGCTGAAAAATCCACTTTACAGAATCACCCAAAAGTTTCTGCAAGGGTTGTTTAGGTGGCTGAATTTGAGCTTGTAAAGCTTCTGGTTCTGATGTTGGTTGGGTGGTACTAAAGGGGCCTGCACTATTAAGTAATGCTAAACCCGCTACACTGTCGGGACGTTGAGCTGCAACACACAAGCAAGCGTAGCCACCAAGAGAGTTACCAGCTAATACGGCTTTTTGACCAATCACTTCACTGATAAAATCATTAAGTTGGTCGCGCCATAAGTCGCCGCCATACTGCAATTTTGGTTTAGCTGAACGACCAAATCCCAAAAGGTCGATGGCATATACTTCAAAATCTGGATACAGTCCTGTGATATTCTTGCGCCAGTGGTCTGTGGAAGCACCAAAACCATGCACTAACAGCAAGGGTGGACGTTGCGGTTGTTTTTCTCCCGCTTTTACGTAGTAGACGTTGTGCCCTCGCCACTGCCAATATTTGCCGGGAATTGGGGCTGTAGTTGCCTGCATGATTTAAATAAATGTTAAGTACATTCTCATAATTGTAGACTAGCAATCATATCTAACACCCCACCCTAGCCCTCCCCGCAAGCAGGGAGGGAACAAAATGTTCTAATACTTGCGGGTGGTTTACGAAGTGAAAACTGATAACTGACTAATGATAAAAGAAAGATTGATTACAGGTAAGACTAAACTTTTAGGGGTGATTGGGCATCCGGTGGAGCATTCTCTATCGCCAGTGATGCATAATGTTGCCCTTGGCGAGATGGGGTTAGATTATGTTTATCTTCCCTTGCCGATCGCACCACAAAATTTAGAAATAGCGATCGCAGGTTTTGCCGCTATTGGCGTGGTTGGTTTTAGTGTGACAATTCCCCACAAGCAGGCGATATTGCCTTTGTTATCAGAGATTACGCCCGTAGCCCAAGCCATCGGCGCAGTGAATACTGTAACGCGCCAAGATGGTAAATGGGTGGGGACAAACACGGATGTAGAAGGATTTATTGCCCCTCTGCAAACAACGTATCACCAAGATTGGCGTCAAAAGGTAGCGGTAATTTTAGGTAATGGTGGTGCAGCCAGGTCCGTTGTGGCAGGTTGTATCCAGCTTGGTTTTGCGTCAATTCATGTTGTGGGGCGCAATGTGCAGAAGTTAGAAGAATTTCGCCATAGTTGGGGCAATTCACCTCTAAAGGAGAAATTTCAGGTGCATCAATGGGAGGAACTACCACAGCTAATTCCCCAAGCTGACTTGTTGGTAAATACAACCCCGGTGGGGATGTATCCCCAGGTGGAGGCGTCACCTTTGAGTGTTGAGGAAATGGCTGATCTGCCAGCAGATGCGATCGCTTACGATTTGATATATATTCCTAAACCGACGCTATTTCTCCAACAAGCAGAAAAACAAGGGGCGATCGCGATTGATGGATTAGAAATGCTAGTCCAGCAAGGCGCAGCAGCTTTAAAAATCTGGTTACAGCGTCCAATAGTGCCTGTGGACGCGATGCGCCAAGCATTGCAGAATCATTTGGGTAATTGGTAATTGGTCATTGGTAATGGGTCATTGGAAAAGCTATGACCAATGACCCGTTACCCCATCACTAACTATACTCAGGCATCCGCATATACATTTCCTGACCTTGGGAATTATAGATGAACAGCGGCCGTTTGGCATTGTCACCAATCACTACTAGCGCTTCCCGTAAGCTTTGGAAGTGGTTTTTTAGGTCAGCATCAGGATTAGCCGAGCTATTTTGTAGTGCTTGGTCATAAGCAGGAGTTAACCGGACAATAATTCCTTGGTCACTGATGGTAAATGTGCAAATCTGAATTCCATTCGTACAAGTTTTAGTCAAGTCAGCGCGGGTTTGTTCTAAATCGCCATAGATTTGGAGTTTCTCTTGTGCTTGTTGGAGAGAATCTGAGTATGGTTGGAGGAGAGACTGAGCTTGAGAGTAGTACAAGCTATCACGAGAAACCTGTTGAGCAACCTGCAAAGCCTGACTCCAGTATGTTACCGCTGTCTTCCATTGTTGTTTTTGCGTATAGACTTTAGCTTGATTGGCTGTGTTGATGGCTTGTTGGTAGGTTTTAGCGGCTAATTTTTCTTGAGTGGCGCGATCGCGTGCCATGAGCAATTTTGGTTGATATTCTGCCAACAGATTTTGTGCTTCTTGGTATGCTGGGCTAGACTGGGGGATGCTCTTTAAGCCATTGACCACTAGAAGCCAAGTAGACTCCAGCTTTTGCCAGTCATTACCAGATTTGGCATTGGCTTCGTTATTGACGGCTGTAAGAGCGACAGCTTTGGCTGCGGTCAATTTTTTCAGCCAGATTTCCTCTTTGAGTAATTGTTGATTTGTCGTTTGTAACCCGACACGATAACCTGGTAATTTGGCTTGCACCAGCCCATACAGTTCGCTATTGGGGCTGATCGCCTCTAGCGGTGCGATCGCTTGTCGCCATAAACGAAGTCTTGCCTGTAATTCCGCTAGGTTATTAGCTGGAGTCAGCATTTTTTCTTCCACCAAGGATGCGGCTTGCAAACCATTGATTACTAAGCTAATTTTTTGTGACTGTGCCGATAAACTTGCAGAAAGTTCCTCTGCTTGCTGGTGACGGAATGCCCAGTTGGGAATCTTTTTTAGGTCACTGCTGGCTGCTAACAGTTGCTGTTGCACTGCAACCAAGTCTTTTTCTGACTTGGCTTGGCGCGTCAGTCGCCGGGATTCTGTTTTTAATAATTCAGCTTTTTGTATTTCTTCACACTCGGATATCGCGCAAGGACGAGTCAGAAAGTAAGCACCGCCACCAAACACGAAACCTCCCACCAAGGCTACACCAATGATGATCGGTTGCAAAAACTTTGCAGACTTGGAAACCGCCAAATCTGGTGAACCGGCCAAGGGGTCAAACGCTTCCTCCAACTCAACCTCATCGAGAGATAGATTGTCTAAGATCGAGTCATCTATCGATGGAGATTCATATATGGGAATATCGGTAGGGGGAAAAATTAGGCTCCCGCTTTCTCTCTCACTACTGCTTGAGGGCACCGAGTTCCCCATCACCCCTAAATTCCAATGCTTGGGAGTAGCGAGTTCCTCGTCTGCCTCACTCTTTTGAACCTTCTCACTCAGGCAATGTTTGGCATAAGGGAGTTTTTCTCCAGACACTCTGAGGAATAATTGCGTCTCCTGGAACTGGTAGTTGGGTTGCCGCTGGAGTGCTTCTTCCAGTACCGTAAAAATTGTTGGCTGGTCAACTATTACACCAAGTGGGTGTTGAGTTAAAATCATTAGCTCATTATTTTTTACGGCACACTTAACCTGGAAAAGTTCGCCAGATTGAACTTCCGCAAGCAATTGTTCCTGTAGAATCTTGGCTAAAAGCTGTATATCTTCCTGTGGGAATGCTACTTTCATAGAGCGTGACCGCTAGTCTTTATATATGGTTTTTATTATCTTTGACGGGAGAAAAATAATGGCTTCTGTTTGCTCTCTCTTAAATGCATAGTTTAATTAACCCCAGTGTTTACATCCACTAGACCAACTTTTTAACACAAATCCAGACCTTTGGGCAAAAAATACTAGAGTGACGATTGTTCGTATTTTTACTTTTTCCTCCTGCTAGATGCTAAATTAGACAGTTCCAGCCCCAGCGAAAACTACAAATAAAAAATGGGAATAATCCGTGTTTTGGGCATTTTTACCGCTTTACTAGGGGAAATTAAAGGTTCAGTAGCTACCGCAACTGTACTTTCTGGCTATCTTGCGGCAGTTAGAAAATATCCATAGCGAAGACAAACAACTTTAGCTTAATGCTTTTAGACACTAGAAAGTTTACGGAGGAGATGAGTTAGGTCTGATCAGCCTGACACTGACGAGTTGGCTCTAGAAATTAATTTGCCCCATCTGTTGAATTCGATAAAATTGATCCGTGAAAAATAAATTTTTATAGCTAACCAAAGCTTGATTCGGCAATCAGGGTGCTGTAGAAGCAATGAGACAGCAGTTCAGAAATGCTTTGGGAGTGTCAATACTAAGGTGGATGTCAATGGATCTATTAGAGTATCAAGTTAAAGAATTGTTTAGTGAGATGGGAATTCCTGTATTACCATCGCAACGAATTGACCATCCCGCAGATTTGAAACGCTTAAAAATCCGCTATCCGATTGTCCTGAAATCCCAAGTACATGCTGCTGAACGGCAAAAAGCTGGTGGAGTCAGGATTGTAGAAACGACAATCGATGCGATCGCAGCTGCTCAAACGATCTTCAATTTAACGATTTGGGGAGAATTGCCGGAAGTATTGCTGGCAGAATCGAAGTACGACGCCGATCAAGAATTTTATCTAGCAGTAGTTTTAGATACCGCAGTCTGCCGACCAGTACTACTAGGTTGCAAAGAAGCAGATATCGATTGGGAATCGGCAGGGGAGAAAATGCAATATGTTGTTGTGGAACAGGAATTCTCACCATTTTATGCCCGACGACTGGCATTGAAAATGGGTTTGCAAGGTGCGCTGATGCTGTCAGTTAGCAGCGTGCTAGAGAAGATGTACCAGTTATTTGTGCAAAAAGATCTAGACTTAGTGGAGATTAATCCTCTAGCCGTCAGCGCTTCTGGTCAGGTGATGGCTCTCAATGGCAAAGTCAGAGTCAACGAACGAGCAATCAACCGTCATCCAGAGATGGCCCAAATGGCAGCAAAAATAGTCAGCCGTCATACCAGTAGTCAAATCAACGGCATTTTAGGCGACTGGGATGCGGCAGCTATACACGGTAAAATAGGTATTTTAGGTAATGGTACTGGTTCGGTGTTGACAACTTTAGATTTGGTCGCCAACGCTGGTGGTAAACCAGGTGTTTGTTTCAATCTGCGCCATGCTTTTCTCACTGATACGGCACCGACTACCTTCTTGGGTCGCTTAGATACAGGTCTAAAAATGTTAGCTGCTGACAAAAGCATTCAAGTAATACTGATTAACTTCCTAGGTACTATTCCTCAGTTGGCAGAAATGCCGGAGGTCATTGCTAATTTTTGGCAACAAGACAACAGCGAAATTAAATCCTCTATTTTAAGCTCCAGTGGCAGCAGAAGCCATCGCGGGGTATCTCTGCCGCGCTTGGTTGTCCGTCTTGCTGGTTCTGAATTCAACGCCGCTAGACAATATTTAGCTACACTCAAAACCCAGAGCGATGTGCTAATAGTGGTAGAAAATTTAGATACCGCAGTGGCGGAAGCAGTCCGGCTTGCCAAGTTAACTGCTTATAGAAAATAGTCACAATTACGTATCAATACGACACTGCACTTGTGTTGCTGTTATTCCCAGTATTTTGAGCCACTCTCTTTGCTAAACTTAACCGGATTTTTTATGAACCTAACGCCAGATAGCAAAGTTTTAATCCAGGGCTTTTCTGAATTTATCTCAGAAACTCATGTTGCTCAAATGAAAGCTTACGGTACAAATTTGATCGCTGGTGTCAATCCCGGATGTGGTGGTCAGCTATTGTACGATCTACCGATATTTGACTTGGTTGAGGAGGTGGTGGCACAATTTGGGGCAATTGACACCACGATCATTTGTGTACATCCTTACCAAGTCTTAGATGCAGCATTAGAAGCGATCGCTTCTAATATTCGCCAGATCATTATTATCTCTGGTGGTGTACCACCTTTGGATATGGTGCAACTACTTCGTAAAGCCGAAGCTTGTGAAACCATTGTGGTCGGGCCTAACAGTCCGGGAATTATTGTACCGGGAAAAATTCTTTTAGGTACTCACCCTAGTGAATTGTATACTCCTGGACACGTGGGCATTGTCAGCCGCAGCAGCACTCTGACTTATGAAATCGCTTGGGAATTAACCAAAGCTGGCATGGGTCAGTCTATTAGTGCCAGCATTGGCAGTGATGCGATCATTGGTTCATCGTTTCTGCAATGGCTACAAATTCTCGATGAAGATGAAGCTACCCAGGCGATCGTTTTGGTCGGTCAACCAGGGGGTGGTAGTGAAGAAGCTGCGGCGCAATATATTACTGAGACAATTGATAAACCAGTAATTGCCTACATTGCAGGTAGACACGCACCACCGGCAAAACATTGGCGTCAGACAGGCACTTTAGCGACTTTTGTGGGACGCGATCCTAGTTATGGGACTGCACAAAGTAAATTAGCTGCTTTTCAAACAGCACAAGTATCGGTAGCTGAACGCCCTTCGGAAATTCCTGAATTGTTGAAAAAGGTGCTTAAGTAATCAGCGACGATGTTGGCAACTCTAGCCGTAGGTGATAATAGTTTCAGGTTTAATTATTCAGGAGGTGCTGATCGTGGTCTTTGCTCAAACCAGTCCGCCAAACCTGGACTCAGACGGGACAACAATGCGCTTCACCCCAGATGAATATCGAGGGATGGAAGAAACCGCACAGGAACGCCACGAATACCGCAACGGAGAAATTATCACGATGTCAGGGGGTTCAGAAGCCCACAGTGCGATCGCCAGTAACCTGTTAATTTATCTGGGATTTTTGCTCAGAGACACCAACTTTCGCTGCTACAACAGCGACTTACGCCTTTGGATTCCTGAATATCAGTGTGGAACCTACACTGATTTGATGGTCGTTGATGGACAACCAGAATTCAACGGCAATCGCACGGACGAAATACTCAATCCTCTACTGATTGTCGAAGTTTTATCACCCTCCACTGAAGCCTATGATAGAGGAGATAAGTTCAGAAAATATCGCTCTCTTCCTAGCTTTTGTGAATATCTGCTCGTCGGCCAAACTGAACCCTACATTGAGCAGTATCATATCCTTAATCATGACAGCAATGATCGCTGGCAATTGCAAGTTCACGATCACCTTGAGCGGTCGATTGTCCTGCACAGCTTAAATGTAGAGATTCCCCTGTCTGAAATCTATCGCCGCATTAATTTTTAAGTTAGCGATCGCACTATATAATAAGTGACTTTTTACCCTCATTCTTCTCAATTTCAGTCCAGAGTTTTAAGTACAGTCTATCCAGTTCTTCCTGTGTCTGCCTTCCTTTGAATGGCTGCCCAGTAAAATGTACTAACCTCGGATAAGTTAACGGTACTGATTGCAGCATTGCCAATAAACTGTGAGACTTCTTCGCTACCAGTTTCTTGATTGAGTAAAGCTAAAACAGCAGAAGCATCGACAATAACTTCACTCACTTAAAGCCTCCAATCTTCGTTCCTGAATTAACTCTTCAGAAATTTTTCTACTAGCAGGAATATATTGCCTGAAAAGAGATTGAGCATTTTGTACAGAACTTTGGATGCGATTCTGAATTGGTCGATCATCTAGCACAAGGACAGCATCATATTCACCCACTGGCATATCTACAGGAGAATTAACTAACAACTTGCCATCGCTTGTTATGGTGACTTTTATTTCTAATGTTTTCATAATTAACTCATCATTAACAAAAAATACCTACATATCTCGCTTGTATTCTGCTAGCAGGTGGGGAATGTGATCATAGCCATCTACACCGATAACAGAAATGATTTTCGGGCGATTTTGCTGTAGGAGTATTTGAAATGTTAACTCCCCAATTTGTCCCTGGAGAATTATTAGAAACCCGGCTACTTGCCGCCACTCAAGAGAAGCAATTTGCTCTAAAAGGTACATTCCCAAACAGCCTGTATAAACTGCTTTTTCGGAATTTTGGAGATGGTAATAAGCTTCAGATAGATAGGCTAAATTGCGACCTTGGAGATACAAGTCGCCAGAAACTTGTGCTGTTTTGAAGCCATCTTCTAGATATTTAATCGCAGTTTGAGGTTGTCCAATTACTAAATAGGCAATGCCTAAGCTGCTGAAACATAAGGCTTTACTTTGAATATCGCCTAATTTTTCTGATAGCTTTAAACCTTGCTCTAGATAGTGAATTGCTGATTCATAAATTTCTGGTTCTCTTTGTTCCAGCTTTCGAGCTTGCATGACTTCGCTGTAGCCTAAATTTACCAGTGCATTGGCTTCGCCGGTGCGTGCTTGCTCTACAGATGCGCCACTAACGCCTGGTTGGCGACTGAGCATTAATGCCCGTTGACTGTAGTTGATTGCTTCAGGATAATTTTGTTCTTGGACGTAGGTACGGCTGAGGTGGTTGAGGTTAGCGATTTCACAGGGGCGATCGCCTGCGTTTCTCGCGATCGCTAAAGCTTGCTGATGAAATTTGAGCGATCGCTGATATTGCCCCATCGCCCGCTGAGAATAGCCTAGCAACGTCAAGATCCGCGCCTTTTCTTGAGTTCCTTCTACAGATGCCAGGGGTTCATCCAAATAATCTAGGGCATTTCGTAAAGAACTACCAGAAAAAGAAGCGAAAATCCCCCCATACAAAGGAAAGTAGGGACGCTGGGCAAAGGTGCGGAGAACCTGGAGCATAATTTGCGAAGCACCATTGCTGTACATTGCCCCAGCATTCTGAAAACCACTCGCTAACTGACTCCAAATCACGGCAAAGGTCAAAAAAGTGGAAATGGATAACTTCGGCCCGGCTTGGACATTGTAAGCTTGTTGGTCAAACCAGTGAACTAACCCCCGTTGCAACTGCTGTAAAACTACTGCCAGTTCCACCCAGTCACTGAGAGTAATCTGAGGATGCTTTTGGGCAAATTCAATTGCCGATTGCTCCATTGCCAGGGTGCGAAAAAAGGCTTGGGGTAACTCGCTGTTAACTAATTTAGCCCAACTTGCCCAGGGGCCACTTTCTCCTGGGACACCGCCAAATCCGAGAGAACCGCGATTTTGCTCATACATCCAACTGAGGAGGTTTTCTTGCAGTCGCACCCAAGCAGATAAACCACGGGTGATGCCTGTTGATATCTGCTGTAAATCAGAATTCGCTTGGGCAAATTGCTGTAACGATTTTCCTAACTGCTGTAGTTGTGACAAACTTAACGGATACTTCAGATTCGGGTCGGTAACGCGGATGAACGCAGCCAAACGATCGCCTGTTGCATCTAGGGTAATTTCGCGCATTGCCAAAGCGATCGCTTCTGTGGCTTTGTTTTGGTCTTGCCAGCGTTGCCATTGGCTTTGAATGGTTTTAATCGCTCGCAAACTCCGAGTCGCTTTGGATTTTTTGAGTTCATCTTTTTCGCTATCTACTTGCCCTTGGATAGCATTCAGGCGATCGCTCAAAGCTAGCTCAAATACTTCTCCTGTGCCAGAAGTGATACCGTTGAGCAGCAGTTGATACACCTGTTCCACAGAGCTGATCTTGCCCTTGAGGGTGGTGGCGACAATTTCATCGATTAAGGCCAGGTAGCGAACTAATAAGTCAGCGCTGGCGCTATCGCGTAATGGCAGAGAGTCAGACACTTTAGCTACTAGAGAACGTCACGTTAATTCTAATTCTAGTTGCGGCAGAGAGGGAATTAGAAAAGGCGAGGGCTTTTTCAATTTCATTTTTTCCCCGAACGACAATCTCCCCATTAGACATCTGTGGCAAAGAATGTAGAGACGTTGCATGCAACGTCTCTACCTTGGGTTATATGTCTATTAAGTCCGCCCAGCCAGATTTGCCACCACCGCAGCTAACTCCGCCGGATTAACTGGCTTAGGAATATGGAGCTGAAAACCTGCCAACAGCGCTTGGGTGCGGTCTTCAGCCGTCGCGTAGGCTGTCAGTGCCACTGCGGGAATCCTTCCGCCTTGCTCTTGTCCAAGGGCCCTGAGTTGACGAATCAGGGCGTAGCCATCTTCTTCTGGCATGCCAATATCGCTGACGAGAATATTCGGGTGGAATTGTTGCAAAGCTTTAAGTGCGTCGAAAGTGGATGCAACTGCCATCACTTGAGCGCCATATTGTCCGAGAATTGTCTTCAGCAAATGCCTGGTGTCTGCTTCATCGTCGACGACAAGCACTCGCACGCCTTCTAATATTGGCAGGCTGTTTTTGGTGACTTCAGCGCTGGCAGTAGGGGCAATTTGCTTTGGTGTACTCGACTCTTCTATAGGTGCAGCTTTCATCGGCAGTTTGACAACGAATGTCGTTCCCTTTCCAATGCCTGGACTTTCTACAGAGACAGTGCCACCGTGCAATTCTACCAAGTGACGGACGATCGCTAATCCTAATCCTAATCCACCATGCGATCGCGTAGTTGAGCTATCGGCTTGGCGGAAGCGCTCAAATACATGGGGCAAAAATTCAGCAGTAATTCCCCCACCGTTATCACTCACACGAATTTGTACGACGCCAGAATCCATCCGCTCTAGTTGCACCTCGACTCTTCCCCCCTTGGGGGTAAACTTCACAGCGTTGGTGAGCAAATTCCACATCACTTGTTGCAAACGGTTGGCGTCCCCGATTACTGCTCCCAACGCTGAGTCAAATCTGCACTCAATCCAAATTTCTTTAGCGTCTGCTGCTGGGCGAATGGTGTCGATGGCAGATTCTACCACTGGTATTAGTTCTACCCGATGGAGATTTAGGCGGAGTTCACCGCGAATAATTCGGGAGACATCTAAAACATCATCAATCAGTTGTGCTAAGGAGCGGCTATTGCGATCAATTGTTTCCAGTGCTTTAGCGGTGGTAGTCTCATCAAACTTGCGGCTCTTGAGTAGCTGTGTCCAGCCCAGCATGGCATTGAGAGGAGTGCGGAGTTCGTGAGAGAGTGTACCTAAAAATTCATCCTTGATGCAATTTAAAGCTTCTGCTTCAGTCCGTGCCATTTGTTCGCGCGCTAGCAGTTGTTCTCGTTCTTGCTCTGCTTGTTTGCGATCGCTAATGTCAATCATAAATCCGTGGAGCAACTGTGGTTGATCTTCTTCACCCCGCACAACATTAACAATTTCGTACAACCAGACGATTCTGCCATCAGCTGCCAACATTCTGTATTCAAATTCGTAATTATTCAGTGACAGCGAACGCTCTACACAATATTTAGTTGTCCACTCCCGATCTTCTGGGTGGATATGTTCTACCCAAAAATTGTCGGTGTACCAGTCTGTCGAGGGATAGCCAAGAATTTCCACAGTTTGCGGCCCGACATAAGTAAACTGTCCGGTAGTGGGGTTTGCCTCCCAAGGAATCACGTGCACTTTTTCTGTGAGTTTCCGGAATCTTTCCTCGCTTTGTTTCAGGGCGGCCTCTGCTTGCTTTTGTTCGGTAATATCCCTGACTAGGGCGACAAATCCTTCAACTTGGCCATGCTGACTAAACTGGGGAATGTACGTGGTACTAACATCACGATATCTACCGTGTTTATCAATTACTTGGTTTTCAAACGATACTTGCTCTCCTGACATTACTGCTTCTATATACGGACGCACAAACTGATAACCCGACTCACCCAGAACTTCTCTAATGTGCTTGCCATAAGTTTCTGAAGCGGGAATCCCAAACAATTCTTCATATCCTTTGTTATTAAAGCGATAACAATGTTGGGTATCGATATAGGAAATCAGTACGGGTACAGCATTTGTAATTAGGCTTAGTTCTTCTTCCCGTTGGTGCAGAGTCTTTTCTGCCCGTTTACGTTGGCTTAAATCCAGACAAAATGCAATCTGCTCTTGTTGGCGATTGTAAGGTTCTTGCAACAAAACTATCCCAATTAAGATGGGGACACGACTACCATCTTTGCGGATATACTCTTTCTCAAAGGGGTTAGCGACTCCATGCTTTAAAAGTTCGGCGATCGCTTTTTGATCCAAATCTATGTATTCTGGTGGTGTCATCACATCCCAACGCACCTCACCTGCCAGCATTTCTTCACGGCTATAGCCCACCATATTCAAAAAATAGTCGTTGGCGTACTCGATACCACCTTCAAAGTCGCTAACGGCCACACCAAATATATTTGATTCCACTAGCCGACTGAACCGCTTTTGACTATCTTGCAGTGCTTGTTCTGCTTGTTTGCGTTCTGTAATATCCCGGCTAGCGGAAACCCTCACAGTCCGTCCTTGGTAAATGCAGCTTTTACCGACTATTTCCAAGAAAAAAGTTGTGCCATCTTTTTTTACACCAGTCATCTCATAAAGCTTTTCATCACCATTGCAGATATTTTCTCGGAAGATTTTTTGCCCTTCTGGTGTTAAAAAGTCTGCCGCCGACATGCCAATCACTTCATCAATTTCGTAGCCAAACATTTTGGCAAAGGCTCGGTTGGCATCCAGAACTTTTCCATTTTCGTGAATGATTACGCCTTCAATAGTGGCATCGGCTAAGGCACTAAATCTGCTTTGGCTTTCACGTAAAGCATTTTGCGCCTGCTGGCGTATACTTAAGTCCAAAACAAAGCCAATTACTTGCTCTGGATTATTTTCTAATAAGGCAGAACCTGTCAAAAGGGGGATGCGACTGCCATCTTTGCGGATATATTCTTTTTCAAAAGGCTGACATACTCCTCTGCTGTCGAGTTCGGTAACAGAGCGATTCTCTTTCAAAGATGCTGAACGCAAAGCGCACATTTCTAAATCTTCTGGGGATACGATGTCGCGCCAACGCACCCGCCCAGCTAGCAGATCCTCCCGCGTATAGCCCACCATTTTTAAAAAAGCATCGTTAGCCTCAACAATCCCCCCATTAATATCGGCTGTAATCACCCCGATGATGTTCGATTCTGTCAAGCGTCTAAACCGTGCCTCGCTCGCCTGTAGCTGCTGCATACTTAACTCTAAACGCTTTTTCGCTGTGCGTAGCTGCGAGTTCAAAGAGCTAATTAGTATTGTCACCAGGACAAACAAGCCTAACCGTATCATGCTATCTAGAGCATGAACCGAGAGGGGAAATACTGGCTTTAAGAAAAAGTAGCTAACGGCTAAAGTAGATAAAGCCGTAGCCAATAAACCAGCTTCCATGCCGCCATACCAAGCACTAACGGCAACGGCAGCAAAAAACAGTATGAAAATTGTTGGGTTTAGCAGTGGCTGTAGCAACAATGTCAGTAGTAAGGCGATACAAACAGCTAATACTGCCACAGCATAGAACTTGAGGCGGGAGCGTATTCCTTTCAACGTGGCTTCTCCTTTGGTGCAGCTAGCTGAAGGGACTGTACCCATAATTAGCTAGACAAAGTAATAGCTCAACACCTATTATGCATAAAGAAAGTACCAGCCAACATTTGCTTGGTGTGAATCTATCGAAAGTCGTAAAAGCCGGTGTTAGCAAATTTGCTATCAGATGTCACTGTTTCAGTTTAAAATTATAGTATTGGTGATTTTTCTAGAATAAAAATTTATTAAAAGTTAACTGGTCTTCCTGGTGGTAAACTGAATTATCACCTCTTATTCACCTTAACTAAGCATTGCTTTTCCCATAAATTATGGTTTACTAAAAGTTGGTAACTGGCATCACTAACTTGGTGGCAACCTGCTATAATATGCGATTTTTTTCAGAAATATTTACTATCATAGTTGCAGAGATTTTAGAAGACTATTATTTGTTTGCCAATCGGACATTGGCGGACTGTGCAGTTTTATTGTATTTTATCAAGATTCCTGTGAGAAATAATGCACTTTTTGCGTTATGAGTAGTTTAAAAATAGTTGGCAGAGAAGCTCCTAGATGGCTCGCACCCCTACATTAACTTTTGATCGTGGCACATTAATTTTACATCCACCACCACGGGGCAAAGCCTGGATGGATTACGCCACATGGGATGATAGAATCGAAAAATTCCGCGTTCGGGCGATTCAATACCGCTCTTTAGTGGAAGCCCTACAAGCAGAAGAAACAAACTTTATCGACGAGGCGAAGGAATTTTATCCTTTAGAGTTGGTTGCCGGTTTAGAAATGACTCCCTATCCCCACCAGACTGAGGCATTAGCAGCTTGGAAACTGGCGGGAAGGCAAGGGGTGGTGGTGCTTCCCACTGCGGCAGGAAAGACGTATTTAGCGCAAATGGCGATGCAGGCGACACCACGCACAACCTTGATTGTGGTACCAACTTTGGATTTGATGCATCAGTGGTACGCGCATCTAGAGGCGGCGTTCCCCGATGCACAGATAGGTTTATTGGGGGGAGGTTCGCGGGATAAAACACCGATTTTGGTGGCTACTTATGACAGTGCAGCCATTCATGCTGAGACTTTGGGGAATCAGTATGCTTTGATCATTTTTGATGAATGTCATCATTTACCGACAGATTTTAGTCGGGTAATTGCTGAATATGCGATCGCACCTTATCGTTTGGGACTTTCCGCTACACCAGAACGCACCGATGGTAAACACGCTGATTTAGATATCCTCATTGGGAAAGAAGTTTATCGCCAACGCGCTGAAGACTTGGCGGGGAAGGCTTTAGCAGAACATGAAATTGTCCAAATTAAGGTGAAGTTATCACAACTTGAGCGGGAAAGATATCAGCAGTTGATTCAAACCCGCAACGATTTTTTGCGCCAATCACAGATTTCTCTGGGGAGTCTGCAAGGTTGGCAGATGTTTGTGCAAATGAGTGCGCGATCGCAAAATGGCCGCAGAGCGATGTTATCACACCGGGAAGCCAAGGAAATCGCTTTGGGAACTGATGGTAAATTGCGAATTTTGATTGACTTATTAGCAGAACATTACCCAGAACGAATTTTGATTTTCACTGCTGATAATGCTACGGTTTACCGCATTTCCCAAGAGTTACTTGTTCCGGCTATTACCCACCAAACGCCTGTGAAGGAAAGGCATGAGATATTAACTAAGTTTCGTGAGGGTGAATTTAATACTTTGATTGCTTCTCATGTTTTGAATGAAGGGGTTGATGTGCCGGCGGCAAGTATTGCTATTATTTTATCGGGGACTGGTTCGGCGCGGGAATATGTTCAGCGTTTGGGGAGGATTTTACGTAAGGGTAATACTGAAAATAAACGCGCGATTTTATATGAAGTGGTGGCTGAGGATACGAGTGAGGAGGGAACTTCGGCTAGAAGGAGAGGGGAGAAGAGTAACGAACCGCCAAGGCGCCAAGAACGCCAAGAGAATAAGGAGAAGAAAAAAGGGAATTTGCAGGTGATTTATGGAAGTGGTAAGCCAGAAAATTTGAAGGCGGCGGAACAGTTAGGGATTAATTATTCAATTCAAAATCAAAAATCAAAAATCAAAAATTCAGATGTTACCGACAGATTTATTGATGCACCGTCTCAACGGGGAGGAGATCATCCCGAAGAGACTGAAACTTGATGAGAAACATTTAGGTTTGGCGGCTGAGTTAATTAGTTTTTTTCAGGAGGCGGTGGGGAAAACGCAAGGGGTGCTTGAGCGTCAATTGTCAGATTTTGAAGGCGATACGACTGATTATAGAATGAAGCGGGGTTTGGCTTATATTCTTAAAAGCAGTTTTTGCAATTTTGAAATTGTTAGTCCTTTGGAACCGCCAATGTTAAGAGAACGGGTGTTTGCACTGGCGGCGAAATCTGTTGCTAGTCGAGAATCAACTCAAGTTACACTCAGCAAAATTGCTGATGAGTTAACTCAAGAACTTGAACGGGAAGTTTTACCGGCACAGGTGCGAGATGGACTTTATGCTGATTTGGCAGAAAATAAGATTTTGACGGCTTTTGATCCACCAACAACGCCACATTTGTTAAATAGATATAATTTATCTCAGGTGCAAGGAGTATTTTATAAAGCTAGTCAACTGGTGTTAAATGCTCACCGCAATGTGCCAGGGGAATATAAGCTGTTATTTCGCTATCTCAAGTTGTTTCAATTAATGGCTTATATTGAAGGTGATGCTGATCACGGCTTTACAATTACTATTGATGGCCCGACGAGTTTGTTTAATCCGAGTACGCGCTACGGTTTGGCAATCGCTAAACTAATTCCCGCTTTATTACACGTTACAAAATGGAGTTTGGCAGCAACTCTCCAAACCCGCGACGCCTATACAAATGCTTGGAGAACGGGACGTTTTACCCTCAATTCAGAATGTGGTTTGGTGTCCCACTATCCACCAGGCAAACCTTACGATAGTATGTTAGAATCATCCTTTGCTGATAAGTGGGATTCTCTCAAAAGTGGCTGGGTGTTAGAGCGAGAAGTTGATTTAATTCCGATTCCCGGTAGTGTGATGATTCCCGATTTTCGCTTGGTACATCCTGATGGACGCAGCTTTTTATTAGAAATTGTTGGTTATTGGCGTCCTGAATATTTACAAAAGAAGTTTTCTCAAGTGCGCCGCGCAGGTTGTGATAATTTGATTTTGGCAATTTCTGAGCGGTTGAATTTAGAAAAAGCTGGGGTGAAATTAAATGATGTGCCTGGGAGGATTATTTGGTTTAAAGATAAGTTATTGCCGAAAGCTGTCTTAGCTGCGATGGAATGAGCACGTAGATGTATAGAATAAAATTCAACTATTTCTCTTTTGTCATTGCGCCTTGGCGTGAGATTTGTCTTAATTATGTCCTCAGATATACCTCTAACGTCAGAGGAGCCATAAACATATCTTCAATAGGGTGGAGGGGTAATTAGCTTTTTGCCTTCCAACTTAAGATTTGTCATGAACATTCATTATCTGACTCAATTAGCCAAAAAACTGGCTGTGATCACTGGAATTATCACCGTGAATGCTTTCCTCAGCATTCCTCTAATGGCTCAAAGTCCACCTGATACTACCCCACCCGACAGAACTCCAGCGACACCCGCGACTACTGGTACAGGAAACCTGATCGAAGTAGCAAATGCTAATCCTTCTTTTAGCACCTTGGTGCGAGCTGTACAAGCAGCTGGACTTGCTGACACCCTTGCTAAAGGTAACTACACTATTTTTGCCCCTACAAATCAAGCCTTCAACGAATCCTTACCTCCAGGTGCAGTAAATTTACTCCTCCAACCAGACAATAAGGATCTGTTACGCCAAATTCTCAGCTATCATGTCATATCTGGTAAAGTAACTGCTAATGAATTAAAAACTGGTACAGTAAAAACTCTTGGCGGTGGTGTTGCTGTGCGTGTGACAGGAAATAAGGTAATTGTGAATGATGCCAGCGTCATCCAACCAGATATTCAAGCCAGCAATGGAGTGATTCACGCAGTTAATCGTGTAATCCTTAGCCCAAAGTTACGCGATGCTCTCAACTCTAAGTTAGGTACACCACAGCCAACTCAAACTCCGCAATAAAAAATATACCTTCGCCTAGGTTGGGCGTTGCGCCATTGCTTCCAGCGATTGGGCGGACTGTCATGCTGGAGGCAATCGCTTTTATCAGCATTTCAACAATTTAAATTAAAACTTTTTTAAGATTTAGCAACAAGATAGAATATATCTTTTATAATTTGACGAAGTTACAAAGTCAGATTTTATCTACTTGTTTTGCTTAACTAATAAACAAAATTATTGACAATTTAAGTACCTCAAAATACAATAACTGCGAAAACATCATCTATAATATTTTTACCTGTACCCATTCTTCATGAAAAAAGCTGCACTTAATAATTAGCAAGAATATTACCGTTGTGCCAAAAAAGTCTTTACTCATTATTAAGTCTAAATTTCTAGAGAATTGGTATTAGAGAATAAAAACAAGCAATATTAAAAGAAATTGGGATTAAATAAATGAACCATAAAATTACTGCCGCTTTATCAATTATGGCAGCGTTAACAGCCTTAGAAAGCTCAGTGTTCGCACAGTCACCAGAGCCACAACCAAATCTGGAAAATTTCACCTTAAGTGGTGATTCTTTAATCGGAATTGATGATAGAAGCGCGCAGCGTGACTTCGGGAAATTTTTTGAGCAACAAAATCGTGGCAGCGACAACACAACTTCAGAGCAATTGCCCCTCAACGAATCAATATCACTACCAAGCACCCCTATTTTTTTGCAACCGGCTCAATCTACTAACGGTAATGACGGGTTGCAATTGCAGTTAGATTTGGGGAACGAGTAAACAATTAAAAATTAAAAATTGTTCGTGTCCTGATTTATAGCTGTGGCGATCGCGTAATGCGATCGCTAAAAATCAACCCTCCCTAAGCTGGCAAAAATTACTGTGCTGTTTTACGGTACAGATCGACACATAGACCAAATCTATCTCGGAGATTATTCTGCAAGCGTTATGCAGTAAAATTAGTCCTTTAGATAGAGGAGGGCTAGACAGATGACACGAGTCATCATTGTGCGCCACGGTCAGAGTACCTATAATACAGAGAAGCGCATCCAAGGGCGCACAGATGTATCAAGATTAACAGAAAAAGGTTGTAACGACGCCAGAAAAGTAGGCAGAGCTGTTAGTAATATTGTATTTAACGCCATTTACTGTAGTCCTCTACAGCGAGCAAAAAAGACAGCAGAGATCATTCACAGCGAATTAGCAGAACAGTCTGCCGTTCCGCAAACGAATGACCAACTGCTAGAAATTGACTTACCTTTGTGGGCAGAAATGCTTTCAGCAGATGTCAAGCAGAAATTTGCCGACGACTATCGCGTCTGGCAAGAACACCCTGATAAACTGGGGATGCTCATTAACGATGCTGAGGGTACAAGAGAACATTTTCCTGTTTTGGCTGTGTACGCCCAAGCGCGGCAGTTTTGGCAAGAAATTTTAGCCCGTCATCCGAAAGAAACTATTCTCATAGTTGGACATAACGGCATTAATCGCGCCCTGATTAGCACAGCACTGGGTATTTCCCCAGGTCGCTATCATTCGATACAGCAATCTAACTGTGGTGTCACCGTCCTGAATTTTGCTGGGGGGTTGGATGAACCAGTCCAACTGGAATCGATGAATCAGACGCAACACATGGGAGAAACTTTACCGACATTGCGGCCAGGTCATCAGGGAATTAGATTGTTGCTGGTACGTCACGGAGAAACCGAGTGGAATCGCCAAGGCAAGTTTCAAGGACAAATTGACGTTCCCCTGAATGATAACGGGAGACAACAGGCAGCTAAAGCCGGGGAATTTCTCCAAGATGTAGCAATTGATTTTGCTGTCAGCAGTACAATGTTGCGTCCTAAAGAAACGGCAGAGATTATCCTCAAACAACATCCTAGTGTGAAGTTGGAATTGCTTGATGGTTTAAGGGAAATTAGCCACGGACTCTGGGAAGGAAAATTTGAAGCAGAAATAGAGCAAGAGTTTCCGGGAGAGTTGGAACGCTGGCGGACAGAACCCGCAGTAGTGCAAATGCCTGAAGGGGAAAATTTGCAACAGGTATGGGAACGCAGTGTCGCCGCTTGGCAGTCAATAGTACAAGCAGCATTAGAAAATCAACCCCAAACCGGCTTAGTAGTAGCACACGACGCCACTAATAAAACCTTGCTTTGTTATCTTCTGGGTTTATCGCCAGATAATTTCTGGAATTTCCGCCAGGGTAATGGCGCAGTTAGCGTTATCGACTACCCCTTGGGACTAAATGGTTTACCAGTGCTCCAAGCGATGAACATTACTACTCATTTGAGTGGCGGTATTTTGGATAAAACGGCTGCTGGGGCATTGTAGGGCGAGATCTCAATTTTAGATTTTGGATTTGGAATTGTCTCCACGTTAGTGCCATTCCCTACTTAAAAATAGGGAATGGCACCAAAAAATCTAAAATTGGCACTGTCGAAAATTAAACCCGACCTCGGAGAAATTGCGCCATTTCATTAGGAGTTGGTGACATTTCCAAGGCAGTTTCTTCAGTGATGCGACCTTCTTGGTAAAGGTTGAGCAGTGACTGATTCATGGTAATCATCCCATCAAAGCTGGCTTGCTTCATCAACTCGGTAATTTCATCATACTTACCGTCTTTGATCCATTCTTTGACCGCGTCTGTGTTAATCAGAATATCGTGGAAGGCAGCCCGCTTACCATCAGTTGTGCGGCACAAACCTTGAGCAATTACCGCTACTAAAGACTCAGAAATTGCCACCCTCATTGCATCCTGTTCCTCACCGGCGTACAGATTGAGAATCCGCTCAATGGTTTTCACAGCGCTATTGGTGTGCAGAGTTCCCATGACTAAGTGACCAGTTTGAGCCGCTTTCAGGGCAGTATTGACTGTTTCTTTATCCCGCATTTCCCCCACCAGAATCAAATCTGGGTCTTCCCGCAAAGCTGCTTTTAAAGCGTGGTCAAATTTTAGGGTGTGCATTCCCACTTCCCGTTGCTTGACTAATGACTTGTGGCTTTGGTGGACAAATTCAATGGGATCTTCAATAGTGATGATGTGTTTAGGCATCTGTCTGTTGATGTAGTCAACCATCGCCGCCAACGTCGTCGATTTGCCAGAACCAGTAGGCCCGGTAACTAAAATAAAACCTTTGTGGTAATGGCAAATATCCCGCAAAACTGGAGGTAATCTCAACTGCTCCATAGTCAAGATTTTTAGCGGAATCAATCGCAGCACCATTGAATAGCCTCTGAGGGAGTCAAAAACATTGATCCGCACACGGGCAAATTCGTACTGAGTTGCGCCATCAAATTCTAGGCTTTCTTGAAACCGCTGAATTTCCCCCTCGCTCAATACTTCACGCAACCAACTGATAAAACCTTCTTTATCGGTTTCAGGATAATCCGTTATTTGGATTTCTCCACGGTTGCGGAAGCGGGGGATCTCACCAACACCCAAGTGAAGGTCAGAAAATCCCTGATCAAACGCTTCTTTGACGAGCTGCGCTAAGGTCGGTCCCGAATATTTAATTTTGAAGGCGGAAGGACTAGGAATCATCGGCGGTGGAGTTCCCGGACGATGGGTTGCAACAGGCGCAGAAGTTGTTGGTGAGGATGTGGTCTTAACAGCGGGGGTATTGCCACTGCGATCAATTGACATATCTAACGTTTGTGTAGCTTGGCGCTGCGTAGTCACCGTTGGCGGTGGTGGTGGTGGTATTGGTGGTAGATTACGGGGCTGTGATTCTGTCATATATCTTCACTTTTGGCAGGCAGAAAGTTGAATCAGCAAAAACTTAGTGGTGACTTGGGACAAATACTTGCGTAGACGCCTGAGGAATAGAGGCATTCAATTTTCGATTGGGAATTTTAGATTTCTTTTGCATCCAAAATCTAAAATTCTGTCAGGCGATGTCTACTTTAGGGGCTACGTCTACACAACTCTGGCACAACAGTCAGTTTCTGTTCATCCACCTCCACTTGTATCTTTTCTTTTTTAAATTCCACTATTTATTGGTTCTATAGAAATTATTTCACAGATATAAACTTGTTTAACACACCCCGTCCCTTAAAATCTCTATGTGTATACACTTAAAATTTCAGTTCTAAGAAAGACTAAATATTTAAAAGCGGCTATTTCCATGTTGAAAATGAGAAATTTTTCTTCAGGATGAATCCAAGTTGCTAGCAATTAACAGCAAAATCAATCAGCAGATAATTTTTTCAGCTTGATTAGATAATTATGAGAAGCACTACCGGTTTTTATAAGAAATGTTAAGCAATCTCGACCCAAGCCTTCGGGGATCAAAGTATGGGACTAACGGACTTAAGGTTCTATGCCTGAAGATAGATGCGACAAATAGCCTTGATCCTTAAATGTGAACTTGACTAGACATCCATAATTACAAAATATTAACTGTAAACTTTAGTAAACAAATGCTCATTTTATCAATAGGTTTCTATATACTGAAATTTCACTTAAATCAATTTAGTTTGCTCGCCACAAGCGGGAAATAGCTAAAAAAAATAAACCTTGCTGTGTATTGGGAGGAAAAGTCATGGTTTCTGCTCAAAGCTCTAATCTAGGAAAGACCTACTCCTTGTTGTTGATTAAAAGCTTTTTGATCTGGACTTTCACATTGGCAGTGTGCTTGCTGGTTGTCGGTTTCCCATTAGTTGTTTTGATGGCGACGTTCGGATGTTTGTTGTCGATTGTGCTGCAATCTGTAATGCCTGTTAGTGCAGTTTTGCTTGTAGCCGGCGGTCTAATCATGTTTAATGTGATGGCTGTGTTGGTTGCTGCTGGCGTGCTAACTCTTAAAGGTATTCATCCTAAGCAAGTCAGATGGTTAAGCTGGCTGCATGGAGAGACAGAACAAATGCAGACTACCGTTTATGCTGCTTGTCCTTTAACTTGCGAAACAAAGTTTTAGTCATCATTACGGAATTCGACAAACAGTGCATCTGCCCGGTTCAGCCGGGTTTTTTAATGTTTATTTTTATTTTGTTAAAGCGATCAGGGCTTTAAAGAAGGAAAATTATTTATCTTGCGTTGTGAACTATAATTCATGGCGTCTCAGTCTAATGACTCATGACTAATGACCAATGACTATTGACTATTGACTAATGACTCATCAACAGCGAGTTGGCGTTATTTTGGGTACTCGTCCGGAAGCCATTAAACTAGCGCCAGTGATTCAAGTCTTTCAACGTTCCCCGGACTTGGAGTTGCAAGTAATTTTGACAGGACAGCATCGCGAGATGGTTGAGCAAGTAATGCAACTGTTCAACCTCAAAGCAGATCGTAACCTGGAGATTATGCAGCCGCAGCAATCTCTAAATGATATTACCTGCCGCAGCTTACAAGGCTTAGAGGCGCTATTCCAGGAAAATAAGCCAAATTTAGTTTTAGTACAGGGAGATACTACCACTGCTTTTGCCGCAGCTTTAGCAGCATTTTATCAAAAAATACCTGTAGGTCATGTGGAAGCTGGTTTAAGAACGGATGATTTATTTAATCCTTACCCAGAAGAAGCTAATCGGCGGTTAATTTCTCAACTCACCCAGTTACATTTTGCCCCAACTCCTTGGGCGGCGGAAAACTTGCGCCGTTCTGGTGTGTTGGGAGAAATTCACTTGACGGGTAACACGGTGATTGATGCGCTGTTGAATGTGGCTGCAACTCAACCAGCTTGTGAGATAGCAGGCTTAAACTGGGATAAATATCGTGTTCTGTTAGCTACAGTGCATCGCCGAGAGAATTGGGGAGAACCATTGCAAGCGATCGCCCAAGGGTTTTTGCAGATTTTAGACAAGTTTGCTGATACAGCTTTGCTATTGCCATTACACCGCAATCCGACTGTCAGGGTACCGTTGCAGGAACTTCTAGGCAATCATCCCCGCATCTTTTTGACAGAACCCTTAGATTATGGTGAATTAGTCGCGGCGATCGCGCGATCGCATCTTTTGTTAACCGACTCCGGTGGCTTGCAAGAAGAAGCACCCAGTCTTGGTAAACCTGTGTTAGTTCTCAGAGACACCACAGAAAGACCAGAAGCCGTTACCGCAGGTACCGCCAAACTTGTGGGCACTACCAGTGAGAAAATTTTTGCCACCGCTAGTGAATTACTCAGTAACCCAAATGCATACACAGCAATGGCAAATGCCATTAATCCCTTTGGGGATGGTCATGCAGCAGAACGGATTTTGCAAATTGTGCAAAATTACTTAGGGTGCAACTAAGCAACATCATGGTGGTGTAATTTCCAGAAATATGCTTCTAAAACCGGAGTTCCTGCCGGTTTTTTATTAGCTATAGATACTTAAACTAGCTAGCAGTTTAAATCACCAGCAACCAAAATTACCCGAACAGGACTGACGCAAAATCATGAAAAAACAATATTGTTGAATCTGCTTGCTAATGTCATTGATACTTCATAGGCGCAGGTACACGGAGAAAATTTCCGGTTGAATAAACCGCAGTATTACATATTAGCAGTAATTACACTTAAAATTTTTTATAAGTATTATCCTGTAATAATCTGTAGGCATGAAATTTTCATAATACATTTATTCAGTAATATTACTACTGTTTAAACTTAAATTTTATACTAAATTTAAGTTAGATTCATAAATCATAAAAAATCATCGCACATTCACTATTGTTTCAAAACTTCATAAATCTGATTGTTGTGTGATGATTTTAGATTGTTCTAAATCTAAAAAACCAAAGTGCTGGTTAATTATTAGGTTGCACTACTCATACAAGTACAGAAAAATCAAATCAAATGTGTGCACAGATGTACGTTAGTCATTTTGATATTTCTGTAGTTTCCCTTGCTAAAAACCATTCACACAGGTAGATAATTCCATGCAAGAGCTACTGGTGTACATTGAGAATAAAAAGCAAGAATTCGCTCAATTACCCTTGTTCGATTTTATGCAAGATCAAACCATAAATCCAAGACAAAGGTTGTCTTTTGCTCCCTGTATGGCTCATTATGTAATGAGTTTTGGTGACTTGAACAAATATGTTTTTCCAGTGAATCTGTCTGATAATCTACTTCAGCAAATTGTCAATGAGTACACGATTGAAGATTCTAACCATTGGCAATGGTTTCTAATTGACTTAGAACAACTAGAATTTAATCCCTCCTGGAATTTCACTCAGTCATTGAGATTTATTTGGGGTGAGGAAACCAAAATTACCCGGCAGATAGCCTATCAAGTTGCTGCATATACTTTACAAGCAGATCCTGTAATTAGACTAGCAGTAATTGAGGCTCTAGAAGCAACGGGAAAAGTTTTTTTCTTGATATCAAGTTCAATCGCCTCAGAAATTCAAGAGATTACCAAAAAAAAATACATATATTTTGGTAATTCACATTTACAAGCTGAAAATGAACACGCTATTTTTACATCGGAAATCAGAAAATTACTCATAGAAATAGAACTTACAGACTCACAGATTCAAAAGTGTTTTGATGTGGTCGATGGAATATTTAATATTTTTTCACGGTGGACAAACGAGTTGTTGGAATATGCGCTAAAGCACAGAGTTGAGCTAGAAACTTATCAAGAAGCTCAACATAAGCTGACACTATTGAATTAAGTTTTCGCTAATTTACTGTAGCTAATGGCTAATTTATCTAAGCCATTAGCTGTTCGCTTAGAAGATGTTTTAAAAGTCGTTGATGATAAATCAAACACTTGTAGATTCCCCTAAATCCACGCCACTTGCTTTAAGTCGGCAGAGCTGCTCAACGCAGTGGCTCCCCAGGACTTGGGGACTTTAAGAAGTTTTTGCCCCCTTTTCCAAGGGGAGCCAGTTGCGTGGGAGGGTTTCCCGACTTGAGCTTGCCTGGCGTGGGTTGGGGGAATCTCGATCAATTTTGATACTTTTAAAACATCCTCTTAGCCGATTACTATTTCAAGACTAACTTTGGTTGTTGTGAAGAGGCTTCCTCTTCATCTGGCAAGCCGTAAAGTGACCTGTACAACTTCACGTACTCCTTAGCAGATTGATACCAACTGAAATCCTCGCTCATACCGCGTTTTTGTAACTCCTGCCATTGGGGTTTGAAACGGAAACCCTCCCAAGCCCGAATCATGCAGGTGAACAAGTCTAGGGGTTCATAGCGGTCAAAGCAATAACCAGTCCCGGCTTCGTTGACTGGGTCGTGATGCGTTACAGTGTCAACTAATCCGCCTGTACGCCGCACAATCGGCACGGAACCATAACGCAAAGCCATCATTTGGCTGATACCGCAGGGTTCAAACCGGCTAGGCATCAAGAAGGCATCAGTCCCAGCGTAGATGCGACGAGAAAGAGCATCGTTATACAGTAGGTAAGTGGCCATGCGCCCTGGATAGCGGGATGCCATCTGCCACATTTGGCTTTCGTAGTAGCGATCGCCAGTTCCTAGCAGTACAATCTGTGCATCTGTATATGCCAAGAAGCGATCCAGGATTTGTAAGATCAAATCAATGCCCTTTTGTTCGACTAACCGGGTGACAATCCCAATTAAAAAGGCATTGCGGTTAACCTCTAACCCCACTTCTTCTTGCAGAGCAATTTTGTTAGCCTTGCGTTGATCTAAGGCATCGGCTGTGAAAGTTTGGGCGATGTATTTATCCTTCTCAGGGTTATAAACCTCAGTATCTATCCCGTTGATAATTCCAGATAACTTACCACTGATGAAAGACAGCAAACCTTCAAGAGTTTCACCATAAGCGGGTGTCTTGATTTGCTCGGCATAAGTCGGGGAAACTGTATTCACCTTGTCGGCAAATTGCACCGCTGCGGCCATGGTGTTGTGTCCTTGCATGTACCAGGGACACCAAGTAATTTTCTCCAAATACCAACGCCAAGGCCCTTGATAAGCCAGGTTATGAATGGTAAACACGCTGGTGATATCTGGATCTTGGTGCATCCACACAGGAATCATCCCTGTATGCCAATCGTGACAGTGGACAATTTCCGGCTTCCAGTAATTCCAGCAAAACTCAGCTGCACCATTAGAAAACAAGGTGAACCGCCAGTCTTCATCTTCTCCAGAATAAATGCGGCGGGGCATGAAAGCAGGATGTCCAAATAAGTACAAGGGAACATCTGTACCAGGCAGAACGCTTTCGTAAACTGCAAAGTCCTGGAACATGGCATATCCGCGCCAAATAGGCTCCTTGGGAATCTCCATTTTGTCAGGCAGGAAGCCGTAGTAAGGTAGGAAGATTCGGACATCATGCCCCATTGCTCTCAAGAATTTGGGCAATGCTCCGACAACATCACCCATTCCCCCAACTTTCGCAACGGGAGCTGCCTCTGCTGCAACAAATAGAATCCGCATGGTAGTTTCTGTTTCCCCAGTTCTGCCAATATTGTCAATGTCACCTCTTGATGCCGGCAAACGGAATTAGTCGCGTCTGGCAAGCCTTTTGGGCAACGGCAATCATTTCTGATCTAATCACATCTGGTTGCCCAATAGCTTAAGAACCTCGCTGAACCTCAGTAAATATTTGCTCTAAAATTTCTGTAGCTCCCTGTTGGCGTAGGATATTGGCTAGTTCTGCGCCTATGGCTTCAGCATTGTTAGCCGCACCTGTGATCGTATCTTTGACCAGCTTTTGACCATCGACACTGGCGACTAACCCCGTTAGTGTTAATTCGTCATCAACAATTTCTGTATTGACGCCTATGGGTACTTGACATCCGCCTTCGAGTATGCGTAAGAAAGACCTTTCGGCAAGACAGCGATCGCGTGTTTGGGGATGTTCGATCGCTTTCAGGAG